>JAIPAH010000136.1 GCA_021740175.1 Bacteroidales bacterium
TAATAACGATCATATTTTTCAGAATAAAGGAAGTAGATATAAAACATAGGTTAAAGCTACAAAAAAAAGCCGGATAATTATTCAACTATCCGGCTTAAGGCTCCTCAGGTCAGACTTGAACTGACGACTCCCTGATTAACAGTCAGGTGCTCTAACCAACTGAGCTACTGAGGAATGTGTTATTTTATTTAAAAGAACGCTTTGACTCCCTGATTAATTCCGAAGCTTCGGAACTCAAACCAACTGAGGAATGTTTATCATTTAACCCCGTTATTTTATTGTCCGTATAAGGGAGCTTTTCAAAAGCGATTGCAAATATACAATCAGTTTGGAAATAATCAATACCTTTGCCCGGAAAATTTAAAATTCAATAAAAATTTTAAAATAGAGATACATTATGAAAAAAGTAATTGGATTAGGAAATGCATTGGTAGATATCTTAACCGAAATCAATGATAATAGCTTACTTGAAAAATTTTCCCTGCCAAAGGGGAGCATGCAATTAGTAGATGCTGAATTTAGCAAAAAAGTTCTTGAAGAAACGAAGCATTTGAAGCAAACCTATGCCTCAGGTGGATCATCCGCTAATACGATTCATGGTTTGGCCGGATTGGGCGTGCCCGCTTCTTTTGTTGGAAAAGTTGGTAACGATGAAATGGGAGATTTTTTCCATGATGATTTGAAAAACAATAATATTGACCCCAACCTGATTCGCACGGACAAGGATACCGGTAGAGCTATAGCTTTTATTTCAGAAGATGCCGAAAGAACTTTTGCCACGCATTTGGGAGCTGCTATCGACTTATCATCTGATGATATCGACAAGTCAATGTTCAAAGATTATGATTATTTGCATATCGAAGGTTATTTGGTCCAAAACCATGATTTGCTGGAACATGCTTTGAAAGTAGCTAAGGATGCGGGATTGAAAATATCTTTGGATTTGGCCAGCTACAATGTTGTTGAGGATAATCTTGATTTTCTCAAGACGATGGTCAAAAATTATGTTGATATTCTTTTTGCTAATGAAGAAGAAGCAAAAGCTTATACCGGTTACGATGATCCGCAAAAGGCCCTTGATGAAATAGCCGGTTTTGTTGATATTGCCGTGGTAAAAGTAGGAAAAGAAGGATCCCTGATTCGTCATAACGATGAATTATACAAAATAGATACGGAAAAAGTGAAGAGTATTGATACAACGGGAGCAGGGGATTTGTATGCATCGGGATTTTTATATGGCCTGGCTCGTGATCTCCCCTTACAGAGCTGTGGAAATATCGGCTCTTTATTAGCTTCTGAGGTTATCAGGGATATGGGGGCGAAAATAAAGCCGGAGAAATGGAAGGATATTCTTAAGAGAAAAGAAGCAATAGAACAGTCACAGTCTTAGTTTTTTTGGCGGCAAAAGGTTTGAAGAAGTTTTCTTGTATTCAGTAGTTTAAAAAAATATCATCATCTTTTATAAGAGCAAAGCTAAATTTTTGAATATTAGGAACATTCTTTTTTATAATTCAGGACAAAATTTTTAATTTTGACCGCATTTAAAACCTGAAAACATTTGGGAACCACTTAATAATCAAAATTCAGCATGAAGGTATATCAAACACAAGACATTAGAAACGTAAATTTTGCAGGAGCTGCAAAATCAGGGAAAACAACATTAGCAGAAGCCATACTTTATGAAAGCGGTTTTATCAATCGCCTTGGAAACATCGACGACAAAAATACGGTTTCAGATTATCGACCTATCGAGCAGGATAAGCAAAATTCCGTATCCTCCACGGTGCTTTATACCGAGCATAAAAACAAAAAGTTAAACATTATTGATACGCCGGGATTCCCTGATTACAAAGGGGAGGTGATTACCGCCATGAATGTCACCGATACTTCGGTAATCACTATTAATGCTCACAATGGGGTAGAAACAGGAACGGAAAAGCATTTTAACTATGCCGAGAAATATGGGCTTCCGGTGGTTTTTGTGATGAATCACGTCGATCATGAAAACATCAACTTTGATAATATCTTAAATCAAATGAAGGAAGAATTTGGTGATAAAATTGCACTTATCCAATATCCCGTTAATGCAGGCCTGGAATTTAATTCGGTGATTGATTTGCTGCAGATGAAAATGCTTCGATATCCCGAAGGCGGGGGTAAACCCGAAATTTTGGATATCCCGGATGAAGAAAAAGACAGGGCCGAAGAGTTGCACGGATCACTGATAGAATCGGCTGCTGAAGGTAAAGAGGAGCTCATGGAAAAATTTTTCGAAGATGAATCTTTGACGGAAGAAGAGATTAATGAGGGCTTAAAGTTGGGAGTGAAAAATCGTGATATTTTTCCGCTCCTTGTAACTTCCGCCAAGAAGAACATGGGGCCTCAAAGAGTGTTGGATTTTTTGGTAAATAACGTGCCCTCCCCTGACATAATTAGCAAGCGCGAAACAGAGGACGGACAAAAAGAATTCACTTGCAAACAAGATGATCCTACCTCGTTGTTTATTTTTAAAACCTCTATGGAGCAGCACCTTGGAGAAGTTTCCTTTTTTAAGGTGTATGGAGGTAAGGCTACTGAAGGAATGGATCTTATCAGCACACAACGGGAGAATAAAGAACGCATATCCCAGGTTATGGTCATGGCAGGCAAAAAGCGGGATAAAGTCGAAGAGATGTTACCCGGGGATATTGGTGCAACAATAAAACTCAAGGAAGCTCAAACCAATGTCACCCTTGCCGACCCGAAATATCCCGCTCCGCTGAAGAAGGTGCAATTCCCCGCCCCTGTCCATATCGTAGCTATTAAAGCGGTTAATTCCTCCGATGATGAAAAACTGGGCGTGGCATTGAATGAAATTAACCGTATTGACCCGACGCTTATCGTAGAATTTTCCAGGGAATTAAAGCAAACCCTTATCAAAGGATATGGAGAGTTACATATTAATACCGCGAAGTGGTATATCGAAAACCATTACAATATTGATATAGAAATTTTTTCCCCGAAGATTCCATACAGGGAAACTATTACCAAGCGGGCTTTTGCGAGCTATCGCCACAAAAAGCAATCAGGAGGAGCAGGCCAGTTTGGTGAAATTTACATAATGATTGAGCCTTATTATGAAGGTATGGAAGATCAGAAAGATTATCCTATTCGTGATCAACAAATTTATGATATGGAATGGGGCGGAAAACTGATCCTCAATAATTGCATCGTCGGTGGTGCCATCGATACCAAGTTTATACCGGCTATTTTGAAAGGCTTGATGGAACGGATGGAAGAAGGGCCCCTTACGGGCTCTTATGCCCGCGATATTGTGGTGAACGTTTATGATGGTAAGATGCACCCGGTTGATTCAAATGAAGTATCATTTAAAACCGCTGCCCGAAACGCCTTTAGTGATGCCTTTAAACAAGCCGGCCCAAAAATTCTTGAACCGGTTTACTACGTGGAAGTGATGGTTCCCGAGGATAAGATGGGTGATGTGATGACCGATCTGCAGGGACGTCGGGCAATTATAGAAGGTATGGAAGGTGAAGGTAAATATCAGCGTATCCGCGCCAAGGTACCCTTAGCTGAAATGGATCGCTATTCGACAGCTTTAAGTTCACTAACAAGCGGGCAGGCTGAATTTACTATGAATTTCGATTCATATCAAGCTGTCCCGGGTGATTTACAGCAAAAATTGCTTAAAGAATACGAAGAGCAGCAGAAAGAAGAATAATTAAAAGGCTGCCCTTAGGCAGGCTTTTAAATAAATATTCAGCAACTTATACTTTTATTTTAAAAGGCAAGTTGCTGAATATTTTTGTTTTATACTTAGGAAGTGTTTTTAGCAGAAAAAAGCCATATATCCTGTTTGAAGGCTTTTCTCTTTTGTTTTCCTGAAGTTTGGCTATTAATCCCCAGCTCCCGGACGTTTTAATAGGTATGCAATACCTTCACTGCCGCCTCCGGAAGCCGACATAAACATCTGATCAAATACTTTTTCCAGCTTGTAATCCTTGTCTAAAAAGTAATTCAGAATTTGAACGTAGGAGTGGTAGCCTTTGAGATCATCTTCTATTTGATCCTCAAGATTATTGGCTTTTTTACTTTCTCCGAGGTCTACTTCAACGGACATTCGTCGATCGATCTGGCCTTCGACCCGCACGTAAGCATAATCACAAACGGGATATTTTTCTTCATCATTTCCCGCATCAGCCATAATTCCTGTAAAGGCAACTAACGCAACAGTTAGAAAGATAGAAAAGACATTTGGTTTCATAAGCTCTAGTTTTTTTGTTAAATTTAATGAAAAACCCAAAAAGGTGCAATAAGCGCGTTCTTTGATTAACAAAAAATTAACTTGAAAAAAGTTTAATCGGCAATGATGCCACTTCCTATACAGGTGTTTTTTTCGGAATCATAAATTACTCCGAATTGGCCGGGAGCAATACCGGATACTTTCTTTTCGGATTGTATAAGATACCGGTCTCCCTTTTTGTAAAGAATACCCGGTGTAAAATCCGGTGTATGTCTTATTTTGAAGGTGATAGGTTCTCCCTGCTCCAATTGGGTGAAAGGATTTTCAGTAATAAATTGTACATCTTCAAGAATGATCTTATCATCGTATTGTGAGCTGGGGTCATAGCCACGGGAGACATAAATGATATTATTGTCGGTATCCTTTTTAATGACAAACCAGGGTCCCTGGCTAAGGCCTAAACCTTTGCGCTGGCCGATAGTGTAGAACCAGTATCCCCGGTGGGTTCCCAAATTTTTACCGGTATCCAGGTCAATAATTTGTCCTTCTTTTTCACCAAGATAACGCTTGATGAATTCCCTGTAATTTATTTTACCCAAAAAACAGATTCCCTGGCTGTCGGGACGGTGTGCACTTGGCAAATTCATTTCCTCTGCGATTTTCCTAACCCGGCTTTTGTTTTCAATTTTCCCAAGCGGAAACATCAGCTTCGAAAGCTGATGGTAAGTGATGCGGCCCAGGAAATAGGTTTGATCCTTTACTTTGTCTGCTGCAGTAGCCAGGTACTTTTTTCCGTTCTTTTCGAAGGTATCGGCATAATGCCCTGTAGTGATAAGGTCAAATTCATGCCCCATTTTTTCTTCAAAGGCGCCGAATTTGATCATCCGGTTACACATTACATCAGGATTAGGTGTCAGCCCCTTACTTACTGTATCAATGGTGTACTTGACCACCGTGTTCCAGTAGGTTTCATGCAGATCGACAATCTCCATTTCCAATCCGTATTTACGGGCGATATAAGAAGTGATTTCGATATCTTCTTCCGAGGGGCAATCGGTAAAGCCCGGTTTGTTTTCCATCCCGATTTTAATATAAAATATGGTGGGTTTGTAACCCTGCTCAACGAGCAAAGGGATGGTCACCGAACTGTCTACGCCTCCTGATACCAATGATGCTATTTTCACTTTTCCTCCTCTGTCTCTGTGTAAAATCGCTGCAAAATTAATGAAAATGACAGGTCAAGGTGTTAAAAATGGGTGATTTAAAATTTGGCGTGGGGGTGGAATAACAGGGATGTATTACCTTTAGTTGGCAGTAAGCAGTTGGCAAGAATTATATTTCTTGCCAACTGCTTCTTGTCAACTGCCAACTTTTTAAATCAGGTTTTTCTCATATTTCTTCTTCACTGCTTTCAGCATGTCTTCGGTCATGTCATCCAGCTTGAAATCAGGTTTCCAGCCCCATTCTTCCCTGGCCGCTGAATCGTCAAGAGAGTTGGGCCACGAATCGGCGATTTCCTGTTTGACTTCTTCGGGATCATAATTTAATTCAAAATCCGGTGAAAATTTGCGTATAGAGCTGGCGATGGCTTCCGGGTCAATGCTCATGGCTGTGACGTTAAAACAGTTTCGGTGTTTTAGTTTGGAAGAATCGGCTTCCATGAGTTCGATAGCTGCTTTTATAGCATCCGGCATATACATCATATCCAGGAAAGTTCCTTTTTTAAGCGGCGAAGTGTAAGCGTTTGATTTAACAGCTTCGTAGTAAATTTCAACGGCGTAATCTGTAGTTCCACCCCCCGGAAGAGTTACGTTGGAGATAATACCCGGAAACCTGACACCCCGGGTATCAACGCCAAAGCGCTTGTGGTAATAGTCGCTCAGAAGTTCGCCGGTAACTTTGGTAACGCCGTACATAGTCTGGGGTCGCTGGATAGTATCTTGCGGCGTGCTGTCGGGAGGTGTGGTCGGACCAAAAGCACCAATCGAGCTGGGAAAAAATACCGAACAATTTTGTTCCCGGGCAATTTCCAAGACATTGTACAAACCGTTAATTCCAACATTCCAGGCTGCATGGGGCTTTTGCTCTGCCACGGCCGAAAGTATCGCTGCAAGATTGTAGATGGTATCGATTTTATTTTCCCTGACAATTTCAGCTATTCGTTGGACATCGGTTACATCGGCCTTATAAAAAGGCCCTTCTCCGGCAATTTTTTCATCCGCATCTTCGCAAAGATCGCTGGCTATAACATTGTTATTTCCGTAACGCTTTCTGAGTTCGACGACCAGTTCAGAACCAATTTGCCCGCAGGCTCCTAATACTAATATTTTTTTCATTCCTATACCATTTGGTTTTTGATGTTTATTGCGAGAATAATAATTTATGAATTCAGAATCATTTTAAATAAATAAAAAATACCCAATCATTTTACTATTAATTCACTAAGCAATTCATTGCGGCAAATATACCTTATTTTAAGTAAGCGTAAAAATCCCCTTTATTTCCATGATATGTATATTTATTAAATTGACAATTACCGTTATCTTTGTTAGATAAATAAATCAAAAATTAAAAGCGCATGTACGGAAAAATGAAAGAACATCTGCAGAAAGAACTTGCAGATATTAAAGAAGCAGGCCTTTATAAAGATGAACGAGTTATAGTAACCCCCCAAAGAGCAGAAATTGAACTGGAATCCGGACAAAAAGTATTGAACTTTTGTGCCAACAATTACCTTGGCTTGGCGGATCATCCGGAATTAATCAAAGCAGCTAAAGAAGGTTTGGATACCCGTGGTTTTGGAATGTCTTCGGTACGTTTTATTTGTGGAACGCAGGATTTACACAAGAAACTCGAAAAGAAAATTGCTGAATTTTTCGGTACCGAAGATGCCATTCTTTACGCCGCTAATTTCGACTCCAACGGCGGTTTGTTTGAGCCACTGTTAACGGATCAGGATGCAATTATTTCCGATTCATTAAATCACGCCTCCATCATTGATGGTGTGCGTTTGTGTAAAGCCCGGCGTTTTCGCTATAAAACCGCCGATATGGAAGACCTGGAAGAAAAGCTGAAAGAAGCGCAGGATGCCCGTTTCAGGGTAATTGCTTCTGATGCCGTATTTTCCATGGATGGCCATACACCTCGGGTGGATAAAATGATTGAGTTGGGCGAAAAGTATGATGCGCTGGTGATGCTCGATGAAGCCCACTCAGCGGGCGTAGTAGGAGAAACCGGTCGCGGCGTTACCGAGTTGTACAATGTGAGAGGAAAGGTTGACCTGATTACCGGTACTCTCGGAAAATCCTTTGGTGGCGCTATTGGTGGTTTTACTACCGGTCACAAAGAAATCATCGAGCTCTTGCGGCAGCGTTCGCGACCTTACCTGTTCTCCAACTCATTACCCCCGGCTGTGGTTAACGCCGGTATCCGGATGTTTGATATGATGGCTGAAACCACGGAGTTGCAGGATAAGCTGCACAGCAACAAAGATTATTTTATTGGTGAAATGAAGAAAATCGGTTTTGACATTAAACCCACCGATTCAGCCATTTGTGCCGTGATGTTGTATGATGCCAAAAAAGCCCAGGATTTTGCCGCCCGTTTGTTGGATGAGGGTATTTACGTAATCGGATTTTCTTATCCGGTAGTACCGAAAGGTCAGGCCCGCGTTCGCGTTCAGATTTCAGCGCGTCATGAGCAGGAACATCTCGATACTGCCCTCAAGGCCTTCAAAAAGATTGGTAAAGAGATGGGGATGGTTTAAGGAGATTATAGATATTTTTCAGAATCATTTTTTAAAGCAGGTTTCTTGCATAAGGAGGAAGCCTGCTTTATTTTTTGCAATTGTTTTTGATACGTGTCAAGATCCCAATAAAATCCACCCATAAAAAAACCGCCCCAAACCCTGGAGCGGCTTACCTTTTACACCACCACATTAATAATCTTCTTCGGCACTACTATCACCTTTTTCGGTGTTTTGCCCTGGAGGTATTTTTGCGCGCGTTCTTCTTCCAGCACTTTTTTCTCTATCTCTTCCTTGGGCATATCCAGCGGAAACTCCATTTTGAAACGCATCTTGCCATTGAAGGAGACCGGGTATTCATAGGTGCTTTCTTTTATGTATTCTTCGTTGAATTCCGGATTCCTGGCATAGGCGATCGTTTCTTCATGACCCAGCAGTCGCCACAACTCTTCCCCCATATGCGGGGCAAAGGGTGCTAGCAGAACCGTTAATGGTTCGAGAATTGCTCGCTTGTTACACTTAAGGTCATTCAACTCATTGGTACAGATCATAAACTGGCTAATGGTGGTGTTGAAGGAAAAGCGCTCCATATCATCGGTTACCTTTTTGATAGTCTGATGGAGGATTTTCAGTTCTTTTTCACCGGGTTCTTCCTCACTAACGTTGAAGTTATTGTCTTCATCATGAAATAGGCGCCAGAATTTTTTAACGAAACGGAATACGCCCTCGATACCCTGCGTATCCCATGGCTTGTCATCGTAAATCGGTCCGAGAAACATTTCGTAAAGACGGAATGTGTCGGCGCCATACTGCGCAATGAGGTCATCGGGGTTTACCACGTTGTGTTTCGACTTACTCATCTTTTCCACTTCCGCCCCGCAGACGTAAGTTCCGTTGTCTTCCAGGATGAACTCGGCATCCTGGTATTCGGGCATCCATTCACGGAACGCCTGGATATCCAGCTCATCATTATGGACGATATTTATATCCACATGAATGCGCTGGGTGTCGTATTCTTTGCGCTTATAATAGGAAACAAACTTTTTAGTACCAACAACGCGGTAAACGAAATTGGAACGGCCCTGGATTTTCCCCTGGTTGATAAGCCGCTTAAACGGTTCGGTATCTACCGTTAAGCCCAGATCGTAAAGAAAATGAC
>JAIPAH010000137.1 GCA_021740175.1 Bacteroidales bacterium
ATCAGTTTAATCCCACGTTTCTGAGCTTCCTCGCTGAGTTTTTTGTACAGCTTATTGCTCCCAAACCGCGGGTCTACCTTGTAGTAATCGGTGGTGGCATAGCCGTGGTAGGAAGCCTCAGCCATGGCATTTTCAAGGACAGGATTGAGCCAAATGGCTGTAAATCCCATTTCGTCGATATAATCCAGGCGATTAATAATTCCCTGTATATCGCCTCCGTGGCGGCCATAATCATCACTACGGTCCGGTTTATCGCGATATCCTTCCACAGCATCATTCCCAGGATTCCCATTGGCAAAGCGATCGGGCGTAATCAGATACATCACATCCGAATTATTGAATCCTTCTCGCCCGGCGGAATTCTTTTCCCGGGCTTTGAGGCGATAATCAAAAGAGTTGACCGTTTCATCCCCATTTTTCAGATGAACGGTGAACGATCCGGGCTCTGCCTGCCGGTTCACCCTGAAGTAAAGGAAAATATAGTTATTGCTTTCCACTTTCTCAAAGCGCTTTAATGTAACCGCCTCATTGTTTACCGCAGGTCTCAATTCGCCAATATCCTGGCCATACAGCATCACCTGCAATTCGGGGTTATTCATACCTACCCACCAGAAGGGAGGCTCGATGCGGTCGATACTGTTTTGACCCAATACACTTCCCAATAATAGAAATATAATTAATCCTGAAAGAACAATTCTTTTCATCCTGTTTTTTTGTTTAAGGTTAATGCTTTATAGCATCTCACAAAAATACCCACCCATCATCCGATGAGTGGGTATTCATTTATTTTGAATTCAGATAGACTAATCCCTTACTATTGAGAAGGTTTTGACACCTAAATCCACTGAAATTGTATACTGACGTCCTTCTTTAAAATCGAAGGTCTGGCCCTTTGATAAATCAGTAGTCACACGGCCACTCATTCCCTGAACGTTTGTACAGGTCCAGGTTGAATTTGTACCGCCTGTTTCACGGAAGCCGATCGTTCCATCATTCAATGTAGTGGTTACGGTAAATTCACCATAATCTACCTTTTCCATATCAACGGTTTGACCATTTATCAAATCCATTGCTTTTGTCGCCGGTTCAGTAGTATATGTGAGATTAGCCGTATCAGCTACTACATGGTAATCGCCTGCTTCTTCCGGAATCGGGATAGCCGGAGGATCTTCCACATCTTCTGTTGGTCGATAAACCAACGGACCTTCTTGTGGAGTCCCTGAGTCATCGGTTCCCCATTGCGGAGCCCATTGTCCCAAACGTGATATAAACTTCATAAAGTCTCCTGCTTCCGGATCTAGAAATACGGTAATTTCAAATTTACCATCTTCCATATGTGACATCTCAAGTGCTGCATTATTATCCCAACCAGGAGGAGTTCCATCTCCCAGGATATAAATTGGCTTAACCTCGATTTCCTGGGCATAAGCAGAAACAGAAATATTACTATTCTCCGAATAAGTATAAGTATCCTGAGCTTCCTTAGTAATATAGCTATATACCCTGAATTCAAAAGATAAATTCGTCTCCACAGGATAGCCTTGTTGTATTAACATGGTATTTAAATTTCCCATCGTTATTGAATAAGTAGTCTCTGTAGTGCTAGTAAGCTCCATATATTCGGAACTATCAACAGCTTTCATCTCCAGAATATAAGTTACATCTTTTATGTCATCAATATTATAATCTGCCGGAGACCACTCAAATAGAATTGTACTGTCAGCATATTCTTCTGATAGCACAAGACTATCGAAATTCATACTAAGCTGAGGTGCTTTATTTTCACCTGTATTTAAAACGGGGTTATCATTTTCCTTTTCACAAGAACTTATTATAACTCCAAACCCCATTAATACTATAATTAATTTCATTAAACTTTTCATAGTTTATCATATTTTAGTTATTAATAATCAGGATTTTGTGACAAATTTGTATTGGCAGTCACATCCGATGCAGGTAGTGGGAAGAGTTTGTATTTCGCATCTGTAGCTCTACCCTCTTGTGTATGCCCTTTCCACGACCAAATATAGTCATCACCTGTCAACTTACCAAAACGAATTAAGTCAGTACGACGATGGCACTCCCAATAGAGTTCACGTCCTCGCTCTTCCAGAATTAAATCAAGTGTCAACTCACTCTGAGAGATATTTCCTGAAGCATCGCCATAAGCTCTTTCTCTGATTTTATTAAAATATTGTACGGCGGTGCCCATATCGCCACCGGAACCGCCACGCTTCACGGCTTCGGCATACATCAGATATATGTCGGCCAGGCGGAACATGGGGAAATCTGTATCCACGAATTCGAAACTCGAAGGTTGTTCGCCGGTACTTGTAATATTTTTAAATTTTTCGATAGCATAACCCTGCTCAAAGAAACTCAGATCATTAATTTCAAGTGTTTGACCTTCAGTAAAGAACATGGCTCGTGAATCAGTATCTCCCGAAGGATCGTCAAAGTGATTCACAAACTGAGGAGTTGTTCTAAGACCACCCCAACCCCCGGAAATACCGTAATCTTCGGGGACCATGTCTCCTCCAACGGCGGCATGAATAATAAAGTTTGTTCCTCCATAGGTTTGAGTTTCTATGCCATGGTAAACAATTGGGAAAATCACCTCTTTGAGGTGTCCGTTATCAGCAAGGAAAAGATTTTCATAATTATCGACCAAGGAGTATCCGCCATTGATGATTTCCTTACAATAAGTCAGGCATTCGGTATACTTGGATTCGTTAATATACGTTTCAGCATTTAGATAAAGCTTAGCCAGTACTGTCCAGGCGGCTGCTTTATCAGCCCTTCCGTATTCATTTGCTCGTGCATCTACGAGTTTTCCTTCCACTTCTTTGAGTTCCGACTCGATGAAACTAAACAATTCCTGGTTTGTAATAGATTCGGGAAAGAAAGAGCCGACGGGGTCTTCCTCCGTGACAAAAGGAATACCTTCACCTTCAGAAGTCCCATAGCCGAACAAGTCAAGAGCATGCCAATAGCTTAGAGCCCTAAGAAAACGGGCCTCGGCACGATAGGTATCCACCTTGTTCTTAAGCTCCTCAGATTCCCCGCGCTCATTTAGTTTAGCGGTTGTTGTTTCTCTCAGAAACTCATTAACCAATGCTATCTGAAAATAAATACGAGAGTACATGGCAGAGACAAACACATCACTGCTCCCCCATTCATGCCAGACAAAATCTTTAATCGTTTGGTCGCTCCATGCAATAACCGCTTCATCGGTAGGGAATTCCTGGTGATACCAATATCCCCGAAGATACTGTCCGAAACCTTCATCAATTCCACTAATATCGGGCATCCCTGCAGGACCATCCTGACCTGAAACAGCCAGTCCGGCATAGAGTTTCGCTAAATAAGATTTATAAGCTCCCGGCTCTTCAAATATATTGGCAGCCGTTTTTTCGTCCTCATCAATTGGTACTGTATTCAAATCATCCGTACACGAAACAGATAACAGAATAAAACCAAATAATGCGAGTGATATTTTTAATAATTTTTTCATTGCTCATTCATTTTTTGATTAAAAACTAAGATTTACACCTAAAACATATGTTCTGGGTCTTGGATAGACACGATTATCGATACCACTTACAAGCTCCGGGTCGAGGCCATCATACTTTGTTATCACAAAAGCATTATTGACGGTAGCCGAAAGCTGCAGGCTTGATCCTTCATTGACTACATCTTTAAAAGTATAGCTCAGCGATATATTGTCCATTCTAAAGAATGAGCCATCCCGTAAATAGTAGTCAGATAGGTAATGAGGCGATTCAAAACCCGACTCAAAGACTGTGGTTGAAATATTACTCAAGTAGGGCCCCTCAGGTCTGTACAACCTATTGTATACGCCATTTTCAGAGGCGACATTATAATATACAAAGCTGCCTATATTCGTTCTTCCTGAAAAAGAAAAATACCAATTCTTATAAGTCAGTGAAGAATTAATTCCCAGGGAAACCTCCGGGTCAGGGTTTTCATTATGTACCCTGTCGGCATCTGTGATTTGTCCGTCATCGTTCTGGTCCACAAACACTCCCGGTATGGGATCACCATTTTCATCATAAACCTGCTCATACAAAAAGAATGAATTGGTTGAATGACCTACGCTATGGATTTGAATGTTGTTTCCTACACCACCGGAAATACCTCCTGTTCGTACACCCAGATAAGTTGGGTCATCGGAAGCTGTAAGCTTGGTGATTTCATTTTCATTATAGGTGACATTCATACCCACTTGCCATTTCAGATTTTCCCTGACAATAGGTTTGGCGTTGAAGGAAAATTCAAACCCCCTGTTTTCAAGGTCTCCAATATTAGTGTTTATATAATTTGTAACATTCGAACCAGCAGGTACGGGAATATAATTCAACAAATCTTTGGTATCCCTTAGATAGAATTCCAAAGAACCGTAGTATCGATCTTTCATAAAGCCAAAATCTAAACCGATGTTATAAGTAGTGGTTTCTTCCCATTTGATATTCTCGTCATAGCCTTCAGGACGTATGGTTTGGTAAAAAGTGTTCCCAAACATATAGGAAGCTCCGGATAAGCTGTACGTGTATCTGGGCAAGTGTTCGTAGTAACCTCCCACGTCTTGCTGACCTGTAACACCCCAACCCAGCCGTAGTTTCATTTGTGAAATGAAATCTACGTCTTGTAGGAATCCTTCTTCTTGTATTTTCCATCCCAGCGCTGCTGAAGGGAATAATCCCCAGCGTGTATCGGGCGAAAATCTTGATGTTCCGTCATTACGTAATGTGAAAGTAAGGAGATACTTGTTTTTAAAAGTATAATTCAACCTGCCAAAGAATGAAATAAGATAAAGTTCCCGGGGATCGGAAATCGTATCAGTTTGATTGGGGGTCCGGGCAACATTCGAGTTAATGGAATAACTATCATTGTAAAAATGTTGCCATGAATAACCTGTCATAAATTTTACACGACTGTCGATATTTTCAAAATCACTTTTGTAAGTAAGGTAAAAATCCAACAGTTCATTTTTGTTTTCATTTTCATAACTGTTATCCGTGCCTCCGCCATGTATAGGGTCATGAGCAAAAGCAGCGGTCTGGGGTACATAAACGTTACCTTCTCCTTTGGAATAGTCATAACCCATGTTCAAAGTGGCTTTCAAATCAGGGAAGAAGTGAAATTTATAATCTGCCTTAAACTTCCCGTTAAAACGATTCACCGTTGATACATCGTTACGTTGATATAGTAATGCCATTGGATTAGCTGTACCCAAATCTACTGGAAGACCGCTCTCCTGTAGCCAGGCATTGTATCCTCCCCAGTTTGTAGTCATTTGCTCATCCCCTAATGGTACCGAATACTGCTGAGAATTATATACCGGTTGGGTAGGATCAAACTGCATGGCAGCTCCTATAGCTCCACGGTCAGCAAATCGGTTGTTGATATGAATGCCCTTCGCATTAGCTGTCAATTTAAGGTGATCATCAAAAAATGATGGATTCAATGTAATTGCAGCAGTCTTTCGGGTGTTGTTATCACGCTTGAGAATACCATCATTATTTGTATAGCCGAAAGAAGCTCTGAAAGGAATCTCATTTACTGAACCGGAGATACTCAAATTATTATCCATCCCCATTGCATTTTTATATATGCGTTCTTGCCAATCGGTACTGGCATTGCCCAGCATATCGGTTTGATTTGGATATCTTTGATTAACAAGCTCTCTAAACTTATCAGCACCTAATACGTCCACCGATCCAGTAGGTGTGTGATAATTCAACTTGTATGAATAGTTGACTTCCAGTGGCTGACCTGCCTCACCTTGTTTGGTTGTAATCATAATAACACCGTTGGAGGCTCTTGACCCATAGATAGCAGTAGCTGAAGCATCCTTCAATACGGTAAATGATTCGATATCATTGGGATTAATGGCATTGAGACCATTTCGAGCCCCGGCGATACCTGTATTATCCAACGGAACTCCATCGACTACAATCAATGGATCGTTACTTGCTGATAAAGAAGAACCTCCACGAATCCGAATGGTGGCTCCCTCGCCGGGAGCTCCTCCATTATCAGTAATCTGTACTCCGGAAATTTTACCTGTTAACAGCTCCTGTGGTGAAGTAACAGAACCTTTATTGAAATCTTCGGATTCGATAGCGGACACCGATCCGGTAGCATCTTCTTTTTTCTCAGTACCATATCCGACGACGACTACTTCACCAAGGGTCTGCGTCTTAGGTTGAAGAGCTACATTTATGGTTGTCTTGTTACCTACGGAAACTTCTTGCTTAACATAACCAATATAAGAAAATACCAATGTCTCGTCCTTATCGGCTTCAATGCTATATTGCCCATCAACATCAGTAATCGTGCCCCTGGTAGTTCCCTTGATCTGCACTGTAGCTCCCACCAAAGTATTACCCTCTTTGGCATCAGTAACTGTTCCCGAAATCGTTTGCTGAGCTTGCGTAAAAGCTGTTACGGCAAACAACATCAATAACGACAGAAACAGTCGGTTTGCTTTTTTGACAATTTGTGTTTTATCCATTTTAAACGTTTTTTATTTATACATAAATTTCTACCCTTATAAAAACTTTACTGAATTATCGTATAATATTCACCCGATTAGCTACTTATACTATTATCATTTGTCATTTTACTGGTTAGTACAGGATTAAAATCGTTGAATATCATAACTTCTGTTTTTCAGTAAATCAAATATCTCCGGGTTTAAAAATCAATCGGTTTTTTAATTCTGTTGGTTTTTGTTTCATAAAAGCTGTATTTCCCATAGGCATAAAAATTTTGTTAAAGTGCTCATTAAATCATTTTAAATCTCTCCCTTTTAAAGATCATAAAATTAATAAATTATAAATATTAATACGATAAAATATCATTATTTCTTTTCCTGAGGTGTGTTAGTTATATGCTAATAATCAATCATTTATTAATTTGCAAACGATTGCACGCTAAGCCTTTTTGCACTTCCGAAAGATGTTCGGGGAACCTTAATATTTTTATAAAGACAACCTCCCTCGTCAAAAATCTCTGTTTCGCAATCGATTGCATTTAATTTCTATGGCTATCATATCAAATGTTCTTATGTTTGAACGCGTAATCGGACTTTTCGTTTAAAGAAATTAATGGTTACCATGAGTTGATTAGAGTTTTTATTAGAGTTGATTATTGAAAAGGCCGGAAATCCCGGCCTTTTTTATTTAGCCAAACCTCACATCAATTTTTTCATCAAAAAGTCCCAGGTGAAAGGCTTTTGTATTCACACAAAAAAAAGGGCTTTCTTCTGCCATTCCGGTAGGATCAAGGAAATTAAAGTTTTGATCTTCGATGGTTTTTGTTTCACCATTGACAGTAGCTATATTCACATCAAAACCATGAAGGATTAACTTACCCTCCTTGAAATAACTTTGATAAGTTCCCTCTGGTTTTTCTATCACGAAATTATTCTCAGAAGGATTGTATTTCATCTTGCGCTTACAATAGATACCGCTTTTATAGTCCTCTGTCTCTCCATCATCTTCGTAATAAACAAAATGCGTTGCTTGATCGCCTTTATAAAGGTGGATGTAGAGTGTTGCCTTTGGATTTTGTGACATGGATTGCACAGGCGATTGCACCGGAATAATGCTGCCGGCCTTAACAAACAAGGGCAGTCTTTCCAGCGGTGAATCGGCGGCAATTTCCTGTCCGCCCGCTATCAAGCGATCATCAAAGAAGTTATACCACCGGCCATGCGGCAGATACACTTTGGTGAGCTTTTGGTCACTGGTATTGGGTGCCACCAAAAAAGCCGGCCCAAAAAGATATTGGTTTTCAAATTCCGGATGGTAAATATTGTCATCGTGGGGATAATCCATAGCCAAAGAGCGGGCCACAGGTATGCCGGTCACATGTGACTTGTAAAATACACTGTACAAGTAAGGCATAAGGTTATATCTTAACTGAATATAAACCCGTGAAATTTCCCCGACAGTTTCGCCATAGCTCCATGGCTCGGAGGCACGGGTGTCATAAGCTGAATGCCCCCGGAAGAAAGGTGTAAATGCCCCTATCGTTATCCAGCGGGCAAAAAGTTCTTTCGAAGCATCACCGCCAAAACCTCCCACATCCACTCCCGCAAAAGGAACACCTGACAACCCAAGGCTACTGACCAGGCGCACGCCCATCATCATGTGCTCTTCGGAAGCCTGGTTATCTCCGGTCCATAAAGCACTATATCTTTGCAAGCCTGCAAAGCCGGCCCGCGTCAAAACCATAGGGCGCTTATTTTCCATTAAATCCCGCACGCCTTCGTAAGTAGCACGAGCCATAAGCATCCCGTACACATTTTTTGCCTGGCGGTAGGTGGTTTTCCGGCCCTCCCAGTCAAATTCCACAATTCGAGGCGTTGCTCCTCCACCCCAGGAGGCTATCTCATTCATATCATTCCAGAATCCATAAACGCCCATCTCCACCAGCTCCTCAAACTGCTTCCCCCACCATTTACGGGTTTGCGCTTTGGTAAAATCAGGAAAATGGCACCATCCGGGCCATACTTCGGCCGCATAGTTACTCCCATCGGGATATTTGATGAAAACATCTTCGGCTACCCCCGATTCGTATACCGGGTAATCTTTTTCTATCTTCACTCCCGGATCAACAATAACGGCACTGTGAAAATCCATCTCACGCAGTTTGCCGATAGTTTCCGACGGACGCGGGAAATTTTTTCCGCTCCAGCTAAACAACTTATAGTCCTGCATATGATCAATGTCAAAATAAATCGTATCGGCGGGGATATTCTTCTCACGGAATGTGCGGGCGATAGACAATATTTCGCTGTCGGGATAATAGCTCCAGCGGCACTGCTGATAGCCCAGGGCCCACTTCGGCGGCATGGGCATCCGGCCTGTAAGCCAGGTGTAAGAGCGAAGGATATTACTGACTGTCTTATGAAAAAGAAAGTAGTAATCCATCTCACCG
>JAIPAH010000138.1 GCA_021740175.1 Bacteroidales bacterium
GTTTTGGATAAAATTCAGATGACTTTTTTACTAAGTTACCAAAATATACCCGCCTACCCCAAATAAAATTCATGCAAATGAGATCGGCGAAAAAAATATGGCACACCGAATCCAAGAATCGCTCAATTTAGGTATAAATAAGGTGATAGATACTATTAATGAAGAAATAAAAAAAAGAGAGAATCTCAATAAAAATTTATAAATAATTCATTACATTGCTGCGGGACGCGGCCTTGCCTTCATTGCATTTCGGCGGGGCACGGCCCTGCCTTCATATGATTTCGATGAGATATGGCAGGAAGGTTTGGAGAGTGTAGTTTTAAGCGCCTTGAACATTTTTTTCTTTACCGGCCTTATGCGAAACAGCGGGCAGAATAAATGTAAAAGTACTTCCTTCGCCTTCCTTGCTTTTTACATCAATCTCACCGCCTATCAAGTCGGCAAACTCTTTACACAACATCAAACCCAGGCCGGTACCACTCTCATCTTCGGTTCCTTTCCTTTTTATCTCGTTATTTAAACCAAATAATGTATCAATTTTCTCCCGGGGAATTCCTATCCCTTCGTCCGTGATATCAATTTCAATGTTATCACCGTTTTTTCTGCCGTCAATACGAATCTGCTTGCCGGAAGGCGTAAATTTAATGGCATTGTTAATAAGATTGTAAAGCACCCTGTTGGTAAGCGATTTATCAGCAAAAGCAAACAATTCATCATTTTCAAAATTATTTATCAACTCCTGTCGTTTTCGCTCTGCCCTGGGTTTTAATAATTCATAAACATCAACCACCATATCTTTCACTTTCATGGTTTCGGGATTGTTTTCAATGCGTCCCTGCTGAGTTCTGGACCAATCCAGCAAATTAAGCAATAAGGTATACGAATTGTCACCATTTTTCCGCAGGTTCTTGAGGTATATGTATAATTCTTCTTTATCGACATTATCATAATCTTCCAACAGCTCGTTAAGCATCTCACTTTGTGTTCCTATCGGTCCCTTCAAATCATGAGCAATTATGGAGAAGAATTTGTCTTTTGTAGCATTCAGCTTTTTTAACTCCTCATAACTATCGGCCAGCTCCTTATTTTTCTTGTTTAACAGTTCATTTAAAGACTGGAGTTTAGATTTTTTTCTTTGCAGCCGAAGCCCCACGTAAACAATAAAAAGCAGAGCAACTCCCAGGGCGATTATAAGAATCCGCTGGGTTCTTATATGTTGCTGGTCAAGTTCTGCTTTTTGTTTAAGAAGTTTATTCGCTTTCTTTTGTTTTTCAACCTCGTGCTCCACATTAAGTTCCGCTATCTTATCATTAAGTTGTTGATCCCATATTTTGTCTTCCACCTTCATCAAAGAATCTTTATAAGCCAGAGCCGATAGATAATTACCCCGGAGCGAATCGATACGCGTCAAAGTTTCGAAAGCCCCACTTTTAAAATCCAGGTAATCATGTTTCCGGGCCAGAGTCAAACCCCTATCAGTAAAATAATACGCCGTGTCCACGTTACCCAGGTGGGAATGTATTTCGCCCAGATTAATTAGTACAGCCGCTTTACTCTTGGGCATATCATCAATAAGAGAACTCCGGTAGGCCTTGTTACAATATTCATAAGCTTTGGTATAGTTTTCTTTCATTATATAAACATTCCCTATATTCACATTGAGCATGACTATATCATGTTTCTTATCTGCTTTTCTGGAATATTCAAGGGCTTTGTTATAGTATATTAAGGCCGAATCCGTGTTTTTCTTAAGGTTTTCATATATTTAACCAATATTATTATATATTGTACCCTCAATCTCCTGTCTGTTTTGCTTTTTACTATGCCTAAGAGCCGTCATATAAGTTTCGCGGGCCTTCTTGAAATCTTTTATTTCGCCGTATGCTATACCTTGACGTATATTAAGCACTGCCATTTCAAAGTGATTATTGGGATCTTCATATTTTTCTGATTTGGAAAGATTTTCCAGGGCTTTTACATAGTTATCCTTTTCCAGGTAATACCCTCCCACGTCGGAATAAGCTTTAGCCAGAGATGCACTATCGCCAAGTTTTTTGGCTAATTTTAAAGACTTAGTTGCATAATGGATAGCCGAATCAGAAAGGCGCTTTCTAAAAAATACAACGCCTATATTACTATAAGCTGTTTGCTCAACTTCCGGTAAATCGTTTTCTATGGCATAGGACAGGTATTTTTTATAAGCTTTCATAGCGGAATCGTACTCCCTGGCATACAAATGATAAGTCCCTTTGTTGTTATAAAGCTCATTAAGGAGCTTTTCTTCATTGTGACGCGAAGCCATACGCATGGCCGAATCGATAAAAAAACGTCCTTGAGAAACATCAGCGTAGATAAGTTCACTCGCATATTCTTTTAGCTGGCTGATTTTTTCCGATTGGGGGGCATCACTTTTTATTTTATTCGCAAGGGAATCCGGCAGTCTATACTGAGAAAAACTCATTAAAGAGGAAAAAAACAATATTATATTTAGAATAACTATTTTTATCATGCTAAAAATGCTTTATTAAACACTTGTTGATTGCTAATATATAAATTTTATTTTGTCTTACACTATCTCATTTTCATTAACAATAAAAATTTTTAAACCACCTAAAATACAACATCTTAATTCATTAAAGTATATTTTTACATCCTCTAATTTTCAATAAATTACAATAAGCACTTGCTTAAGAAGTTTAAACCCTTAATTTTGCCGTGATTTTAAGAAATGAAATACTAATAAAAAATCGGTATTCAATGAAAAAGAAAAATGTAATTATCATTGGTGCTGCAGGAAGAGATTTCCACAACTTCAACACTTATTTTCGTGGAAACGAAGCATACAACGTAGTTGCTTTTACAGCTGCACAAATCCCTGACATTGATGACAGAAAATACCCGGCAGAACTTGCTGGGGATCTTTATCCTGACGGGATTCCAATCGTCGCCGAGGAAAAACTCCCGGAACTTATCAAGGAGAAAAACGTGGATGATTGCGTCTTTTCCTACAGTGATGTCCCCTACACACATGTAATGAGAATGAGCGCTATCGTCAACTCAGCCGGAGCCAACTTCATCATTCTGGGTTCAAAAGATACCATGATTGAAAGTAAAAAGCCGGTCATTTCAGTTGGTGCTGTGAGAACAGGTTGCGGAAAAAGCCAAACCTCAAGGAAAGTTATAGAGCATCTGATGGACCAAGGGCTCAAGGTTGTCGCCATACGCCATCCTATGCCTTACGGGGACCTGGTGGCGCAGAAAGTACAACGCTATGCCGAATTGGAAGATCTTAAGCGCCACAAATGCACTATCGAAGAGATGGAAGAGTATGAACCCCATATCGTTCGTGGTAATGTCATTTATGCCGGCGTTGATTATGAAGCGATCATCCGAGAAGCTGAAAATGATCCGGACGGATGTGATGTCATTCTCTGGGATGGAGGGAATAACGACTTCCCCTTCTACAAATCCGATCTGATGATAACTGTTACTGATCCCCATCGTGCGGGTCACGAGCTTCGGTATTACCCGGGAGAAGTTACGCTGCGTCAGGCCAATGCAGTTGTTATTAATAAAATGGAATCCTCCGAGCCGGACAAAATCCAGGAGGTACGCCGCAATATCGAATCCGTCAACCCCGATGCTACAGTAATAGATGGCGCTTCTCCGATTAAAGTGGATGATTCTTCACTCATCAAGGGTAAAAAAGTACTGGTCGTTGAAGATGGCCCAACCCTGACGCACGGTGAGATGAAGTTGGGTGCGGGAGTGATTGCCGCCCAAAAATTCGGCGCCGCCGAATTGGTCGATCCCCGCCCCTACACTGTCGGTCGCCTGACTGAAACATTCGAAGATTATCCGGGAATCGGTACCTTGCTTCCGGCCATGGGCTATGGCGAACAACAGCTCAAAGACCTGGAAACCACCATTAACAATGCCGATTGTGATGCTGTGATTATCGGTACGCCGATCGATCTGAACAGGGTGATCAATATCAAAAAGCCCACAACAAGGGTTTACTATGACCTCCAGGAAATCGGTAATCCGAACCTCGGGGAAGTCCTTGATGACTTTGTCAAGAAGCACAATTTGAAATAATTTCCAAAAGGCGGCTTTTTTGATAAAGCCGCCTTTTTTTTGGATATGGATAAAATAATAAACCAGACTCTATGAATCCTACGAACTTGAAAAACCGTAATCTGATTTCCATATCAGACTACAGCAAAGAAGAATACCTGAAAATTCTCGACCTTGCCGAGGAGTTTGAAAAGTATCCGCGGCAGGATACCCTGAAAGATTATGTGATAGCCTCCCTCTTTTTTGAGCCGTCGACACGTACGCGATTAAGTTTTGAGAGTGCTATCAGCCAACTGAGCGGTCAGATTGTAGGTTTTACCGACGCTTCCAGCTCTTCCACCCAAAAAGGGGAATCGTTGAAGGATACTATCAGGACGGTATGTAATTACTCGGATATGATTGTCATGCGGCATCCTTTGGACGGCTCATCACGGTATGCCGGTGAAATAGCTACCGTTCCGCTCATCAACGCCGGTGACGGTTCCAATCAGCACCCCACGCAGTGTATGCTCGACCTGTATTCAATACGAAAAACCCAGCAATCGCTGGATAATCTTAAAATAGCCCTGGTGGGGGACCTCAAATACGGACGAACCGTCCACTCCCTGGTCGAAGCCATGTCGAATTTTAATACCGAATTTCACCTGGTATCGCCGGTGGAGCTAAAGCTGCCAAGTACGGTAAAACGCTTTATCAAAAACGCTAATCTCAACTATTACCAGTACACTGAATTGGAAGATGTTATGGATGTTGCAGACATCGTTTACATGACGCGTATCCAAAGGGAACGCTTCAGCGAACCGCTGGAATATGAGAAAGTTAAAAATTCCTATATCCTGACAAAAGACTTACTTCAGGGCTCGAAGGACAATATGCGTGTGTTGCATCCGCTGCCAAGGGTAAATGAGATCACTGAGGATGTGGATGATCATCCGAAAGCCTATTATTTCCAGCAGGCTCTGAACGGAATCTATGTGCGCCAAGCTTTGTTAACGGCAATTTTAGGATTAAAATAAAATCACCAAGTTATGGATAATAAAAAAGAACTGAAAGTTTCGGCTATCGAAAACGGTACGGTTATCGACCACATCCCCAAAGATAAAGTCTTAAGAGTGGTACGGATTCTCGGTCTTGATGAATCGGAAGACCTGGCCCTTTTCGGAATCAACCTGGATAGCAAAAAATTCAGAAAAAAAGGGCTTATCAAGGTTAGCAACAAGTTCTTTAAGGACGAAGAGATTAACAAAATCGGATTGGTCGCGCCCAATGCCAGCCTGATTACCATCAAAGATTTTAAGGTGGTGGAAAAACGCCAGGTGGAGATGCCGGAAGAAATCGGCGGCTATGTAAAATGCATCAACCCAAAATGTGTGACGAATCATCAAAATGTTTATCCGCAATTTAAGGTTTACGTTCGCGAAGGTGAAGGCATTCGTCTTAAATGTCACTACTGCGAAAAAACTACTAAACAAAGCGAAATGGAGTTTGTGGGGTAGGTTTGTAAGTTTGTAGGTTCCTGAGTTTCTGAGTTTCTGAGTTTAAGAAGCCGTTAAACGGAATTACTGAGGAGAACTACAATTAGTGTATGTATGGAATGAAGTTAAGCATAAACAAGTTGAGCAGGAATTAATCATCCTTTCCTGTTTCTCTTTCTGGTTGAACTTTTTTATCTTTGTTTTTGTCTGTATGCATATCTTATATGCAGTAATAAGGAACTAAAAAAAGATTTTTAAAAATATTATTAATCAAAAAATTTCATTTTTAATCAAAGATTACTATATTTGGAGGACTTAAAATAGTAAACAAATAAATTCTTTTGAATACAAATCAAAATTTCTAACATTATGAAAAAACTATTACTTTTAACTACGCTGATTACTTTCGTATTAGGCGTAACGGCGCAAACGACACTTTTCGAAGATGATTTCGAATCGTACACAGTTGGTGAAGGCTTAGCCACACAGACCGACGACTGGGAAACCTGGAGCGGTGGCTCAGGTGGCGCGGAAGATGCTGTCATCTCCGACGACTATGCCAATAGCGGCTCAAATTCCATGCTCGTAACAGGCGATAACGACATGGTAAACTTTTTAGGTGAGAAGACCAGCGGCGTATATGATATCAATTTCTGGTATTATATGGAGTCCGACTATGGCGGTTATTATAATTTCCAGCATACCTTTGGTTCAGATTGGGCTTTTGCTGTATTTTTCAACAATGACGGTACCGGTTACCTGGAAGTCGGTGGGGAAGAATTTGATGTAACTTATCCGCAGGACGAATGGTTTAAGATTGAGAACAATATCGACTTGGAAGAGGATTCAGCCACACTGGTGATTAACGGTGAAGAGATTCACACATGGCAGTACTCCCTTTTGGAAGGCTCAGATGAAACCGTTGATAACCCTATGCTGGATGTGGTAAACTTCTATTCTGCTGCTGAAGGCGACGCAGAACCCAAATATTATGTGGATGACTTTGAATACATCGAGGTCGAGTCAGGAGCCGATCCACCACAAGTAGGCGTTAGCCCGACATCAATCACAACTGACGGTGAAGATGCTGAATTTTTCACTATAGAGAATACCGGGGAGCAAGCACTTGATTTTGAAACCTACCCGGTTTACCCGATGGACGGCAGTAAGAAAACAGCCTCTTCAGAGGAAAATGAAGAAACTACTCAGCGCGTTCAAATGAATCATAAAGGACATAACAAACCAGAGATAAGCCAGGCTGAAACTGAAAACGGCTTTGATTTTAACCCGGAAAACAGAGAAGAATCACTTACTCACGTAGTAAGTGAGCTGGCATCAGGTGTAGGTTATTCCGAGGAAACTGATGTTAGTGTAGCTGCTAAGTTCCGTCCTGAAGATGTTACTGATTATATTGGTATGGAAATAGATAAGGTAATTATCTATCACATGGATGCCCCGATGGATAATGCAGCTACGATGAAACTCTGGGATCGCGGAGAATTTACAACACCCGGTCCGGGAGAAATGCTATATGAATCAGACTATACAGCCAATGCCGATACACAGGAGGAGATTTCAGTTGACGATGAGATGTACATTACCGGAAAAGACCTTTGGGCAGGTTATGCAACTACCGATCCGGGCGAAGGTGTATATCCCCTCGGTTCGGATGACGGACCGAAAGTAGATGGAGTAAACTGGTCTTCTACCGGACCTGGCTGGTCAGAACTTACACTCAATAGTAACTGGGGAATCATTGTTGAACTCGTGGGTGATGGCATACCTACATGGATGTCAGTTTCGCCTCAATCTGGTTCTATCGAACCGGGCAACAGTGAAGAAATTATGATAGACTTTACTACCGAAGGACTGGAATCCGGAGTATACAACGGCGAAGTGCACGTAGGCTCCAATGACCCGGACAATCAGTATACAGTGGTTTCAGTAGAGCTTAACGTTTCAGGAACCGGCATCGGCGACCAGGAAAAAGTGGGTGTTATGACCTATCCTAATCCGACTACGGATCAATTGAACGTTAAAGCCAACGAGAGAATTGATAACGTGAAGTTGCTCAATAGTATAGGTCAGGTTGTCCATAGCTCTAAAGTCGGAGATGATAGCTTCCATGTTAATACATCGGATCTTAAACAAGGTGTTTATATGATCCAGGTAGAAACGGAAAGCAACGAGGTGATGACGAATAAGTTCGTAGTTAAATAAAAAAGTTAAGCTGTGCTTAACTTACAAGATTTTTTATAAACTAACTAACCGGCTGCATGGTTTGCGGCCGGTTTTTTTATGCAGAATTTTGGCTTAATAATTGTTAAACAGATTAAGAATTAAATTTTTCAGATGTTTGTTTTTATTAAATTTGTAGTGAAAAATAAAAGGGGAAAAGCTATGAGAAAACGGGCAATACTCCTGATGCTTTTGTTACCGGTGTTTGGATTCGGACAATTGGGTAATTCAATAAATCAACCGGCAGACAATTTAAACACAGATTTTGATATGTCGGTAGGCACTTCATTTTCGGGGCTTGGAAACGGAGCCTCGAGTTTTACCAGCTATGCTTTTCCACGCCTCCGTATGAATCCCTCAGACAATCTTGAAGTTCAGACCGGAGTGCTAATGATGAACACGCAGATGTCGGGTATGCCGGATTCTTACGCACAACTAACACCCGGCGGAACCGCCAATTCCAACTTCACGAATGCCTACGCTTTTGCTTCAGGAACTTACCAGTTTTCGGAAAACTTCAAAATCAGCGGTAGCGCCTATAAAAAGCTTAATTCACAAAATCAGATGCAGCAGCAGGTAAATCCGCAAGCTTTCAACTTTGATGCTTATGGTATGAGCATGCGCATGGAATACAATATTTCCGACAATGCTACAATAGATGCTCAATTCAACTATCGTAAAGGAGCCAGCCCGTTTAATAATTATAACAGGCGTTACTCCAGCCCGTTCCGGCAAAGCTCTTACATGAGCCCATTTTAACTAAAGTTTCGCACTTAAAATTTGAAATGGTAAACTCTTGATTTTCAGCAAACTTTTATCAAATAATTTACGCTCTATTCTAAATAACGGTTGATTTGAAAAAAAATTAAGGTGTTCAAATGAAAATTAAAACTGCCAAAATTGGTCAATTAGCTGGTTAGAAGTTTCAACAGACTTTCGAAGTGGAATTATGAGATTCCTCCTCCTGTGGTTGCCTAAATATGTTGACCTAAATCGAGTTATAAATCAAAACAGTCAACATGGCAACGCGAGAGAATTATAAAAAATTAACCGAAAGGCAGCGTAGAAATCGTTATTTTAGTGAAGAATTTCGCCGGCAAAA
>JAIPAH010000139.1 GCA_021740175.1 Bacteroidales bacterium
CTCGAAATTGAAGGATACAAGAAAGTGAGAGATGCTGGTATCGGCACCTACCAGATTTTCCAGGAAACCTATCATCCCGAAGTTTACAAGGAATATCATCTGGGCGGAAAAAAACGGGACTATGCCAATCGCCTCATAGCCCTCGATAAAGCACAGGAAGCCGGCATTGACGATGTAGGTATCGGCGCCCTCTTCGGGCTTTATGACTGGCGTTTTGAAGTCCTCTCCCTGGTGCGCCATGCCAATCACATGGAGGCTTGTTATAATGTAGGGCCTCACACAATTTCCTTCCCGCGCATCACCGAAGCATCAACAATCGGAATGACAGACCGCTACATTGTCAATGATGAAGAGTTTACCCGCATTATTGCTATTTTGCGCCTGGCTGTACCTTATACGGGACTTATACTCACCGCCAGGGAGTCAGAGCATGTGAGACGGGAAGTTATGGAATACGGCGTGTCGCAGATAGACGGCGGAACGAAACTTGAGCTGGGGTCTTATGCCGAGCAAAGCCTTAATGAAGACCAAAACCTCAACAAAGAGCAGTTTAAAATCAACGATAGCCGATCGCTCAATGAAATCATCGATGAGCTTCTCGACAGGGACTTTTTACCTTCATTCTGCACAGCCTGCTACAGGCTCGGAAGAACTGGAGAGCACTTTATGGAGTTCTCCGTTCCCGGGTTCATTAAGCGATACTGTGCACCGAATGCCATCCTCACATTAAGCGAATATCTTGTGGATTATGCTACGCATGATGTGCAGGAAAAAGGCTGGAGAGTCATCGAAGAAAACCTTAAAGAGCTGGATGCTAAACACAAACATGTACGGGTGGATGAAATAAGAAACCGAATAGAGCGCATTAAAGGCGGTGAGAGAGATCTTTATTTTTGATTTATCGTAAGTAATCTATTCCTTTATCTGCAAATCCAAATGCTTACCCAATCCGGTTTCTATAATCTTTCTAAGGGTATTTAATTCTATATCCGATCGCTCGTTTTCTATTCGTGAAATATAATTTCTCGTAGTCCCACTTCGAATAGCTAGTTCTTGTTGTGTTAATCCGGATTTCATACGCATTTCCTTTACTTTCTTACCTACTTCAAGCAAAAACTCAGGTTTCTCAGGCTTACTATATTTTAATAATACATCTGCTCCTATCTCAAAAGGCACTTTTTCCTTTTTGCCATTTTTCTTTGTAATGTATTGTTTTACATTGCTCCACGACAACGTATTGTCAACTAATTCGGCTTTTGAAAACTCATAAGGGTCATATAACTTATAGGCTGGTGAATCAGATGTAATATTCAATGCTTTCAATACCTTTCGAAAATCTATGATTCTTGATTCTCCATTATTGTATACAACTGAAACTGATAAATCTTTAATCCAGTTAATCTTCAATATTTTTGGTACTTTTATATTTTTTCTCATTTCAATTGCGGATTTAATTCATAAAACACTTCTAAAACCCACTCTTCATTGCCTGCTAACCAATCTATTACTAATTTAAACTGCTTCGTCGGTAAATCACCTGCATATATTTTTCCAGTCTTTATTTCCAAAAGTACCTCGTATTCATTATATATGGCGTGAATGTGAGGCGGCCTGTGATCTCCGTTATAGACATAAACCTTGATTCCATTGAATTCTTCCAGTTTGGGCATTCAATTTTTATAACAAAGGTACCTAATTAGATACGAAAGGGCAATTTATTTAAAGAAAAAGTTTAACCAATTCCCAAAATACAAATTGACTGATTAACAAATTCCTGGTCACTTATTAGTTTTCTTAAGCGATTGGGGCTACTTCCCGCTCCCGATAATCGTTAGCGCACCCTGGTAGTCATCATTCCTGAAATAACCGTAAGTACGTATGACATAAAAATAGGTTCCGTCCGATAAACCATTGGCCGTCCAATCGTTTTGATAATTATCATCCTTAAAAACCAAACGGCCGTAACGATTGTACACCAGCAGCTCTACCCTTTTATATTCGTAGGAGATATTGTTACCGGTTTTTTCATTTTGTATGATAAACTTGTCGTTAAATCCATCTCCATTGGGCGTCATCACATCCGGAATTTTCAACTCCGCTTCATCAATGGGCATTTCTTTTTCGAACGTAGTATCACAGCCATATTCATTGGTAGCCTTAAGCTTTACCGTATAACTTTCATCATCTGTATCTTTTACCCCTTCGAACGTATGCTCGACTTCACGCATCATGGAGGTATCACCATCATCAAAAGTCCAGAACCACTCATTCACTTCGGCATCCGAATTATTCTCAAAATTGAAGGTTATGGTAGGATTATCAATATAAATCGTGTCTGATGGATTGTTTGTAATCTCCAGTTCAGAAGCCGGAATGGCCTCAATCGTAAAGTTGGTATCCAGCGTACATCCATTCTGGTCGGTAACTTTCAGATTATTTTCCCCGGCACACAAATTCCGCGCAATCGAATCCCAGGGCACTGAAATATCATTCCACAGATACTCATAGGGGCTTTCCCCTCCGCTCACCGAAGCTATTACCTGGCCATCACAGCTCCCATGACATATATCGTTCACCTGCTGGATGCTCACAAACATTCTTGGATGCAACGAAACATCAAAATTCTCCACACATGTAGCGCTGTCGCCGGTTATGGATACCTCATAAGAGGTTTCCTCTTCAGGATAAATGGGCAACGTATCATTGACCACCCCGCCGGGCTGCCATTCTACAGTATACGTTTCAGGGACGACATGCATCAAAAACTCTTCCCCGTAGCACAAAGTGGTGTCCTGATCGGGAACAATTTCGTAATCCAAAAACTCCACAAATGTCGAATCGGTTTGAAAATTCCCGTTGGCAAGCACGGTTACCGTATAGTAGCCCTCCTGGCTGACAATAATGGTTTGGGTGGTATCACCCGTATTCCAGGAATAGCTTTCAAAACCCGCGCCGGCATCAAGCTCTACACTTGATTGGTTGCAGGCGGGCGTTGTTTCGGGTAAATCCAACTGTTGCGCAAAAATTGCGGTGCTCAAAAAAAGAATGACTGTTAAAGCGGCCAAGTTTTTCTTCATGAATATCCAATTTTCCTCAGAGCGCTAAAATAACAAATAACTCCGTCAGATAACGTAAGACGAAGGTTTTTCTTATAGCGATTAGAAAATTCCGGCCTCCAGCATCTCTAATGTACAATTTTCCACAACTTTCACACCCTTATCCTCAGCAAGTAACCGAAATTCTGAATTCTCCGTGCCAGGATTAAATATGATTCGCTTAGGATGATATCTGAAAACCATTTGGTAATAATCCTTTTGATTTTCCGGGTTGAGATAAACCGTAACAGTATCTACCTGCTCCCAGTCGGGCAACGTAGTTTTTACTTCTTTGCCCTCAATCTCACCTTTCTCGCGACCCAACGGCCATACTTCATGGCCGCTACGGGTCAGCATCTTTACCGCTATATTTGAATACCTGAAAGGCTTCAAACTAGCGCCTAACAGCAATACGCTTTTTCCTTCTTCCGACATAATTTTTATTTCATTTGGGTTGATAAAATAGAATTGAGATTTTCGAACCGGGTACGGTAATCGGCCATGGAACGTCTTATGATTTCATGAGCATCTTCCGCCCCAAAAGTATGGGTAATCTCCACATCCCTTTCTTCTCCGGGTAAATCTTTATAGGTGAGGAAATAATGCTTCAAACGGTCGACTACGAGCAACGACATCTCCGAAATATCCTTGAAATCCCCGTAAACCGCATCATCTTTCATTACAGCAATAATCTTGTCATCCGATTCATTACCGTCAAGCATTCTAAATCCCCCAATTGGTATGGCCTCCACCAGGATGTCGCCATGGACGATTTCCTTCTCGGTAAGAACACAGATATCAATCGGGTCACCGTCACCTTTAACATCTTCTCTTTCAAGTTTCTCATTACAAAATTCAGCCACCTTATCCCCGCTGAATGTCTGGGGGATAAAGCCATATAAAGCAGGAACCACATTAGAGTATTTTTGAGGACGATCGATTTTAAGATAACCACTGGACTTATCCACTTCGTATTTCACCGTATCAGTGGATACCATTTCAATAAAAGTCGTGATTTCTTTAGGGGCATTGTCACCTATTTCTACTCCATGCCAAGGATGAGACTTATAACGAAGCCCCATCAAACGGCCGATGGGATCCATCAAACTAGTATTTCCCATAATTTTAATTCTTTCTTTCGTATTCTTTTGCAAAAGTATTAATAAAATTTAGCCCTAAATGGTTTTTAAAAATTGATGTCAATTTGTCTTTTACATATTAAAAATTGATGTCAATTTGTCTTTTTTGAGCCCGTAAACTACTTATGGCAGAGAGTTTGACCAATCCCTGTAGAAAAAAAAGAAAGGAGATAAAAACATGAATCTAAATAATTTCACAATAAAATCGCAGGAAGCTATTCAGAAGGCGCAGCAAATTGCTGAAGGGTATGAGCATCAGGCCATAGAAAACGCTCATTTGCTGAAAGGCGTTCTGGAAGTGGATGAAAATGTGGCCCCGTTTTTATTCAGGAAAATGGAGGTAGACTTTAACGTGGTTAAACAAGCTCTGGACCGCATTTTGGACTCCCTTCCTAAAGTAAGCGGGGGTGATTTGTATCTTTCCCGCGATGCGAACAAATCCTTACAGAAAGCCCAAACCTTACTGAAGGATTATGGCGACGAGTTTATTTCTATTGAGCATTTGCTCCTGGGCATTCTTAGCGCGAACGATAATACCAGTAAACTGCTTAAAGACAGCGGCGTGACAGAAAACGGACTCAAACAAGCCATACAGGATTTGCGCAAGGGCTCAACGGTCAACAGCCAAAGTGCAGAAGATACTTTCAATGCTTTGAACCAATATGCCCGCAATCTTAACCGGGAAGCACACTCCGGGAAGCTTGACCCGGTGATCGGGAGAGAAGAAGAAATAAGAAGAGTTTTGCAAATATTGGCCCGCAGAACGAAAAACAACCCGGTTTTGATTGGCGAGGCCGGCGTAGGGAAAACAGCTATCGCGGAAGGTATCGCCCACCGCATCGTAGATGGTGATGTCCCCGAAAATCTCAAAACGCGGCAGATATATTCGCTCGATATGGGCGCATTGATCGCAGGAGCTAAATATAAAGGGGAGTTTGAAGAACGGCTCAAAAGTGTGATCAAGGAAGTAACCAACTCTGAGGGTGAAGTCATTATGTTTATCGACGAGATACACACACTTGTAGGTGCCGGTGGTGGTGAAGGAGCTATGGATGCTGCCAACATCCTGAAGCCGGCCCTGGCTCGCGGCGATCTGCGGGCAATCGGCGCGACTACGCTGAAAGAGTATCAAAAACACTTTGAGCAGGACAAAGCTCTTGAGCGGCGTTTCCAGACAGTCATCATCGACGAACCGTCGGTTACGGATGCTATTTCCATCCTGCGTGGCTTGAGGGAACGTTATGAAACACACCACCAGGTAAGGATTAAAGATGAGGCTATCATCTCGGCGGTGGAATTGTCGGACCGCTATATCAGTGAGCGACACCTGCCCGACAAAGCCATCGACCTGATTGATGAAGCGGCCTCCAAACTTCGCCTCGAGATTAACTCCGTACCGGAGCAAATCGATGACCTTGATCGAAAAATCAAACAACTCGAAATCGAAAAAGAGGCCATCAAGCGCGAAAACGACAAAACCAAGCTCAAAAGCCTTAATGAGCAGTTATCCAATCTTAATGAAGAACGCGATAATTACATGGCCAAATGGAAGGCTGAAAAGGAAATTGTGGATAACATCCAGGATTACAAAAAACAAATCGAAAATCTCAAGACGGAGGCCGACAGAGCAGAACGCGACGGCGATTATGAAAAGGTAGCTAAAATCCGTTATGGCTCCTTAACTGAATTGAACAATAAGCTGGAGGAAGCCAAGAAAAAGCTCTCCGAGCATCAGACAGATGAGCGTATGATTAATGAGGAAGTCGGCTCGGAAGAAGTGGCCGAAGTGGTGGCCCGTTGGACAGGCATCCCTGTAAGCCGCATGCTGCAGAGTGAAAGGGAAAAACTGCTGAAACTGGAAGATGAACTGCATAAGCGGGTTATCGGTCAGGATGAGGCGATCCACTCGGTAGCCGATGCCATTCGAAGAAGTCGTGCCGGCTTGCAGGATGTCAATCGCCCGATAGGTTCATTCATTTTCCTGGGCTCTACGGGAGTCGGAAAAACAGAGTTGGCCAAAGCCCTGGCAGAATTCCTCTTTGATGATGAGGAATTTATGATTCGTCTCGATATGTCGGAATACCAGGAGCGCCATACCGTGTCGCGTTTGGTTGGAGCACCTCCGGGATACGTTGGATATGACGAAAGCGGGCAATTAACCGAAAAAGTCCGCCGCAAACCCTACTCAGTGGTGCTGCTCGATGAAATCGAGAAAGCTCACCCGGATGTGTTCAATATTTTGCTGCAAATATTGGATGACGGGCGCTTAACGGATAACAAAGGACGCGTTGTAAACTTTAAGAATACGGTCATTATCATGACCTCAAACATTGGTTCACACCATATACAAAATAAACTGAGCACGGTGAATGCAGAAAATAACCGTGAGGTTTTAGAGGAAACACGCCATGAAGTACTTGACCAGCTGAAGCAAGCAGTGCGTCCCGAATTCCTGAACAGGGTGGACGAAACAATTGTATTCCAACCACTCTCGCAGGAAGAAATAAAACAGATTGTGCTGTTGCAATTTGAAATGGTCAAAAATATGATTGGCAAAAACGGTCTCGATATCAATATGACGGAAAATGCGGCCCATTTACTTGCTAAGCAGGGTTACGACCCGCAGTATGGAGCACGTCCGATAAAACGTGTGCTCCAAAAACAAGTACTCAATGAACTTTCGAAAATGATCCTGGCCGATAATATTGACCGTGAGAAGCCTATCACGGTGGATGTAAGCAATAATGAATTTGTCTTCAAGAACAGTTAATACGCCATCTTGTTAAAATATAAATCACGAAAAACCCGGCGCTGTTTCTTCAGCACCGGGTTTTTTAATGTAATCAGCAAAAAAGCTTATGGCACTTCCATTTCTGAACTCAGTCAAAAAAGCATTACGAAAAGCTAAAATGCACTGTGTGTCAAAGTATATATATGCTTAGCAAGCTTATTGCCAATACCTCTGACTTTTGATAACTCGGAGACTTCCGCACGAATGACTTTCTCCACACTTCCAAAAAATTTCAATAGGTTGATAGCTTTTTGGGGGCCGATACCCGGCAAACTTTGTAATATCATGATTTTTTCCTTTCGGGAAGGATGGAGCTTAAAACTTCTTGAAGGAATCCCATAAGTATTGATATGGGGAATTTGAGATCTTTTATATTGATTGGCAATATAATAAAATAACTGTACTGTCTCTTTGGTATCCTTCGACCGCATCATAGGCAGACCTGTAAAAACGTGTAAATGAATGAGACACCCCTGTATCGCTTCTCTTTTTATCTTATTCCTTGTAATATCCTCTTTACGACCTTCTAAAATCAATAAACAGGGTTTGCCGGTTTTTACCAACCTGTAGGCTTGATCAAAGATTCTTCCGGTTTTTACCGAGCTAATAAAGTCTGTTAAAGTTTTCCTTTCAATTAATATTTTGTTTTCTAATAAGTAGTCCCCGACAGGTAAATGAATTATCTTGTATTCAAAAGGATATAAGGAGTTCTCAATTAATTCGGGAATCCCGCTATTCCTCTCACGGAAATCAATTTTTAGCCATATCGGGGTATTGAAAGATTGCTGCATGTATTGTTTTTACATGTTAAATAATTCATTGGGATTTTTCCCAAAATATTAAAAACTCTTCTCAAAGCCCCACTTTCACGCCAAATCTGAGCAACGGATTTTTATAAGGTGAATAACCGGACTTTTTAAAATCATATAACAGGTAGATATCACCGTAAACGTGCTCTCCGAGAGGGATCTGATATCCTGCCCCGCCGAAAATACTCTTTACGCGCTGATTGCTGTTATCACTAAGTTGAAATTCAAGTATTTCGTATTCAGCATGTAAAAATATCGCATTTAAAACCCCTATTGATTCACTTTGCGGGTAATAGCGAGAAAATAATCGACCTCCGTAATAATGATAGGTATGACTAGGATTCGTATTTTGATTATTAAGAAATTGATTATCAAACCGATAATACTTATAGCTTCCTCCCACACCAACAGAAAACCGGTCAATAATCCTGTAACTAAGCCACGGAGACACATCTACCAAGGTTACTGTACCGAATTGCAATCCCAAATTACCGCCGGCATAAAATTTAGGAGAGGATTCCTCGTCCTGGTCATTATCATCTTCCCCGAGAGCATATAAAGAAAAAGGGCTGAGTATTAAAAAACAGATAACGACAATCTCCTTTAAAAAACGCAAGTCTTTAGCTGTGTCCATTATTCCTACCTTTGTTGTATCTTAGACAAAATTAAGGACTCTTTTTATTCTTATCATAATCTTCCCGAATTTATTTATTCCATTACCTGACCATCAGGCTTTAAAGTTTAACGAAAAAAATTGTTCTATTTTTTGCTGATAGGTTTGGATAGTCCGTTTTTTCGGTCTATTTTTGCAGCCGCTTTCAACGAAAGCCGAAAAAGAGGAAAAATTTACACACGTTTTTTACCGATTTTTCATTGTTCTTTGGTGTTTTCTTTATAGTTTTGCAAACCCGTCTGAGACGGGGTTGTGTCACCGGAAAACACCATGGACACAGCGTTCTTTGACAATTTGAGAAGAAATAGTAGTTACCTGGAGCCCGTCATTTTTTTGACGTTGCGATAGAAG
>JAIPAH010000140.1 GCA_021740175.1 Bacteroidales bacterium
GAGATTTTAAAACAAAAAATACGCTGGAAGGGGATAATTTCGAGCTTAGCATATACGGCTCCGGTGACGGCAATTGCAATCTGGATGTCCGGGATTTTAGATTGAAAGTGCATGGCTCTGGTGATGTTCAGTTTCAGGGAGTAAAAAACACTGCACAAGTTACGGTAAATGGCAGTGGTGACGCGCAAGGTAACAACCTTGACCTTATTGAGGGAACCTTCCGTCAACATGGCTCAGGGGATCTCCAATTGTCGGGATATTGCCGCGATTTCTCGCTCAGACAGTCAGGATCGGGCGATTGTCATGCAAAAGATTTGTCCATAAAGAATGCAAATATTCAGAAAAGCGGTTCAGGGGATGCAACATTAACGGTAAACAACAAATTGGTTGTGGACTCCTCAGGCAGCGGCGACACGCATTGCTTCGGTACCCCCTCCTCAGTAAACGAATCAACTGATGGTTCAGGAGAGTTGCACATTAAATAAAACCCGAAAACTCTTTTTCGAAAGGTTATCCAAAATTCGGATAATTGTAAACTAAAGTTTCGCATTTAAAAAGTAGGTCTTTTAACTGTTGAATTTCAATAATACATAATCAGATAAGTTTTTACTTTGTGTTTCTTTGAGCCTTAGTGCCTTAGTGGCGGTATTTTAAGAAGGCCACAAAGACACCAGGACACCAAGATTCACGAAGAAAGACGTAGAGCATAATTGGAAAAGATTTAAAATTGAGATAGAATCATTTACAAAAACAGCCTTTTAATAAAAGATTAATATTCATGGTTTTAAAAGAAGTGTGAAACTTTAGTTGTAGATAATTCACTCTTTATTCCATGGCTTTTAGGAAAAAAAAGGTTGAAGAAGTTACTTTTCTCCAACCTTTTTCTTTGTAATCTCCAAGGCATCAGCCTTCAAAAAGCCCACATAATAGTATGACAAATAAAGGTATTTACCAGTACCTAAGTATACACTTCAAAATCTCTATTCTCCTATCTCATCTTCCGGGTATTCATCATGTTCCGGCCACTCTTCTCCTTTTTGCTCAATTTGCTCCTGCAGTATATCCACGGCTTTCATAAGTTGATTATCCGTCCCCTGGTTCATCTTTTCAGAGTCAAGCTCCACTCTCACATCAGGCGTCACCCCTTCGTTTTCGATAATCCATTCTCCTTCCGGACTATAGATTCGGTAATCGGGTGCGGTCAGCATACCGCCATCGATCATCGGGATAAACTGGGAAACGCCCACAAGGCCTCCCCAGGTGGTTGTTCCGATGATTTTACCCATATCCATCTTGCGGAATTCGTAGGGTAGCATATCACCTCCCGAACCGGCATATTTGTTGGTTATGCAAATCATCTCGGCCTGTGTGGTAGTAGGCGGAATGGTCTGATCATGAGAATAACGCCGCGTCCAGTATGCCAGCGGTTTAGTGTTCAATCTTCTGAGGAAGATGTACGGATCGAGACCGCCACTGTTAAAGCGTCCGTCTATAATAATACCTTCTTTCCTGATTTGGGAATAAAAATAGCGTGGAAAAAAGGTTGCTGATCCCATATAAGTATCCGGAAAATGGATATAACCTATCTGCCCGTCAGATACTTCTTCTACTTTCTTGCGGTTTCTCTCGACCCAGTTGATATAACGCAGTGTCCGCTCACTGCTGATAGGTTTTACGGTGATTTCACGAGCGCCTTCCATTGCAGGCTCATTATTAACTTTCAGGGTAACTTGTTCTCCGGCCAGGTCCACAAAATAGCTGTAGATGTTTTTATCAGTTGTTACCTCTTCGCCATTCACCGCCAACAGGTAGTCGCCCTCTTCGAGATTCAGTCCCGCTTTATTCAGCGGAGCTTCAACAGACCGCGCCCATGCCGAAGAGCGCAGAATTTTATCAAACCGATAGCGGTTTGCGTTCTCATCGATTTTATAATCAGCTCCCAGCATTCCCACTTTAACATCTTCAGCTTCGCGCTTCTGATCGCCACCAAAAACATAAGTATGGGAAGTATTCAGTTCACTGATCATTTCGCCGATGATATAACTCACATCCGGACGGCATGAAGCCCTGTCCATCAACTTGCCGTACTTCTCTTTCATCCGCTTCCAATCAATGCCATGCATATCCGGCTCGTAATAGAAATCCCGCTCCATGCGCCAGGCTTCACGGAACATCTGGTTCCACTCTTTACGAGGTTTCAGCTTCATTTTCAGATTGGATAAATCCAGGTTATGGCCCTTGGATTCCTGGGCGGAAGCCGGAATAATGCCCACTTTCTTACCTTTTTTGTAAACAATGCTGCTTCCGTCATTCGAAAGCTTGTAGTCGTTGACGGAACCTATTACCTTGTACGAAGAACGACTGTTGAAATCAAAAGCATGTAGGTTCATGCGCTTCACATCACGGAATTCGAAGCGGTTAAAGTCGCCATCTTCTTTGTTGAGATAAAAAAGCTTTCCATCGGTAGTATTCAAATATCTGAAATTCCCTTTCTTCAGAGGAAGGGCTTCCACACGTTGTGAGATACCTTCAAAATCAATGCTAACCTTGTTTTCGGTTGGTTCCTTTTCGCCTTTTCCGTCCACTTCATCGTTTTGCAGCGGCAGGAAAGGTTCTCCATCATTCTCCAGCGTCAAAGCATAAACACCGGCTACATCTTTGTACACCATCTCCCACTCAAAATCCCCTAAGGTCGGGTCAAAATGCCGGTTGGAGACGAAGAGCAGGTGATCCCCATCATTGGTAAACACGGGGTGAAAATCATTGAAAGTGTTCCGGCTTACGTTGTAAGCTTTGCTCTCTTCCAATGAAAAGATAAAAAGCTGGAAAACCCGGTTTTCGGTCATTTTCGAATAAGCCAGGTAACGGCTGTCCGGCGACCATTTAAAATCGTAAATCGGCTTTTCGTCGATTGGCACGTCCACCGATTCAAAATGGGCTTTATCCACTTTTGTAACCTCCTTCGATTCAATATCCAGGTAATAGAGTGTAAGCGTCTGGTCTGTAAAAGCTATCTTGCTGCCATCGGGCGACCATCTCAGGGTGTGGCGGTAGCCGTCTTCATGATCCGTAAGTTGCACGGATTCTTCATGGCCTTCCCGGTCGATGATATGAATTTCATACTCCCCGCTTTGGTCGGAAAGATAGGCCACCTTATCGCCGCCGGGCGACCATGCCGGGTCTTTGTCATGCGCTCCCGACGATTCGGTAAGATTATTAACCGGGCCATCCTCACGCGGCACGGTGAAAATTTCTCCCCTGGCCTCCACCAAAGCTCGCTGGCCTGATGGGGAGATGCCAATCCCTGAAATGTACTTGTCCAATTCAACAATACGTGGCCTTGCTGAGGCCGCATCCGTGCTGATGGAGATATCAATTTTCCCTGTCTCGCCGGTTTCTATGTCATAGGCAAAAATATCGCCGCCGTGTTCATAAACGATTTTCTCCTTGCCGGCTCCCGGAAATCGGGCATCATAAATATCATGAGAAGTTAACTGCGTGAGTTGTTCACCACTTTCATCCATGGAATAAAGATTCAGGTGCCCGTCCCGGTCCGACGTAAAATAAATCTTCTCTCCAATCCACATAGGATAGCGGTCGGTGCCTTCAAAATCCGTCAGTTGTTGCTCCCGGTTATTTTTCAAATCGTACAAATAAATATCTTGTGCACGCCCCCCTTTGTAGCGTTTCCAAGTACGACCCGAGCGGGAAGTTTTGTTGAAAGCAATCTTTTGTCCTTCTGCCGAAAAGCTTCCGCGTGCGGCTTCAATAAGATCCAGGGGCTCAGGGAATCCACCATCAGGTGAGATAGTAAAAATCCGCTGGGTGGGAATGCCTGATTCAATTTTTCGAGAGGAACGGAAAATAATTTGGTTATTCGAGGGATGCCATCCTATTACTTCATCGTATGCCGGATGAAACGTAAGGCGGGTGATATTTCCGCCCTTATTGTTCATCACATATACATCTTTATTTCCCTCATATTCAGCTGTGAAAGCAATCAGCTCTCCATCGGGCGAAAACCTCGGGGTAGTCTCTTCCCCGTCATGAATGGTGAGTCTCCGGGCTTCGCCACCACTAGAGGATGCTATCCAGAGATCCTCCTCCGCCGAAAAGACCACCTTATCTTCATGAATATCGGGGAATCGTAAAATCGGTGTTGTGTCTCCACCTTTAACATTGGGTGAGATACTTATCAAAAGCATGGCTAAGAAACCCATACCAGCATAAAGAAAGAATTTTTTCGTAAAGTTTATCATATTAACCTCCATTGTTTGTTTTGAAATGAAGCATAAAGTTAGAAATAAATATCCGGTGGAGGAATAGGATTATGGAAATCTTTAAAGATTAAAATTCCGGTTTTTCTATTATCATGTGCAAATTCAATTCAATGTATCATCATTCCATTTGGAAGGATTGTTTTGGATGTACCTCTTTATGTGTAAATATTCCTTGCTATTACGAATTATTCGGTCATAATAATTGGGTTGAAAAAAGTGATTGTTTCGGTTGTACTTGGGAATATCCAACTGGTTTTCATCGATATAATCACCGATTTTGGTATTGATAACGGATTTAAAACCGCCGATAAATGACGAGATGGATTGGGGTTCCCGATAAAACGATGGATTTCTTGAGGATTGGGATTCGGAGGAACGGGATTCGGAGGAACGGGATTCGGAGGAACGGGATTCGGAGGAACGGGATTCGGAGGAACGTTGAGACGCACGGCCGTGCGTCTCAACGTTAGAATCCAACCCGTTAAAATTTAAACCCTTAAAATCCAATTCGTCTGAATCCAATTCGTTTAAATAACCCAAACCGCCCGAACCGTTCGATCCGGTTTTCCCCGATTTTTTCAAAATAATAATGGCGTGCAAATGATTTGGCATGATAATATATTCATCCAAAAACAATTCATCACGCATTTCAAATGATTTTAACCATTCCGTTTCGACGATTCTTCCAAAATCGGATAATTCCATTTTTCCGTTTTTTATTGTACCAAATTACATTCGCGATTTTGGGTAACCAGAGTGATAAAATAATACCCGTTTCCGGAATAATCCCATCCGGGCATTCGGTTGGATTGTGAACGGTATTTATTCCGAAATTTGTCTTTCATAAAATATTACCAATTATTCAATTTCTGATAGATAAAGGTATATAAAATTTTTCCACCAGTCACTTCGCAACCATTCCAAACTATATCATATCCTGAAACATAAAAAAATTAACATATTTAAGAATTTTTAACTTTATAACGGCAGGTTTATATAATTTGCAATAAAATTAGTAGTACTTTTGGGGGTAGAATCAATTAAGATGAAAGAATTTTCAATAGGAGGTTTAAAAATCTCCATCCCTATCGTCCAAGGCGGAATGGGAGTAGGCATATCTCTTTCAGGGCTTGCCTCAGCTGTAGCCAAAGAAGGTGGTGTAGGCGTTATCTCAAGTGCAGGATTGGGTCTGCTTTATCGCGATTTTTCAAAAAACTATTTAGAAGCCAGCATCGAAGGCTTGAAAGAGGAACTTCGAGAAGCCAAAGCTAGAACCAGGGGTATTATCGGCGTCAATATTATGTCGGCCATGACCAATTTCGAAGACATGGTACGTACGTCCATTAACGAGAAAGCCGATATCATTTTTGCAGGGGCCGGGCTCCCCCTTGATTTACCTAAGTTTCTGAAGTCCGACAGTATTACCAAGCTCGTACCCATCGTTTCATCAGGAAAAGCAGCGCGGCTGATTTCTGCCAAGTGGAAGATGAATTACAATTACCTACCGGATGCCTTTGTTGTAGAAGGCCCGAAAGCGGGAGGGCATCTTGGGTTTAAGAACAAACAAATCGACGACGAGAGTTATACGCTGGAGAATATCCTCCCGGATGTGGTAGAAGAGGTCAACCAATTGGAAGAGCAATACAATAAAAATATCCCTGTGATCGCCGCCGGAGGAATCTATAACGGCAATGATGCATACAAAATTATGAAGATGGGAGCCAGTGCTGTACAGTTGGGCACCCGTTTTGTCACTACCGAAGAGTGTGATGCTTCGGATAATTTTAAAGATCAGTATGTACAAGCAAAAGAGGAAAATATCAAAATCATCGAGAGCCCGGTAGGAATGCCGGGAAGGGCGGTTCAGAATAACTTCCTCGATAAGGTGGATCAGGGGATAAAAGCGCCGAAAAATTGCCCTTTCAAATGTATCAAATCCTGTGATGTAGAGAAAAGTCCTTATTGTATCATCAATGCCCTTTATCAGGCATACAAAGGCAACATGAAGAGTGGATATGCTTTTGCCGGGAGCAATGCATATAGAGCTGATAAGATTAGCAAAGTAAAAGATATTTTTGCGGACCTGCGCGCCGGGTTTGAAAATGCCCTGCGAACGGATAATACGCCGTTGAAATAAAATGGAAAGATACATTAATCTACTTATTGAAAAACTACCCGAAGGGTATTATCTGGCAACGTCTGATGATATTCAATGACTTGTTGCCCAGGGCCGAACGATTGAAGAAACGCTGGAAATCGCAAGAGATTAAGCAAAGAAATTAATCGAAGCGCAGCAACTTTTTAAAAGAAGCTAAAATAGCAAAGTCTACTCGCTGTTCTTTTATTACTTTTCACACAAACCATCGTCTGCCAGCAGCCAGAGGCTGCAAGAATGTTTTGAGCAAAGCGAAGACGCTTTGCCCAACGATTGCAAACACAAACAACGTGTATCCGCGGCTTAAGTACAGTTCCTTGCCTTGAACTTATATAATCAGCTTATCTTTTTTATCCAGCGGCACAATCCGCTCGTCTAACTCTATGCATGAACCAATCAACCAATTAACAAATTAAGATTGAAATAAACTAGTCCTGTGAATTGACAGTAAAAAACCTACAAACCTACAAACTTAAAAACTTACAAACCTAAACACCTCCGCACTTAAACACACCTAATTGTATAAAATAGTATCCCTCTTCGGAATAATTCCATCCGGGTATTCAGCTGGGTTGTATGTGTATTTATTTTTTCACCATAAGCTTCCGGGTCACTACCGCTTCGCCTGCTGTTGTCCGTATAATGTATACGCCCGTCTCCAGGGTGGACAGGTCCAAGGTGACTTCACGGGAATGATATTCCCGGCTGACCAGCAGCCTTCCTTCCATATCATAAATCCTGACCCCTGTTACCAAGGCATCGGCCGTCAGTCGCAGGCCTCCGCTTGCCGGGTTGGGAGTAAGCCGTAAGGAATAAGCGGGTGGTTGGGCAGGGTCGTCCACGCCTATCAGATCACTCGTGGATACCAGCGTGGCATTGGAAATTTCCCCGTTAACCCGGCCGCCAAAGAGTATCACGCGGAAGTTGTCGCTGCGGGCCCCACCCGCATCGTACTTAGAGCCGGCCCCGTTCGTCCAGGTATGGGGTAAAGCCTCCCGCTGCGTCAGTTCACCCGTGGCGGTATTGTATTCGTAGACCTGATCCGTCTGCTGGCCTTCGGCATCTTTGCCTCCGAACACCAGGATAATGCTTTCCCCCTGAGCATTTTGGGCTATAGTGGATGAGGAACCACTGCCGACAGGAGGTCCGCCGGAGATAACCGACCATTTTTCCTCTTGAATAAAATATCTAGCCAGAAATCCGGGATGGCCCAATACGAACATAACATCACCGATGATGTGAGCTACATGACCAGAATAAGCGACAGTGCAATCGGGACGATCCGTGTAAGACCCGTCGGCATTGCGTCGCCACAGATCATTCATTTTATAGCCCTGTTCGTTCGTCCCCCCGAAGATGAGGGATTTCCCATTACTCAGGGGAGTTACGGTATGGTCGTAACGGGCCGGGGGAGTGGGGCCGCTGTGGGTGACCTGGTGCCACTCGTTTTGCTCCGTATTGTAACGCCAGGTGTCGGAGAGCACCTCGTCTACGCCCTGCCCTCCGGATATGTACATATCCTGCCCCTGGACCCATGCCTGATGATCACACCGGGCAGGAGGCGGGTCGTTGTCCGGTTGCATGGGATTCCAGCCATTACCGTCAAATTCGTGCAGGTCGTTGAACAAATCCATATTTGCACTTCTTCCACCGAACAACAAAACGTCTCCGTCGGGTAATGTCACCATGCTGTGTCCCTCGCGGGCCTGCGGTGAATCGGGAGGAGTTATCGGGTGCCAGTCTTCTCTGGTTTGAGCCGTGGCCTGGCAGGCGATCAGAACCAATGCCAACACCAGGCCGAATAAATTTTTGGGTCGCATAATTTGGTTGTTTGGTTACTACTAATATAACTAATATTTTGGCTCTCAGCAATCTTTTTTGTAAATATTTGTTGATGGTATTTTAAAAATTCCTATTAGCGACGGGTAGAAACATATCAATAAAATCGATTATAATTGTGATAAATTAAGAGAAAATGGAAAGATACATTAATCTGCATATCAAAAAATCACCCGAAGGGTATTATCTGGCAACGTCTGATGATATCCAAGGACTTGTTGCCCATGGCCGAACGATTGAGAAAACCCTGTAGATAGCAAGAGATTTGGCTAAGAAATTAATCGAAGCCCAGCAACTTTTTAAAAGAAGCTAAAATAGCAATGACTACTTGCTGTCCTTTTATTACTTTTCACACAAACCACCGTCTGCCAGCAGCCAGAGGCCTACCCGTACCGAATCCCTAACCTTCAAAGATTTTTTCCCAGAAGTTTATATTACAGTTTATTTAAATCTGAAATCAAGTTTAAAATCATAAAGCCACGGAATTTTGGGGTTAACACCTTCTTTTGCTAAAACCTCTGAGATGTTTATATACTTACTCGTA
>JAIPAH010000016.1 GCA_021740175.1 Bacteroidales bacterium
GTATCAACATGTTCTCGCTCAAGGATTTTGGATGCAGCTTTAACATTACTGAGAAAATTGCGATGGCTTAGCATTACCCCTTTAGGACGTGCCGTCGTCCCTGAAGTATAGATGATCGTAGCCATATCATCCTGATCAATCGAATTACGGAGTTCTTCGATTTTATCTTTCTCAACCGGTGTACCCAAATCATACAATTCCCTGAAATTGGGGAGACCTTCCACCGGTTCTATGGTATAAATATACTCGATTTCATCACCGAGAGCGGGCTTAATTTTCTCATAGATCGCTCTTTCGGAAACTATAACAAGCTTGATTTCCGCTTCTGTAAAGATGTGTTTGTAATTATCAAGACTAATGGTGGGGTAAATCGGAACTTGAATGGCACCAATCTGCAATAAGGCCATATCCGTAAAATTCCATTCCGGACTGTTGTTTATGATCGTGGCTACATTATCTCCGGGTCTGACGCCGAGCCGTAAAAAGGCGGAGCTCAACATATCGACATATTCGACATACTCTTTCGCCGAATAGCTCTTCCAGGTTCCGTTTTCTTTGAAGGCCAGCACATTATGCTGGTCATTATAAATGGTCCGGTACTGATCAATAAGGTCAAAAATCCTGGTTACTTGTCTATTCATTACTTCCGGTTATTTGAATAAATTTCATCAATTAAAGGTCTGTATTTATTACATATAAACTCCCGCTTCAACTTCATCGAGGGCGTTAACTCGCCTGCCTGCACGGTCCACTCATGGTCAATTACCCGAAAACTTCTGATTTTTTCGGTATCTCCGAGATCCTCATTATAAGAATCTATTTCCTGCTGAATACGTTTTTTTATTTCCTTCTTCTGAGCCATTTCCTTATTATTCGTATACTCGATGCCCTTTATCCGGCACCAATTCTTTAGATGCTCAAAATCGGGAACAATAAGTGCACCGGCGAATTTCTGGTTTTCTCCGACCACCAAAACCGAATCAATAAAAGGAGATTCTTTCACCTTATTTTCAATATGTTCCGGCGAGATATACTTCCCGAAAGAAGTTTTAAATATCGCTTTTTTCCGGCCAGTTATCTTAAGCTGCCCCTGGGGTTCGAGATGACCGATATCACCGGTATGAAACCAGCCTTCCTTATCGATCACTTCATTTGTCAACTCCGGTGCTTTATAATAACCTTTCATGACATTGGGACCTTTAAAAAGTATTTCTCCATCGTCATCGATTTTTACCTGCGTTTTTTGAAGCGGAGGGCCAACAGTGCCAAACCTGAGCCCACTCTCTTCGAGGTGACTGACGGCAATTACCGGGGATGTTTCGGTTAAGCCATAGCCTTCAAGAACAGGTATACCGGCAGCCCAGAAGCTCCTGGAAAGACGCTCCTGCAAGGCAGCTCCCCCGGATACCAACACTTTCATCCGGTTACCCATTGCCTCGCGCCATTTTTTAAACACCAATTTATCAGCCAGGCGAAGCTGAAGGTGGTACCATCGGCCGTTTGCCCCGCCAAATTCAAACCGCAAGCCCAAATGAATCGCCCAGAAAAAAATCTGCTTTTTAATTCCTTTCATTTTACGACCTTTCATAACAATGCGGTCATAGATCTTCTCAAGCAAGCGGGGCACCGTCGTCATAATATGGGGTTGCACATACTGCATATCCCGGGTAATAGTGCCGATGTTCTCGGCATAATAGATCGAAAGTCCTTTGTATTGATAAAAATAATTGAGCATGCGCTCATAAACGTGACATAAAGGGAGATAACTTAAAGCCGTATCTCCCTCCCCGATCGGAGGTATATCCTTAACTCCCTCCACATTGCTCAGGATATTATAGTGTGACAACATAACTCCTTTTGGGAAACCGGTAGTGCCTGAAGTATAAATCAGGGTAGCCAGGTCATCAGGTTGGATAGCCTCTTTCCTGGCTCTTATCGTATCCTGATGATCATATTCCCTCCCCTTTTCGATAAGTTCGTTTATTGATGTTTGTCCTTCTATTGGGGGAAAAGTATAAACAGCTTCGATAGAAGGCACTTGAGGACGTATGCGTTCTACCTTTCGCAGCAATTCCGGGGTACCCACAAAGACATACTTCACCTCTGCGTGATTAAGAATGTATTTATAATCCGACTCGCTAATTGTAGGATAAACAGGAACATGCACAGCTCCGACCGACATGACGGCCATATCCAAAAAGTTCCACTGCGGACGGTTATTGGCTATGGATGCAATTTTATCCCCTGGCTCAACTGCAAGCTCCATAAGGAGATTGCTTAAATGCTTTACGGCATCTTTGTAGTCGGCAGAGCTATATGTCTCCCATTGGTTGTTCTCCACACCGGCAAATAAATCTGACTTTTGTGGGTAGTTTTCCCACACAAAATCAACCAAATCGAATAATCTTTGAATAGCCATGTTCCCCCTCGTTAATTAAACTGCACTACTAACAAATAAAATCGCTCTCCGTTCATTCCAATGTTTCAAACCAGCAAACTCCCTGCTGCGGAGACCTGATTTTAGCTCCCCGGAAACAGGAGCTTCCTGTTTTCTAAATATTCTTTATAAAAGAATTCGCCTGAACTGTGGGCGTTATTTCGATGTCATTCAAAGTAACATGGTCAGGTAAAGTAGTAGCATAATAAGCCACATCCGCTACATCTTCCGGTTTTAAGGGTTGATAACCCTCATAAGCTTTCGAAGCTTTTTCTTCATCCCCTTTAAAACGTACCAATGAAAACTCTGTTTCGACTAAACCGGGCCTTATCTGTGTCACCCTGATTCCATAGGGAAGCAAATCAGTCCTCATGGCTTTCGACAGCGAATCGACCGCATGTTTAGATGCGCAGTATACATGTCCTTTCGGATAAGTTTGTTTTCCGGCAATGGAGCCAATATTGATGATGTGCCCTTTCTTACGCCCGGTCATAAGCGGCATAATTTTCCGGGAAATATAGAGAAGCCCCTTCACATTGGTATCGATCATCTGTTCCCAATCCTCTATTTTGGCTTCATGAATCGGGTCCAGACCTGCGGCAAGACCGGCATTATTAATAAGCACATCAATATTTTTCCATTCTTGCGGCAGGCTGTCAATGGCATCTTCCACTTCCTGCCTTTCACGGATATCAAAATTCAAGGCAATAGCCTCGACTTGATACTCGTGTTTGATTCGTTCGGTCATCGCATCAAGCCGTTCTTTGCGCCTTCCGGTAACAATAACACGGCATCCTTCTTTAGCAAATCTGTCGGCTATGGCGGCTCCAATGCCCGCCGTAGCGCCTGTAACGAGTACTTGTTTTTTCATAAGCTATATGGTTTCCAATGCAAGATTCATCATATTGTCAAAAGCTGTTTCCCTATCTTCGGGAGAAGCATGTTCGCCTGTAACCAGGTTGTCGCTTACAGTAAGTATCGACAAAGTATCCACTTCGTAGCGTGCTCCCAGTGAATACAAAGCGGCTGTTTCCATCTCTACAGCCTTTATTCCGTATTCAATCCACTTTTTATAATATTCCACCGGATTTTCTTCGGTATAAAAATGATCGCTTGTTAAGACATTCCCGATGGCGTGGGGCAATCCTTTTTTGCGGCAGTATTCCTCTGCCTTTCTCAAAAGATAGTAATCCGCGATATTGGAGAAATCAGCTCCCTGAAATATCGGGCGATTCATCGCCGAATCGGTGGATGCCCCCATGGCCAGGATAATATTTTTTACCTTGACATCCGCCTGAAAGCTTCCGCAGGTCCCTATCCGGATTAAACTATTGGCCTTATAGAAATTAATCAGCTCATACGCATAAATGCTCATCGACGGCATCCCCATGCCGGTACCCTGAACGGAAATTTTTTTACCATCGTAAGTTCCTGTATAACCGAGCATATTCCGGACACGATTATAACATACCGCATTCTTCAGGTAATTCTTAGCGATGTATTGAGCTCTCAAAGGATCGCCGGCCAGGAGAACTTTTTCAGCTACGTCTTCTTGTTTTGCTTCGTTATGGATACTCATAATAAATTTGGTTAATGTATAAAAATTATCTTAAACTTTTCTTTACCCACTTCCGGGCATTAACAAAAGCCTCTATCCATGGGCTGAGTTCATCGTCTTTTCGTTCGATAGGATAGTAAGGCCATTGCCAGGGAAATACGGAACGTTCCATATGAGGCATCATAGCCATATGCCTGCCATCGGATGAAACCAGCGCAGCGGCATTATAATCCGATCCGTTTGGGTTGCCCGGGTATTGCGAATAAGTGTATTTCGCTACAATATGGTATTTGGATTCTTCATAGGGAAATTTAAAACGCCCTTCACCATGGGCTATCCAAACTCCCAGCTGGGTATTGCCCAGCGTTCGGAACATTACGGAATTATTTTCCGGGATATCCACCAGGACGAAAGAGGATTCAAATTTGCCTGTTTCATTAGGCATCATCGCAGGCTTTTCTTTGTGATTGGCATTGATGAGACCAAGCTCCAGCATGAGCTGACATCCGTTACATACCCCAAGGCTCAGCGTATCTTCCCGTTCATAAAATTTATCTAAAGCTTTTTTAGCCTTCTTATTATAAAGAAAAGCCCCTGCCCAGCCTTTGGCGGATCCCAACACATCCGAATTGGAAAAACCTCCGACAAATACAATGAAATTGACATCTTCCAGTGTTTCCCGGCCACTGATCAAATCGGTCATGTGAACATCTTTCACATCAAAACCGGCGAGATAGAGCGAATAAGCCATTTCACGGTCTCCGTTGACTCCCTTCTCCCTGATGATAGCGGCCTTAAGCCCGGCAGGCTCACCGGATTGCCCGTCCAGTCCAAATTGGGACTTTCTTCCCTTGAAACCACTTGGAAAAACGTAATTCCGGGGTTGACGCTTATAATTCTCGAAACGCTCCCAGGCTTTAAAAGAGCCACTCTGGTCAATGTCCATCAGGTAGCTGGATTGAAACCAAGTGTCTCTCATCTCATTGACCGGAAACGTGTAATTATTCGCTGCAGTTTTAATTTTTAGTTTGCGATCCCTGGTTACCTTGCCGATTTCATAATATTCGATGCCAAAATCTCCCAGGAGTTTTTTCACCTTCTCATCTTCCTCCACTTGTATTACTACCGCCGGTTTCTCACTAAAAGCCACTTTTACAGGATCTTGTTCATCAAAGAGGGTAAAATCTATATCCATACCCATTTTGGGTACAGAAAACAGCATTTCAAGCAGTGTTGTAACCAAGCCTCCTGCAGATACATCGTGTCCGGCCAGTATTAAATGGTCTTCAAGCAATTCCTGGATAGTGTTAAATACCCTGGCAAAGTAGCGGCTATCAACGACATCAGGGGCAGCATCACCTACCGCATTAAGAATTTGAGCGAAACTACTTCCTCCCAGTTCGAACCCGGTTTGTGAAAAATCGACATAAAATATACTTGTCCCTGTCTTTTCCTGTATGACCGGGTCCACCGTTTTACGGATATTTTTGACTTCGGCGACAGAGGATACAACAACAGTGCCGGGCGCATACACCTTCTGTTCGCCATAATTCCGGGTCATCGAAAGCGAGTCTTTCCCGGTGGGTATATTTATTCCCAGGTCACGCGCAAATTGACTCATCGCTTCTACGGCGCTGTAAAGGCGGCTATTTTCGCCCTTGTTTCGTGCCGGCCACATCCAGTTGGCACTTAATGACACTCCCCGCAATTTACCGTCAATCTGAGCCCATACAAGATTTGTTAAGGCTTCAGCCACAGCGAGTCGTGAACCCGCCTCCGCATTAATCAAACCCGCCCCCGGTGCATGACCGATAGATGTAGCCATACCCCCTTTACCTTTGTAATCAATTGCTACAACCGCCACATCATTCAAGGGTAGCTGGTATGCTCCGGCACACTGCTGATGAGCAACGCGCCCTGTCACGGAACGATCAACCTTATTCGTTAGCCAGTCCTTACAGGCAACAGCTTCCAGCTGCAACAATTCCCGAAGGTACTGCTCCAATTTATTCTTATCATATTTAAGCGAGGGAAAGCGGTAATCAATGGTTTGATCCTCAAGAACAGTCTTCGGTGTCTTGCCGAACATATCCTGCAAATCCATATCAACAGGCCTCTCCCCTTTCTTCGTATCTTCAAAAACCAGGCGATGATCGTTGGTTATCTCACCCACCTCGTACATAGGCGTGCGCTCACGGTCGGCAATGGCGCGCAAATGCGGTATATCCTTCTTTTTCATGATAAGACCCATCCGTTCCTGGGATTCATTGCCAATAAGCTCCTTGGCAGAAAGGGTAGGATCCCCGACAGGCAATTTATTAATATCAATTCGGCCGCCTGTTTCTGCCACCAATTCCGAAAGAGCATTAAGGTGACCACCGGCGCCATGGTCGTGAACAGAAACCACGGGATTGATTCCTCTTTCGGCCAGCGCCCTGATGGTATTGGCTACCCTTTTTTGCATCTCGGGGTTAGACCGCTGCACAGCATTTAGCTCAATTTGATCACCTAATTCACCGGTATCCACAGAGGAAACCGCTCCACCTCCCATACCAATGCGGTAATTATCCCCCCCCAGGACGACAATAATATCCCCCTCTTCAGGCCTGGCTTTCTGGCTGTCCGATTTTTTGGCAAATCCCACCCCACCGGCCAGCATAACCACTTTATCGTAGCCATATTTTTTGTCCTGTTCCTCATGCTCAAAAGTCAGTATACTTCCTGAAATAAGAGGCTGTCCGAATTTGTTCCCGTAATCGCTGGCCCCGTTGGAGGCTTTAATAAGAATATCTTCAGGATCGTGATACAGCCACGGCCGTGGGCTCAGTTTCTTTTCCCAACTGCGCTGCTTTTCCGTTCGCGGATAAGAAGTCATGTAAACGACTGTTCCCGCTATTGGCACACTGCCTTTGCCTCCGCCCATCCTATCACGGATTTCTCCCCCGCTACCGGTTGCTGCTCCGTTGAAAGGCTCCACCGTTGTCGGAAAATTATGGGTTTCGGCTTTCAGAGATAGAACGGTGTCAATTTCCCTGGCTTCGAAAAAATCAGGCTTGTCCTGGACTACAGGGGCAAACTGCTCGGCCTTCGGGCCAAGGACAAAGGCTACATTATCCTTATAAGCAGATACGATCTTGCGGGGGTTTTCCACAGCGGTGCGTTTTATCAAAGCAAAGAGCGTATCCCTTTTTTCTTCCCCGTCAATGATAAACGTACCGTTAAAAATTTTATGCCGGCAATGTTCGGAGTTTACCTGGGCAAAACCATACACTTCGCTATCGGTGAGCTTTCGCCCTATTCTCTTGCTGATTTGTTGAAGATACGCTACTTCATCTTCACTAAGAGCCAGACCCTCCTCCCGGTTATAGGCTGCTATATCCGAAATCTCTCTTACCTCTTCAGGTTGAAGATTCAACTCAAAAACATCCTGGTCCAGATTATTATACACCTCCCGGAGCATGGGGTCATAGTGAGGATTTGCGGATTTAGATATTGTAAATTCTTCAATACGTTCAATGCCTTCCACTCCCATATTCCGGACCATCTCTACCGCATTGGTACTCCATGGGGTTACCATCTCCCGCCTTGGTCCGACAAACACCCCATCCAGGGTAAGTTTCTTTATTCTTTCCGCATTTCCCAACAACCAGTTGAGCTTTCCAATATCCTCATCGGATATCTTCTGTGTAATTTTAATAACGTAATAACTTGCCCCACCTTTAAAGAAGAGTATCATCAGCAGTGTATTTTATTGCAAATGTTAATGCACAAAAATACAAAATTGAGGCAGTGTTCAACAGGAGTTTATCTGAGAAATGAAAACAAACCTTTTGCTGCATCCACATATATAAAATTTCATTAATTTTGAAATTCAATTCTTTACAAAAGGATACAATGAAAAACATTAAAGTTAAAAATCTGGGACAAATCAAAGAGGCTGATATTACCCTGGGAGATTTCACTGTATTTGTCGGGCCTCAGGCAAGCGGCAAGAGCATCTTATTGCAGGTGATGAAGCTGGCATTGGATGGGTTTGATATTAAGACCACCATTAAAAAGCAAGGATTTGATTGGAATGGCAGTGTGCAAGAATTCATGAGGCTCTATCTCGGTGAAGGCATGGGTAATGTCTTAACCGAAAACACAACTATTAGTCTTGATAATAAACAATTCCATGTGGAAAAGATGCTGCGCTCAAAGCGGGGAAAAAACGAAAGGCTATTTTTAATTCCGGCTCAAAGAGTAATGTCTATCTCCAATGGATGGCCAAATAATTTTATGGGATTTGCTTATAGTGATCCTTATGTGCTAAAACATTTTAGCGAAAATCTGAGATTACTGATGGAAGCAGGGCTCGGAACGGGTAACGGAGGCAGCATCTTTCCGAAAGCTTACCGTATGAAAAAGCAATTCAGAGACAAACTAAATGAAAGTATCTTTTTTGATGCTACAGTTGAGTTGGATAAAAAAACTCCGAAGAGACGTATCATGCTAAGTGTTGGAAACGAAATGCTTCCTTATATGGTCTGGTCAGCCGGTCAGCGCGAATTTATGCCACTCTTGCTCGGCCTTTATTGGCTTATGCCCTCTCAAAAACTGCCAAAAAGAGATGGTATCGATTATGTTGTCATTGAAGAACCTGAAATGGGGTTGCATCCAATGGCTATTCAATCTTTACTTCTCACATTTTTGGACTTGAATCATCGGGGTTATAAAGTTATTGTCTCCACACATTCTCCTGTTATATTGGAGTTCATCTGGGCAATACAAATTATGCAGGAGATGAAGGTTAACGAGAACTACCTTTTTGATATGTTCAATATAGAACACAAAGTAAAAGGAATTAAAGACATTTTTAATGATATTTTAAAAAATAAAGATTTTAAAACCTATTTCTTTAGCAGAAAAAAAGACGGAATATACACCCGGAATATTTCTTCCCTGGAACCGGGGACTGAAGATGAAGATATTGCCGAATGGGGTGGGCTGACATCATTTAGCAGTCGAGTGTCTGAAATAATTTCAAATATAATGGCTACTGAAAATGACATTTAAGCGAACTGTTGAACAACATCCGGAAACCCATTCCTGCTATAATCCTGGTTTGCAAGCATTGGGCAGCTACTCACAGAAAATAAAGACCACGAATACAAGATTAATTAATGGAAGTGTTTTTCTTGAAGAATGCCTAGCAGGAATTTACCGTCAGGCAAACTTATGGGATTACATGATTTCGTACAATTCAAGGATTTATTTTATTGAAGTTCATCCGGCTGAGACTAAGAATATTTCCGAAATGATTAATAAAGTCACCTGGCTTAAAGATTGGTTAAAAAATAATGGATACCAATTCAATGCATTAAAATCAAAGAAATCTCCTTATCGCTGGGTAGCATCCGGCAGGGTTAATATTGCCAGAAACAGCAGTCAAATGAGAAAGCTGGCAAAAAGTGGAATTGCATTTCCCCGGGAAATAGCAAAGCTTCCATAGCAATACCCAACCACCACCATAAAAACCGTGCACACACAAATAGCTATCAAAAAACTTGTTCCACCCTCTCCTCAAACTTTGAACCTTAAAGGGATTTTATTGTTTATCGTTTGTAGCCCTAAAATTAAACATAACTAAACTAAATGACATTACAAAGACTCTTAATTGTTATACTAGTGGGAATGGCATTGCAGGGCTTTTCCCAAACCGGCAAAATCAAAGGACGCGTATTCGATGCCAAAACTAATGAACCTTTACCTTTTTCTAACCTTCTTATCTATGATACACAGATTGGCTCCACTTCCGATCCTGAAGGAAATTTTACATTTACCGGCATCGAACCGGGATATGTAAAACTTAAGGTTTCCTCGGTGGGTTACGAAACCAAAATCACTGAAGAAATCATGGTTACCACCAATAAAACCACCTATATTGAAATACCTATGGAAAAAACCTCCTATGATCTTGAGGAGGTTACGATAGAAGCTTCTCCGTTCAAAAGAAAAGAAGAAAGTCCTGTTTCTCTGCGCTCATTGGGCATTAGCGAAATAGAACAAACACCGGGTGCCAACCGGGATATTTCCAGGGTGATCCAGTCCCTTCCGGGTGTTTCTTCGTCCGTAGCTTTCCGCAACGACGTCATTGTAAGAGGAGGAGGTCCCAACGAAAATTCCTTCTTTCTCGACGGCGTAGAAATTCCCAACCTGAATCACTTCTCCACTCAAGGCTCATCAGGAGGGCCTGTGGGGATTATCAATGCCGACTTTCTGAGAGAGGTGGATTTTTATAGCGGTGCTTTTCCTGCCTCCCGCGGCGGCGCCCTCAGTTCTGTCCTTGATATGAAGATGAAAACAGGTAACACGGATGACCTCAACTTTAAGGGGACGGTGGGCGCTTCCGACCTGGCTTTGACTACTGAAGGACCCCTGAGTGACAATACCACCATGATATTTTCCGTCCGCCGCTCATACCTCCAGTTCCTTTTTAATTATATTGGTTTACCTTTTCTCCCCACCTATAACGACCTACAGTTTAAAACCAAAACAAAAATCGACCAAAAAAACGAGCTTATTTTTCTGGGAATTGGTGCCATTGACCAGTTTGAATTAAATACCGAACTCGAGAATCCTACGGACGATCAGCGTTACCAGTTGAATAATCTTCCCATCAACGAACAATATACTTATACGGTCGGAGGCGTATACAAACATTACGGGGATAAAGGTTTTGACCGGCTTGTCATCAGTCGTAACGTCCTTAATAACAGCGCTTACAAATACAAAAACAACGTGGAAAAACCGGAAAATAAGCAGTTGGATTTAACATCTGTAGAAACGGAAAACAAACTCAGATATGAGCATAATGGCAGAGCCAATGGATTCCAATACAGTTACGGGGCCGGCATAGAGAATGCCACCTACACCAACGATCTCTTTCAAAAAAGATTAATCAATGACTCTATCATTACCATAGATAATGACAACGAGATATCTATTAACTCATGGTCCGCTTTCGGCCAAATCAGCAAAGGTTTCTTGCAGGATCGCCTTACGCTTTCTATCGGCATGCGAGCTGATGCCAACGATTACTCCGATGAAATGAATAATCTGTTGGACCAGTTTTCGCCCCGGTTCTCTCTCTCTTATGGTTTAACCGAAAAACTATATCTCAACTTTAACACCGGCCGCTATTATAAAAGGCCTCCATACACCACGCTTGGCTACAGGAACAAGCAAAGCCGGTTGGTGAACAAAGAAAATGAGATCACTTACATCCAATCCGACCACTATGTGGGCGGATTAGAGTATTTACCCGGCAAAAATGCCAAAATCACAGGAGAACTCTTTTACAAAAAATATGATGATTATCCTTTCTCAGTGAATGACAGCGTATCTATCAGTAGCAAAAGTGCCGGCTTCGGAGTCTTTGGTGATGAGGAAGTTACTTCTTCCTCCGAAGGAAGGGCTTATGGTTTTGAGCTATTTACCCGCCTGCCTTCTTTCAAAAAGTATAACATCATCTTATCTTATACCTATGTGAGGAGTGAATTTAAGGATTACGACGGCAATTATGTACCTACATCCTGGGACAACCGCAACATCCTTAACCTCACTGTGCGAAAAAATTTCAAAAAAAACTGGGAAGCCGGTATCAAATGGCGCTATGTGGGTGGTTCTCCCTATACGCCTTACGATGTAGAAAAATCAAGAATCACTGCTAACTGGGATATTCGCAACGGACCATTCCCGGATTACAGCCGGTTTAATGAAAAACGCCTGGATGCCTTCCACCAACTGGACGTCAGGGTGGATAAATTATTTAATTTTGATAAGTGGATGCTGGGGCTATACCTGGACATCCAGAATCTCTATAATTTCCAGGCTGAAAGACAGGATATTTTAACGAATCTTGATAAAAACGGCAATCCTAACTATGTGGACCCCGATAATAAAGAGAAATATGATTTGAGACGTATCGAACAAAAAAGCGGGACATTATTACCCACAATTGGAATTAAAGTAGAATTTTAAACAAAGTTTAAAAAATGAAAACCAGAATTACCATACTACTCTTGCTGGCATCCACGACCTTGACAGCCCAGGATAAATCTCCCGGGATGCTCGAAACGAAAACCGATGCCACCGGCCCGGTATTCACCATTGAATTTGAAAAAGGCGAAGCCCATAATCACCCACTCATGGCATTCTGGGTAGAGGATACGGCGGGGAATTATATTGAAACGCTTTATGTGGCCCAATCTATTGCTACAAGTGTTTATAAATTCGGGGAAGCCGATAAAGGCGTATGGGAAGCAGGTACCAAACGCCGGCCGGCCGCCCTTCCTTATTGGGGGCATAAAAGAGGCGTAAAGGCAAAAGATGGCCTCTACATTCCTCATCCCGACAATCCCATGCCTGATGCCGTGACCGGACCTACCCCAAAAGACGATTTTACACTCAGGGCAAAAGCAGATACTTCCTTGACGCCTCCGTTCAAAATCCTCATGGAAATCAATCAACCCTGGGATTGGAATGAGCACTGGACCAACACGAAATTCCCGAATGATGAAAAGTACAAATCATCCGCACAACCCGCCCTGGTCTATGCTGCTGAAATAAAGTCCCTGGAAGCGGAGGACAGTTTTAAAATGCAAATCATAGGCCGTAGTCATCAATCAGGGAAAAACGGAAAATTATACAAGGATTTGGAAACGATGACCTCCGCAAAAAATATCGCTGAGTCGATAACAATAAAAATCGGCGGAGATGAATAGCCTGTCCATTTTTTGGTTTAGAAGGGATTTGCGGCTTCATGATAATAACGGACTGTATAAAGCGCTTACCGAAAAAGGCGGGGTATTACCGGTATTTATTTTTGACCGCGCGATTTTAGACGAGCTCAATAACGAAACCGATGCAAGGGTTACGTTTATTCTTTATACGCTTCATGAGCTGAAGAAAAGATTGGAAAAAGCCGGAAGCTCCCTGCTAATCCGTTACGGGTTTCCCCGTGAAGTTTTCCAATCCCTGATACAGGAATATCCGGTGAAAACCGTATATGCTAATCACGACTATGAACCTTATGCCCGTGAGCGGGATAAAAAGGTGGAGGAATTCCTCAAGCAGAATCACATCGAATTTAAAACCTACAAAGACCAGGTCATTTTTGAAAAGGAGGCGATTGTAAAAAAAGACGGGAAGCCTTATACAGTTTTTTCCCCCTATGCCAGAAGATGGATGGAATATTTCGATACCACCCTTTTGGAGAAAAGCCCTTCGGAAAAAAACCTGGATAAGCTATCCCACTCCAAACCCCTTCCCGAAATATCCCTGCAGGAAATGGGTTTTGCCGCAAGCAATATCGAGATTCCTTCACCCACTATACCGGAAGAAACCATCAAAGATTATCACAATACACGCAACTTCCCGGCTGATAATGGGACAACCCGCCTCGGGGTTCACCTACGGTTCGGAACAATAAGCATTCGCGAACTTACTGAAAAAGCGCTTTCGCTTAACAAAACTTATCTCAACGAGTTAATATGGCGCGATTTTTACATGATGATCCTCTGGCACTTCCCGAAAGTAGTAGACCACGCTTTTAAGCCGGCGTATGATTTTATCGAATGGAGAAATGACGAAACGGAATTTGGCGCCTGGTGCAGGGGAGAAACGGGTTACCCGATTGTGGATGCGGGTATGCGGGAGCTGAATCAAACCGGTTACATGCACAATCGCGTAAGGATGATTACCGCCAGCTTCCTGACTAAACATTTACTCATCGACTGGCGTTGGGGAGAAAGGTATTTTGCTGAGAAACTGCTGGACTATGAGCTATCATCCAATAATGGAGGATGGCAATGGGCGGCAGGTAGCGGCTGCGACGCAGCCCCGTATTTCAGGGTTTTCAACCCGGAGCTGCAAACCAAAAGGTTCGACCCTGAACTGAAATACATTCGCCAATGGGTGCCGGAATTTGAAGGGTTTGATTATCCGAAACCGATTGTCGAGCACAAATTTGCCCGGCAAAGGGCGCTGGATACTTATAAAAAAGCACTGGAGAAAGCCAAAAAGTAAAAGCTATGGAAAAAGGAGACAGAATAACAACATTTACCTTACCGGATCAGAATGGAAACGAAGTTAGCATTGACGATTTTATCGGGAAGCAACCCCTTGTGATTTATTTCTATCCTAAAGACGAAACACCGGGCTGCACTAAGGAAGCCTGCACTTTCCGCGACTCCATAAAGGATTTCGAGGAGCTGAATGCAAAAGTTATTGGTATAAGTGCCGATTCGGTCGAGTCTCACAAAGCTTTTGCTGAAAACCACAGCCTCAACTTTACCCTGCTGAGCGATACCGACAAAAAAGTAAGAAAACTTCTCGAAGTTCCATCGGATATGTTTGGTCTCCTCGATGGCCGTGTTACTTATGTTGTTAGTAAGGAAGGAATTGTTCGCCACATTTTTAAATCTCAACTCAATGCTGCCCGGCACGTTGAAGAGGCGAAAAAGGTACTGAAGGAAACCTGAAACTCACTTTAGTTCAGGATGAATACTCCCATCCGGTAGCATATTATCGGGATGATATTCTCCGCGTTCTTCCATTTGAAAGCGTTTGCATTTTGTCCAATCCCCTTTGCAATATTTATTCACCCATTCCGGATCAAGTTTGCCCTCATCGGTAAATCGCTTTATTGGGCACATCTGATACCACTTGCAATGTTTCATGGTTTTTTTGTAAATTTATTCTCAAATTAAAAAAAGAAAAAGATGACTTTTGAAAAGACATATCAAATCCAAAAGGATAATAAACTTATTATAAAACTTCCGGATCATTTCAAAAAGAAGAAAGTCCGCGTTATTGTCGAAGATATTGAAGAAAGCAGAGAAGAAAAAATGAAGAAAATGAAAAAAGCTTCTAATGACTCACTTTTAAAATCCGATATCGACGAGACCACAGAAGATTTTAAATACATCGATAATGAGCTGAAATGAAGTATAAAAAATGGAGTATTCTGAGAGCTAACCTGGATCCTGTAATCGGTTCAGAGCAAGGCAAATCCAGACCTGTTCTAGTTATTGGCGAATCTGATATCAATCAATTATTGAACACAATAAATATTATTCCTCTGACTTCACGTAAAAACAACAGGAATATTTATCCAAACGAAGTGCTTTTACCTCCTGAAAAAGAATATGGTATTGATAATGAATCGATTATTTTATGTCATCAAATTAGAACATTAGACAAAAGAAGATTGTCAAATTATTATGGCGAAATCTACTCAGATGCAAAACGTTATGAAATTATGGAAGCGTTAAGATTTCAATTGGGAATTGATCAATATTAGCACTCAATTAAGTCATACTAGTATTTCCACCCATATCAAACCTAAACACTTAAGCACTTAAACACTGACTTACAAAAAAATAAAACATATCAACTTAGAAACTTAGAAACTTAGAAACTTAGAAACTTAGAAACTTAGAAACCTACAAACCTATAAACTCCGATTCTTCCTTACCTTCGCAACCAAAACCAGGCATCATGGAATATCAATCAAAACTTAAGCTCTCCCCGGTGGTCGCCGGTACGATGAGCTACGGCAAAGGTGGGAAGGAGTTATCAGCCGGGGAAGTATCAGGCCTTATTCGAAAAACTTATGAAACAGGCATCACATCTTTTGACATGGCCGATATTTACGGCGATTACACCACCGAGGCCCTGTTCGGGGAAAGTTGGAAAAAAGCCGGGATTGCCCGTGAAAAAGTGCAGTTGGTCTCCTAATGCGGAATAAAAGCCCCTCAAGATACCCGGCCCGGATATAAGGTAAAACACTATGACACTTCATACAATTACATCGTTTGGTCAGCCGAAAACTCCCTGAAAAATATCCAAACCGATTATCTTGACCTTCTGCTCATTCACCGGCCTGATCCGTTGATGAATCCCTATGAAGTTGCCGAAGCCTTTCATAAACTCAAAAGCGAAGGTAAAGTGCTGCATTTCGGAGTTTCCAATTTCACTCCCAGCCAGTTTGAGCTACTGAATGATCATTATCCGCTGGTAACAAACCAGGTAGAGACTTCCATCCTACAACGAAGTCCTTTTCTTGACGGAACGCTCGACCAATGCCTCCGGAAAGGCATTCGCCCCATGGCCTGGTCTCCTCTGGGTGGGGGAAAAGTATTCGATGAGCTTACCGATGAAACGCACAGGATAAGAAAACTGCTACAGGAATTAACCCAAAAATATGAAGCTACCCAAAATCAAATCCTTATTGCATGGTTGCTGCGCCATCCTTCAGGTATTCATCCGGTATTGGGCACTACGCGACCCGAAAGACTACAGGAAGCCATAAAGGCAACTAGCATCAACATCTCACGCGAAGATTGGTTTGCTCTTTTGGAAGCCGCAGAAGGAGAAGAAGTGCCTTAATGCCTGCTAAAGTAATCAGCTTTTTCAAAACATATTTCTCATTGCTCCTTTTTCCTGAATAAAGGATCTTTCCAAATTCTTTACCCAATCCTGTAACTCACGACTTAAAATTTCGTCTTATTGATAAAAGAGGACCTCTTAAAAAAAAGCTTGCTTTTAATCAGGTATTCGTTATGAAGGATACGATAGACTATCCCGAATTCCTGCATAACATTCCGGGGCAATGATCCGGAGAATGTCAATAAAAAGTATGTTTTATGAAACGATTGATATACATAATATTAACGGCGAGTGGTCTGTTTCTTTGTCTCAACCTTACGGCTCAGGAGAAAACGTATAATGCCGGTCACCTAAATCCTACACCACCCACAATAAATGGGCTTTTTAACGATGAAGCGTGGCAAAAGGTGAGCTGGCAGGATGATTTTACTCAACGAGAACCTTATGAGGGGAAAAAACCTTCCCAAAAAACGGTCTTTAAAATACTTTATGACAACGATTTTCTTTACCTGGCAATTAGAGCCTACGATTCTCACCCGGATAGCATCGTAGAGCGTCTTTCGCGTCGCGACAACCGCCAGGGCGATAACATTGGCGTACATATCGACAGCTACAATGATAATCGGACGGCCTTTGTGTTCAACGTGAGTGCAGCAGGTGTCAAAAGCGACTGGATAACCAGCGATGATGGAGACAACCAAGATGATAACTGGGACCCTATCTGGTATGTCGAGACAAAAACCGATAGCCTGGGATGGACAGCAGAAATCAAGATACCATTTACTCAGCTGAGATTTAGTAAAAAAGGCTCCCAAAACTGGGGCTTGCAGATAAGGCGTAATATCTACCGATACGATGAGGAAGTCCACTGGAAGCTTATTCCGAAAGATGCCGGCGGATGGGTCAGTCGGTTTGGTGAGCTGACCGGGATGGACCATATTGAACCTCAAAAAGAAAAATCCATAACTCCATACACGGTAACTGAAATGGAGACATTTAAGGAGGTACCGGAAAATCCCTTTAAGACGTCAGGCCGTTCTTCCAAGCTAAATGCGGGTTTAAACGGAAAAATAGGTATAACCAACAATCTGACCCTAGACATGGCTATCAATCCTGATTTCGGCCAGGTAGAAGCTGATCCTTCCCAGGTTAACCTCACGGCTTACGAAACTTATTTCGAAGAAAAAAGGCCTTTTTTTATCGAAGGAAGCAGCATCATGAACTTCAGAGTTATGCCCGTTGGAAACTTTATGAATGATAACCTTTTCTATTCCCGAAGAATTGGTCGCACTCCCCATCATTATCCTGACACAGAGAACGAGGAATATGTTAAAAGACCAGATAATACAACTATCCTCGGAGCCTTCAAACTTACCGGAAAAAGCAAAAACGGTTGGTCGATAGGCATTCTCGAAAGCATGACCGAGCGCGAACAGGCAAAAATCAGCGATGGAAACAACAGCTATCATGAACCGGTTGAACCCCTGGCGAATTATTTCCTGGGCCGGGTCCAGAAAGACTTTAATGAAGGAAATACAATCCTTGGCGGGATGTTAACTGCCACAAACAGGAAAATAGACTCGAAGCAGCTCGAATTCCTTCATGACCAAGCCTATACAGGAGGAATCAATTTTAAACATCAATGGCAGGATAAGAAATATACGCTCACAGCTCGTGGAATCTTTAGCCATCTTCGCGGGGATGAAGAAGCTATCCTACGGACACAGACAGCCTCAGCTCGTTACTACCAGCGTCCCGATGCCGATTATGTTACCCTGGACTCTTCCAGGCGATCTCTTACAGGGCATGGAGGTAGTCTGATGTTTGCCAAATTCGGCAAAGGGAACTTTCAATACGGTGCATTTTTGAATTGGAAATCTCCCGGGCTGGAGCTTAACGATATGGGCTATCAGCGGGATGCCGATCAATTGTCTGAAATCGCTTTTGTTACATACCGCTCGCTGGAGCCCTTCAGTATCTTTCGGAGTTTCAGAGCTAGTGTAAATCAATGGCAGATTTGGGATTATGGAGGGAATTCCATGGTTACCGGGGGTAACATTAACGTGAACGTAGATTTTAAAAACTATTGGGAATTTGGTTTCGGGGTAAATGGTGGAGCTTCTTCTCTCAGCAAAACGGCATTGCGGGGAGGGCCATACCTCAGGACACCGGCCAATCTGAATTACTGGTGGTCTGTCAACAGCGATCACCGGAAGGATTTTCGTATCTCTGCCGGAAACAACCAGGAGTGGAGTAAATACGGCCATGCCCACGACAATGTTTTCTGGGCCAATATTTCCTATCGCCCGATGAATACCCTGGATATTTCACTCAATCCATCTGTAAGCTTTAGCCAGAACAAGCTGCAGTATATTTCAACAGAAGAATTCCGGGAACAGAATCGATACATCATGGGATCGATCGAACGTACAACGGTAAGCATGTCGCTGCGTATGAGCCTCAGCCTCACCCCTGAACTCTCTATTCAGTATTGGGGTCAGCCGTTTATAGCCACAGGTGATTACAACAATTTAAAGCGCATCAAAAACAGCACAGCTGCGGATTACAAAAACCGGTTTCATACTTTCGAAGAGGACCAGGTACATTATGTGGAAGGGGACGAATTTTATGAAATTGATGAAAACCGGGATGGTGAAGTGGATTACTCTATCGGTGACCCGAATTTCAAGGCCTTTCAGTTCAAATCCAACCTGGTAGCGCGGTGGCAATACCGTCCCGGTTCAACCATTTACCTGGTCTGGAGCCAGAACCGCGATAAATATATATCCGATGGGGCCTTCCGGATGCAGCAGGATTTCAACCGGCTGAGCAGAATTTTCCCCCATAATATCTTTTTGGTGAAGATGACTTACAGGTTGGGACTGTAACCTCTTTGATACTCTTAACCGGATAAAACTGCCGGGAATGCCTTAAGGATATGTTCCCGGCAAAATCTATCCGGAAACTTGCAAAATCACCTCTGGTTTTGTATCTTAACACAAAAAATACAAATCAGCAGTTATGCTAAAAAGAAAACTCAGATACACAATTGCAGGCGTATTAAGCATCGCTATTGTGTTTATTACAATTTCATTTGTTGATACAAACCCATTAAAACCATCCACATCTATGAAACCCCAAAAAGGAGAAGTTATAAAACTTCCGCAACCTAAGACTTCAGGGGGCTTATCAGTGGAAGAAGCTATCTCGCAGCGACGTTCGGTTCGGGATTTTTCAGATAAGCCATTGAATTTGGACCAAATCTCGCAATTGCTATGGGCCGCCCAGGGCATCACCGGCCCTGAAGGCGAAAAGCGGGCCGCTCCTTCCGCCGGGGCGCTGTATCCGATGGAGCTATATGTGGTGGCGGGTCCTCAAGGCAATGATTTAGAAGAAGGCGTCTACCAATACATCCCCGAAGGACACAAAATAAAAAAAGTAACGGCAGGGGATTTAAGAGCTGACCTCGGTTCGGCAGCACTCAACCAGGAATGGGTCGAGGAAGCCCCGCTAAGTATCGTCATAACCGGCGTATACGAAAGAACCACGCGGAAGTATACCCATCACGGCGAACGGTATGTCCACATAGAAGCCGGACATATCGGCGAAAACCTCGCCCTTCAGGCCGAAAGCCTGGGTTTGGGAATGGTTACGGTTGGTGCCTTTCAAGCAAAAAGGGTTCAGAAAGTGCTAAACCTGCCCAATGATCATCAACCGCTGTACATTATTCCGATGGGTTATCCCGAATAATGACATTCATTTACAAACCCTCTTATCGAATAACTGTATCGCAATGCGGGATTAGCGTAGTTTGATTTTATTCTCCGATACAAAGCCTGGCTAAAACCTGGCTCTGTAAAAATTGCCACATCATCCCGCATGACTTATGACAGCATGTTATAGCCAGTACCGTTTTCTGTTTCTATGTCTCTGACAATAAATTGTATAAATCTATATTCAGGTAAACAATTTCTTTTCCTATTTTTTCTGGAACTAGAATTCCCAATTCCTCCATCTGTACTAAATATTTCTTAGCTGTATTTAGACTTTTTAAGTTTTTATCTAATAATCTTTTAGGACTCGTGTAAGGTTGTTCAAATAATTTCTCTACTACTTCTTTTCTAATATGTGGTAACTTATCTTCGACCAATTTTAAGGTTCTGTCAAATAATCTATCAATTTCCTCTATCTTATTTATCGTATAAATTGATGTCTCTTCCACTGCATTTAGCATATAAATTATCCAATTCTTCCATTGCCTGCGACTTGTAACTTCATTCAGGAATATGTAATAATCATCTTTTCTCTGGATGATATAGGCACTCAGGTATAATATTGGAGTATCCAGTAATTTTTTTTGAACCATAAGTAAAATACTTAAAATTCGTCCTACCCTGCCGTTGCCATCCCGAAACGGGTGGATTGCCTCAAATTGATAATGAGAAATGGCTAATTTAATTAGCGGGTCGTAATCGTATTTGTTATCATCATTGATATATTCTATCAGATTATCCAGTTTTTCATTTATTATCTTTTTTCCTCTCGGCGGGGTGTAAATCACTTCGCCACTTAGTAATCCGCTTCCTCTTTTCTTTATGACGGTCTCTGTTTGCGGAGGGCGTACTCCATCGTTTACATTCTGAATTTCCTGATAAATTTTTATCAAAGAATCAATAGTAAAATTACCATTATTTACTATTTCAGTATATCCCCTCCACAAAGCTTCCCGATATCGTAACACCTCTTTTGCATTACCATTCACGTATGAATTTACCGTAAGTGATTTATACAACTCATCTTCAGTCGTAAATATATTTTCTATCTCGGTACTGGCTTTTGCTTCTCTCAGGGCAATCGTATTTACCAGCATGGATTGATTCGGAAGTTTTCCGGCTAATCCTTTCAGTTCTGCTAAGGCTTTGTTTGCATTATTTAAAGCCTTCAAGACTTCTATCGTGACTACATTCTTATCATCCGGCGGTAATAACGGTAGGTTATTATATGGTTTATTTCTATCGTATGGCATCATATCTTTTGACATTAAAATCTATTTCTGTCAAAATTAAGCAAAATTTGATAATTAGTTCATTTTCTATCAAAATTAGCGCTACAATTTTTCAAACTGTCAAATTTATATATTTTTTGATACGTTTCCTGGGATGGGCTACACCGGTGAAGCAAGAGGGTTTTGCCGGATATAAAATTTGCAGATAATAACCTGCCAGTTCTTAGAGTTGGCCTTGCTGGATGATTGAGGTGGCAGGTTTTAGTTAAAGGTATGTTGGAATTTGTGTCTTAGAGCCTTTTTGAGTTTTAATATTTTCTTCGCAATGACATGAGCAGTCTTTGTCCCGGGAAAAATGGGAAACAAATCTACCTGGGAGCAGGATTTTTAAAAAGTGGCCTCTTTAATTCGGAGAGGGTGGCACAGGTACTCCGAAATTACTGGCAAAATTTGCTCCGATACAGGAGGCACAGTTTAAACCGAAATAACTAACGAATAAGAAATCACGTGCTTACGGAATTAATAAGGTTCAATATTTATTGTGGGTTATGAAGGCTATAAGGTTTAACGACAATAAATATGATTGATCCATTATTGGAAAAATGGTTAAATGATGAATAGAATTAAAGCGACTCTGGTTCTATCCCTAAAATAAGTAGTGGAACTGGTGGACTATTTCGTCCTTGTCGCATTACTTTATAGACTTCTCCTTCATAATATGCTACGCCTGAAGACATTTCTTGTTGCATTTTTTTTGTAGGTAATATCTCAATCCCAAGATTAATAACACCGCCAGAGTAAAAAAGCATGTGTTTCACAAATAAGTCATAAGCCACAAAAGCGTACTTGCCAAACTGAACTTCTACTGCAATTTTATCTTTAACAAAATCTGTTTGATTATAACTGAATATAGGATTGCTTTCACCTTGACTTTGCAAAAATTCCTTTTGCTCATCTGGTGGCATCAGAATACTTTTCTCCATTAATTCACGATCCAGTGTAATGTAATATCTATAGCGACTTTCTACCCAGTTTTTTATCTTGAAATATTCCTCAAAGACTTTATTTAGTGCTTTAGGGCTATAAAGACTGACTCCTGACTTTGTCTGCTCTTTACTAATTTTAGTTTTATTCTGACTCGCATCAACCTTAGTTATAACTTCTTTTATTTGTTTATAAAACTTATTATGATGTACTATTAAATATTCTTCTCCATTTAAATGGGAGTAACTCTGGGCTATTTTCATTATCCCTTTCCTTTTTCATTTTTATTAAATAATGAACTTTGCCATTCTTCTGGCTTTTTTGCAATCTTATCGTTGGGTTTTGGTTTATGAATTGGCTTATTAATTGGTCTTAATTTTAATCTGCCTTCTTTTAGGTCTCTTATACGTTTACTTGCCGTGTCGATATATTTTTTTTCCTTTTCAATGCCAATAGAATTCCTCTCATTCTTAGTGGCGGCTAAAATGGTTGACCCAACACCAACATAAGGGTCTAGAACCCAACCACCTTTATTTGTTAGTGCCAAAATACACCTTTCTACAAGTTCAATTGGGTATTGGCAAGGGTGCTCGGTTTTTTCAGGATGGTTGGATTTTACATTTGGTATGTCCCATAATTCTTGTTCCCAATCTCTAATAATAATTTCCCATATATCCGAGGGATTTTTTCCATTTGGATTACCCGATAATTGTCCTTTTTTATCTCCTTTAAAGTGGCGTTTCCCTGGATATTTTGAAGGTACCCGAACATCATCCAAATTGAATATGTATTCATCAGATTTGGTAAACCATAAAATGGTTTCATATCTGCCTGAAAACCTATTAGAAGCATGTAGCCCATGTCCGAAATGCCATATTATTCGATTCCTTAATTTTAAACCATATTTTTTAAAGATTTGATAATAAAACATATCCAAAGGAAATACTTCACCTTTATTTACATAATTACCCACTTGCCAACAGATACTTCCTTTGTTGGAGGTTACCCGTATTAATTCTTCAATAACCTCTTCCTGTTGCTTCAAATATTTTTCAATTGAAGTTTTTGTTTCGTATTCTTTGCCTACATTGTAAGGTGGGGAGGTTATGATTAGGTCAAACTTATTATCCGGGAGAGTTTTTAATGTTTTAAGTGTATCTCCCAGAATTAATTTATTTTCTGTAGAATATACCTGATTTATAATCTCTTCAAATGGTTCTTCAGCTTTCATCTTGCTCTATTATTTATCAATTAATTCTTGATTCAAATATAGTGTTTTCCAAAATTTATTTGTGAAATACTTCATAAAAGTTATCAACGCTATTTTTTTAAAGAATAAAAGATTTGATTAAGTAAATTTTTTAGATTAATAATTGAGGATATTGCTTTAATAACTTTTATACTTATGGTGATGGCCTTGTTAGACAAAGCTTTAGAATAAAATTTCAATCAATAAGGGCTGGTTCATGTTGAATCAGTCCTTTTTCACAATTTAAAAAGGGGACCACCAACTATTATTGTTTAAAGATCCTTCTTGTTCTCTATTAATATCATTTACAAATTTTGTTTCTTCGGAATCGTAGTTAGAATTAAAATCGCCAATGTTTGCTACCCTATGTAATGGGACTTCAGTATCATATCCTAATTTGCTGTAAAGTTTATTCCTAAGGATAGCCAAGTTTCTAGGAATTATTGGTAAATTTTTATTTTTATTGGCAAATTCTGCAATTGTTCCATAACTGGCTGATTTACCATATGGCATTTCGCAAATTATTTGAACGATTATCCATTCCCATTGATTTTTACTTGATTTTAAATTCTCGGAAATGGCTTGTAAATCTTTAGGTATCTCTTTCATAATGTATTGATTTAAGTATTTTATTAATTAATTTTGGATTGGACACTCGAGTTTTAATATTCAATCAAGGTGTTTTTAAAGTTTTCAAAAATAAATATAAAATTATCAGCAAAATTTTTTCGAACCCCTTACCCCAACACCTCCCTCGCCATCTTCCGCATAATCATCAGATGTTTCATCAACCAAGCGAAATACTCATCCTTCACCTTACTATCAATCTCAATAGGAATTCCGATAGCTTCGGAGAGTTGTTGGGCGTTTTCGGCCAACCATAGGGTGAAGTCCCTGGCTTCGTCTTTCCATAGTTCGCGGGCGTCTATGATTTTGATATGGCCTAAGTCCGAATTGCTCATGATGCAGGTTGTTTGTGATGTGGTTAAGATTCAGTTGTTTGTTAAACTGTAAATATAACAAAACTTTTGGATAAGGCAATCATTGAAACATGTTGCAATTATGGATTGTAGCATTTCCCCTTTAAAGTTTCTGTTTTAATCTTCCCCTCCAGTTTTATAGCCTATTTTTGGCCTGTTTTTATCAGGTTCTTCTTCTTGCATTAATTCTCTTATTGCTTTAAAAATCATTTTGAACTGTTTGTCGTATTTGGATTCCAGTTCATGGATTTTGCGTTCAAGGTCTTTATGTGTCGACAGAATTTCTCTTAATTTAACAAATGCCCGTACGATTAATACACTTGTTTGAATGGCGGTATCTGTATTCAATACATTGGCCAGCATGATAGTTCCATGTTCAGTGAAGGCATAAGGGTTTGTGTTTGAATATTTCAACTTTTCGAGGTGATCGCAAATTGCGATCACCTCCAGCTTTTCTCCGTTTGTCAGTTGCAACATGAAATCCTTCGGAAATCGTTTTTTGTTTCGTTTTACCTGCTCATTTAGTCTGCTTGTTGTAACTCCAAATATTTCGGCCAGGTCACTATCCAGCATTACTTTTTGTCCCCGAATAATTATTATGGCCTTGTAAACTCTTTCTGTTGGTATAATGCTTTTATTTTCCATAAATTATCGTATTAAAGGTTAACGCATGTTGCGATCTCCTATTTAAAGAAAACATTCTTGTCATTACTTCTGATAGTATAAGAGATATCCAGATAAAAATCCCCCACCTCCTTCTCCGTACCATCAATTTCAATAGGTATTCCAATAGCTTCGGATAGTTGCCGGGCATTTTCGGTAAGCCACGGGGTGAAGTCTCTGGCTTCGTCTTTCCATAGTTCGTGGGCGTCTACGATTTGGATATGGCCTAAGGCTGGGTTGCTCATGATGCAGGTTGTTTATGATGTGTTAAGAATCAGTTGTTTGGTAAACTGTAAATATAACAAACATTTTTGTAAATGCAATTGGAAGAAAGCCGAAGCTGTATGTGGCTTTTGATGTGGTGTTCCGGATATGCTCAACAAAAACCTTCCCCCTTTCCCCCGCAATTCCCACATAAAAAGTTGGAAGGTCGGATGTAATAACCTGCCAACTCTTTAGGGTGGTAGGTTTTGGTTAAAAAACAGCCAGAAGCCATCCAAAAAGGTTAATATACCGCTAAAGTAACTTGGTAAAGTCCAATTAAAAAACGAAACTCAATGATATTCAGCAATTTCCCTTTAGGGAATTAAGAGTAAAAATTGCTGAATATCCTATTATAAGGCTTTTTGAACGGCCCCTGACTGATTTCAATAAGGATACCTACAATCCGTTTTCTTCTTTAACTGTTTGTTCGCGGTTTTGCGTCACCAGCTTATAGACGCCTGGTATCACCACCAGGTTGAGGATAGTGGCTGAAAGCAACCCACCCAGGATAACAACGGCCATCGGGCTTTGTATCTCGTTGCCCGGCTGACCGCCTTTCAGGGCCAGGGGCAGCAGGGCCAGTCCGGTGGTGAAGGCCGTCATCAGGATAGGGTTCAGCCTGTCCAGGGCACCTTCCTTCAGCAGTTCGTGTCCCTGCTTTCCTTCTTCTCGCAGGGCCTCATACCTCGAAACCAAAAGGATGCCGTTACGGGTGGCAATACCGAAAAGGCTGATAAACCCGATGGTGGCGGCAATGCTGATAATGCCCGTAGTGAAATAGACAATCAGTATGCCTCCTATCAGCGCCAGGGGCAGGTTGATTAGCACAATGAACGAAAGCTTCAGATCCCTGAACTCCATGTACAATAACAGGAAGATAACAAAAACAGCCAGAATTGCGGCTACAAGTAACATCTTTGAAGCTTTAGCCTCGCTTTCGAACTGTCCGCCGTATTCCACGCGATACCCCTGCGGGATATCCACGGAGGTATTGATCGTTTCCTTGATATCGTTGACAGCGCCCCGCAAGTCTCCTTCCTGTACGTTGGCGGCTACCACTATCTTTCGTTGCACATCTTCCCGACTGATGCGGTTGGGGCTACTCACCGAGGCTACCCGGGCCACCTGGTCAAGGGTGGTATGCCCTCCGCCGGGCAAGCTGACCAGCATATTCCTGATTTTCCTGATCTTGTCCCTGTCGCTTTCCCGGTAGCGCACCACCAGGTCGAAGTATTTCTGTCCTTCATAGATTTCCCCGACCGTCTCCCCTGCCAGGGCAATATCGACCTGTTCCATGAGCTGTTCGACCGTCATACCGTGAGCCGCCAGCATCTGGCGTTTCGGCTTAATCCGTATCTGCGGCACTTCCGCCTGCTGGGCCACCGCTACATCGGCCAGCCCGCTGATGGGTCTGATGTTCTGTTCCACCTTTTTTCCCAGCTCGTACAACCGGTGAAGGTCGGGACCGAAAATCTTTATCGCGATATTGGCTCGCGTACCCGAAAGCATGTGATCGATACGGTGAGCTATGGGTTGCCCCACCGTAATGTTTACGCCGGGCACCGAACTCAGCTTTTCGCGCACATCCCTGAAGAACTCTTCTTTGCTTTTATTTTTCAGGGTAAAGGGCACATCGATCTCCGCACCATTCACGCCCTGAGCATGCTCATCCAATTCGGCACGACCTGTTCGGCGGGTAACCACATCCACTTCGGGCATTTCGAGCAATAGCTCCTCCACCAGCTTTCCGGTTTTGTTGCTTTCCTTCAGCGACATTCCCGGCGGCCCCACCACGCTGAGGGTCATCGAACCCTCGTTGAAATCGGGGAGGAAGCTGCGCCCAAGTTGAGTTAAAAGGACAATGCTGACAATAAACACCACAAAAGTGACCCCGATAATCGTTTTAGGCCTTTTTAGAGAGCGGTTCAGCAGCCCGGCATACCGGTTTCGTAACCAGCGCTCCACCCGTGTGCCTTCCGCCTGTTTTGACAACACCTTTTTGCTTTTAAGCAGATAAGAGCACATTACAGGCGTGACCGTTACGGCCACTACCAGCGAAGTCAGCACGGAGGTGATAAAGGCAATACCGAGGGGTTTGAGCAATCGGCCCTCCATACCGCTAAGGAAAAACAGGGGCACAAAAGAGACGATAATGATGAAGGTTGCTATGATAATGGACGTTCTGATTTCCACGGAGGCGTCGCGCACCACCCTGAGCGTGGGTTCTCTTTTATCCTTTGGCTTTCGGATATTTTCCCTGAGACGTTTGAATACATTTTCCACATCGATGATGGCATCATCCACCAGGGCGCCGATAGCTATGGCCATGCCGCCGAGGCTCATCGTATTGATGGTGTAGCCCAGTAGTTTCAAAACAATGACCGATACCAGCAACGACAATGGAATGGCCAGAAGAGAGATAGCTGTGGTCCGCCAGTTCATCAGGAAGATAAACAGCACAATAATCACAAAGAGCGCTCCCTCCAGCAAAGTCGTGTTCAGATTATTGATGGATGCTTCAATGAAATCGGCCTGCCTGAAAATGTGGTTTCGTATCTCCACGCTTTCCGAGAGCGTTTTTTCCAGGTCGGCCACGGCAGCATCAAGCTTTTCGGTAAGCTCCAGGGTATTGACATCGGGTTGCTTTGCAATCGTCAGAATCACCGAAGGAGACCCGTTCAAAGAGCCATTGCCGATTTTATCCGCCGCCCCGATTTTAACACCGGCCACATCTTTTATTTTGATGGTTTGGCCGTTCACCTGTTTTACTACCGCTTCTTTCAGGTGCTTTACCGAGTAAGCACGTCCGCTGCCTTTAATGATGTATTTGTTGCCGTGTTGATTGAAAAATCCGCCCGGTGCATTCACATTGGCTTCCTTCACTTTCTGCTGCAGTTCGTGCAGACTCACCTGATAATATTTTAGCTTCTCCGGGTGGACATGCACCTGGTATTGCTTATACTCACCCCCAATCACAATCACATTGGCTATTCCGCCGATAGCTTTGATCCGGGGACGGATGGTCCAGTCGGATAAAGTACGCAATTTCATGGGCGACAGGCTATCCGAAGTGACCCCAATCAGCATGACCTCTCCCATGATAGAAGAGATGGGTGCCATGGTTGGCATTCCTACATTCGAGGGTAGTTTTTCACGAACCGTGGGGATGCGTTCGCTAACAATCTGCCGGGCGCGATAAATATCGGTCCCCCAGTCAAATTCCACCCATACGATGGAGAACCCCGCGGTTGACGATGACCTGATCCTCCTCACCCCGGGCGAGCCATTCATGGCGGTTTCAATCTGATACGTCACCAGTTTTTCCACTTCCTCCGACTCCATGCCGTGGGCTTCCGTCATGATAGTCACGGTGGGGGCCGTCAGGTCAGGAAAGACATCCACGTTCATATTTCGTGCGATGTACAGTCCCGTTAAACTCAGAACGACCGCACCAAGCAGCACCAGTAAGCGGTTTTGGAGTGAGAGTTTTAATATTCTGTTTAACATACTTTCGCTTTTTTAATGAACGTGTCCGTGCGCGGGGCCATCGCCCGACATGGAAGCCATTTTTACCTGGTAAGCTCCCGTGCTGACGACTATCTCTCCCGCATCCAATCCTTCTGTTATTTCCACCATGTCACCGTTTTGCATTCCTGGCTCTACCGGTCTGCGTTCAAACAGCTCTCCCGACAATTGAACGATCACCGAATAGTTACCGTAGTCTTCCAGCAGAGCCGATTCGGGTATGGCGATGCTTTGGCCGGGTTGCCCCACGGCGATCTGTACTTCCGTAAAGCTGCCCTTCGGCATTTCTATCCGCTCGCCGACATTGGCAAATACGGGAATCATCGGCTCATCGTGATTTACCTGTTTGCCGACAGACAGTAGTTTTCCCCCGGTAGCTTTCAAGCTGGACCACTTCCCCTCTTCAGGCTGGTAGAAAATATTCTGTATGGCATCCAGTTCGGAAGCATAGGAAGAACCGGCATGAGCCTTTAATAGCCTTGAACGGTTGGTGCCGATGGTGACCAGGGGCGCTCCCTCTTCGGCATAATCGCCGTTAGCTGTATTGATAGATTTGACAAAGCCTCCGAATGGGGACCTGACTTGCTTTCCCCCGGCCTTATATCCAGCCTTGAGCGTTTCGTACGATACTTTAGCTACCCGGTACTGATTCTCCGCCCGCTCATATTCCGATTTGGAAGCGATATTTTTTTTATACAACTGCTTCTTCCTTTTCCAGGATGACCTGGCCTGCTCGAAGTTGGCCCGGGCCTTCGCTATTTTAGCTTCCAGGTTGTTGGTTGTTAGCTCGTCACTACTCAGGGTCATCAGCAAATGGCCTTCCCTGACTGTGGCTCCCTGCGTCAGGTTTTCCATTGCAAAACCCACTATCCCCGAAGCATTGGCGCTCAGTGTCCGGGTATCTCCGGGAGCAGCCTGCCAGGTACCTGAGGTCGGGATGATGTCGTAAATGCTGTCCTTAACCGCCGGGGTAGTCTGAAAAGGAATTCGCCAGGCCTGCTCCTTCAGGAAGGAAATCTTAGCCTCATCACCGGCTGAAATCTCTCCCAGGGCTTCCTGTGCCGCTTTTACCGAGGAATAAACTTCCACATTTTTCATCACAATCCGGTCGGTTAGTTGCGGTGACTCGATGTCAAACACCAGGCGGTGGCTGCCTGCTTCCTTTGGTTTCAAAGCCGGGGTGAATATCCCGGGCGAGGAAGGCGCCTCCGCCCGGTTTCGAATGCCGCTGCTGCCTTGAATCAAACTCGCCGTTACCGTTCCTTTTTCTACGGGCCGGTGTTTTTCCATGACGGTGAAATGCGCGGCAAACCGGCTGACCTTCCCTTTTACCAGGGCCGGAAACTCCACAAACAGCTCGGTCTTTCCGGTCCACAGGGTGGTATCCACCGTTAGCGCGCTTTCTGCCGCCGCATGGTGTCCTCCGCCGGCATCATGGGTATGACCCTGCTCATGATCTCCTTCGGGCTGACAAGAGGCCACGGCTAGGGCTATTAATAAAATAATATATTTCATCATTTCTTCTGTTTTAGATATTAATGATCGTGATGCTCGTTACCATCCTCATGGGTGTGATGATCGGATTCGGCTTCAGCCGTATCTTTCTTCACTTTGAACTCTTCCTGGTGATGGTATTCATCATGCGAATGACCGGACTCTTCTGAATCGTGTTCGTGGCCATGCGCTTCCGAGCTTTTTTCATGAGCATGTTCCTCTGTTTCATGCTGTTGGCTCTCGTTGTTGTTCTCATTTGGTGAAGAACATGATACGGCAAATAAAAAGATTCCTGCTATAATTAAATTTATGATTTTCATGATGTTATGTCTTTTATGGTTTATAATTTATGTCTTCGTAATTCCGCTTTCCTTTTGTTGAGTTGGTTTTTCACTTCAAGCATTGCATCGTAGGCTTGCCGGTAAAATTTCAACTCCATATGATATTCTATGAAAGTAATGTCGCCAAGCCGGTAGGCTTCCAGCAACAGCGTATCGCTCTGCAATCCCGAAAGGGTAGACCGATATTTTTGGTATTTCTTCCTTAGCATCCGGTATTCATTGTATTTTTTCTGATACCGGACAAAGGATTTCGTGCGGGTAGCTTCCGAATGCGTTTGCTGGTATTCCAGCCGAGCTTTTGCTGTCTTTACTTTGTTTTTATTGTTCCACAACGGTATCGAAATGCCACCATAAATACCGCTAAAGCTTGACCCCGGCGCATTCTGATAATTAAACCCGGCCTTCAGGTCGGGCAGGGCTTTATTTTTCGACAGCCTGACCTGTTGGCGGGCTACCTCTTCCTGTTGCTGCAAAACGGCCAAAGCCGGATCGCGGGCTTGCTTGCTTTTCCATAAGCTGTCAAGCGCCGCCACCGCCCTGCTTTGGTCATAGCCGGACGGATTAAATGAAACGGCCTTTCCGCCATTCAGCTCTTTTAAAAGCAACAGCTCATTTTGCTTTTGATTTTTGAGCTGCTCTGCCTTAAACTGTTGCTGCATCCAGGCCACTTTAGCCTTATTCACTTCCAGCTTGCCCACCTCTTCCTGTTCATATAATTCCTGAATATGGTTGAAAACCCGCTTTGCCTGCCGGGTGCGTTTTTGGGTAACCGTCAGTCGCTTATCCAGGTATATGACTTCGATGAGGTGTTTTTTGGCTTTCAGCAGAATGTCCTGTCGCAAAGCTTCGTATTCCAGTTGCATTTTCTGCCTCTGCTTACCAATCAGCTTGTTCCGGGCGTCATAAACCGTGGGGAACTCCACCGACTGACTGATTTGCAGCTCGGTGTACGCCCCGCCGTTTTTCCCCCAGGGGAGATAGTAAACATCGGTTTGCGGATCGGCAAGGTTGTTTTCCGTCTTCCTATCGAGATGCTTGCTTTCTATCCACGCTGAATACGCCTGAAGCTTTTTGTTATTCTCTCCGACTTGGCGCAATACTTCACTCACACCCGGGTTTTGTGCGTTAAGACCCAGTGCGGTTAGGTATACGCCTATAGCGAATACAATTTTTTTGTGCATGTATAGCTAATTTTTAAATGAAATCCAAATTGAGTAATTCTTGCTCACGATTAAGAAATTGTAAGCTTTTCACCTTCCCGACACTTCGTGCACGGGGCAGGCTATCCATTCAGTGAAAAGCAACAATTTCTATATCGGGATTATACCTGAGTAAAGCGATTTTTCACTACGCTCAAATCGCTCAACTTAGGTATAACATGGTTGCACAGCCCTTATTAAAAAGGCCGGCAAATTGATTGAACGGTTGTTCTGAAAGTAATTAGGAGGAATATGGGGGCGCCCTCAGTGAGCAGTTTAAAAGGAAAGGGTTGTCATAGAATATGGGTCTGAATAATGTGCATCTGTATGTTCCCTCGTTTCCGGCCGAAAGTTTGATGTCATTGTTTGTGGTTGTGGCTACAACCGGAAATGCTTTAATTGGGGAAGCCGTCTTCCTGATTTTGGTGGCGGGGACAAATTCGTGAATATGAAATGCATGCAGGTGTTTTTCGATAGGAACAAACAGACCGGATTCACCTTCTGCGTTATCCGTATCCCTGGGGGGAGTTTTGTGGGGGTGATCGCCGGTGTGATGATGGTCATGATCATGATGATCATGATCATGCTCTGCGTTATGCGTTACCTCTTCGTCCTTCTGCTCATGATGATGGTGGCTATGCGGAATGGCCATGTGAAGCATCATCATGGAGATGACCACTACAGAGACAAGTATTTGTATATGTTTATTCATAAACATGGAAGGCAAAGGTAATAATTTTGGAAAATGAAGGACACGCGCAAACAATTCTATATCTAAAATATGACCTTCCAGCTTTTCGGGTGGGCCTGGCAGGAAGGGAAAGATGGAAGGACTGGATGTTTTGGTTTCTACCACGACACAATACTCTTAAAACCTTATTTTCACTCTCTTAACCTTAGTAGCTGAATATCCTGCACAAAAAATCAAACCTTATTGATCTTTCCGGATGTGACATTACCGTTTTACAAAAACAATAAGGTTAAGGGGTGGTGTGGGGTATGTGGCAGGCTACTAAGGTTGGTTTATGATTGGTGTACAAACAAACTAAATTATTCCCCGGCTTCTTTAAGAACATCGCTGACTAATTTTTTGCTAATCCAAACATCTTTCTTAATCAGTTCGAAAAGCAAAGGTTTCAATTCTTTAATAATCCCTTTCTTTTTAGCCTTTATCAAAACCCCAATCGTGCCGGTTACATTAAGGCCTGCATGTTTGGCATAAAACCTTCCTAAGGACTCATCTACTATTATCAAATCCGCCTGAAGTTCATTGGCGAGCACTATAGCTTCAGCTTCACCGGCATCTAAATCCAAAAAATACTTAATTGCCTCTTTGTCTTTAACCTTAACAATACTAACCCAGTCAAGTTTTGATAAATCCTGATAGTACTTTTTGCTATTACCGGCCTCTATTTCCTGATAAACGGCATGTGGTATTGAAATTTCCGAATATAAATCTTTTAAAATAGATAGGCGTGATAATTTGAGTAATGAAATTATTGGAGTAGTATTTGAAACGACCTTAGGCATTGTTTATATCTTCTTTTAGACTCTCCATATCATTTTGACCCAAAGGAGATACTTTATACCTGGACAGCAACTCCAGAAAATCAACACGCGACATACCCAATACCCTTGCGGCCGTTCCGGAAGAAACTTTTCCCAACTCGTAAAGCTTAACGAGCGCGCTTACTTTCATTTCACGCTCAAATTCTTTCTCGTTCATCTTTAAAGAATTGGCTAAAGATTCAGGATATTGTATGTTTATTACACCGCTCATGTTCGCTTATTTTGTACAAAGATAATGAAATCTGTCAGGGTTTGCAGCCATGAGGTGCAAAAGACAGGCGAAGCGTCCTCGCTTCGTTGAACCTGGAAGGACGGGGAGTTATGTGGGGATGTGCTGATGTGTGGATTAAGAGTTGAGTATTACGTGCAGAGCGTAAGAATTAGAAGGCTTTTAGAATTCAGGATTCCAGATTCAATTGGAGGGTGGCACAAAACGAACCGAAAATGTTGGCACATTTTGAACCGGAAGCAAAGGTGCCGCGCAAAAAAGAAAGTAGGTCGTATTTTTTTATCCTTATTTTCATTTTTTTGACCTTAGTAGCCAGATATACCGCCCAATAAATGCGACCTTATTGATTTTCCCGAATTGCCTGCACAAAAACGAAATGTCAAATAAATAAATATTGCTGAACCAAAAGAATGGCGGTTTCGTTTTTAGTCTAACGGAAATGTAATATAAATAACGGATGAGTAAAACCAGTGTAAGGCATAGCGATACGGATAGATTATTGGAGGCCAGCGGGGTAAAACCCACTCCCATGCGGAAGTTGGTGTATGAAATACTCCTGGCGGGCAATTCGGCTATGAGTTTGTACAAGATTGAGCAGCAATTTGACAATGTGGAACGGTCGACAATTTACCGGGCGCTGAAGGTGTTTCAGGAAAACAGCCTGGTGCATACGGTGTATGATGGCACAGGAGCGGTGCGATATGCTTTGTGCAACGAAGGCTGCGAATGCTCCCTGGAGGATCAGCACGTGCATTTCCTGTGTAACCATTGTGGACAAAGTTACTGCCTGCGGTCTCTTCCGGTGCCAAAACCTGAACTGCCGGAAGGTTTTGACTTTGAGGGAGCCCATTTTGTGGTGACCGGAATCTGCCCCAATTGTAAGTAAATCTTTGCAATACTGTTGCACGCAGTATATACCTTTATTTGCAGAAATTCTAAAAAAAACTAAAACGATGAGAACAGTAATATTTCTAGTGACCGTTTTTGTATTTATAATAGTCACTCCGGCGGCATTCGGACAAAGTGATACCGCCGGAGAGCAGACAGTGGTGAGCAAGTCAGATACCCTCGAATTTACGGTGTATGGCATGGATTGTCCAGGATGCGAAGGAGGACTGGAGAAACAGGTAAACAAAATGGAGTCGGTACAAAGCTCCGAAGCCAACTGGCGTAAGCAACAGCTTAAAGTAGTGCCGATGGGAGGGACGCCTGTTGAATTGAAAGCCCTGGAAAAGCGAATAAAGAAAGCGAACTTTACCCTGGATAAAAAAGCCCTGAAAGAAGACGAATAATGATGGGTAAAAAGTGGTT
>JAIPAH010000017.1 GCA_021740175.1 Bacteroidales bacterium
TTTTCCATTAAGAAAGTATAGATATTATCCAAAAGCTTAAATTGCCTTTCAATGTTAAAAAGTTGACGCTGTGTACCCGGCAAACTGTTTAACCGACTTGAAAGCTTTTCAATCCGTTGATTAATATCTGAAATAGAAATCTCAGAAGTATTAATCATGTTATTGACATTTTCTAACAATGTTTTCTTTGTAAGCTCAATTTCGTTGTTGATTTGACCAATCAACACGTTTTCCTTTTTGGTACTGTATGCTAATCTTGATTTTTCCTCATAAAGCTTCGTCAGTTTCTTAACCAATTCAGCAAGTACCGGATCCTCTATCCCCAAAGCCGATGGAACGATAACATCATCCATGGTAACTGATTCATTCTTTTTGATATAATTTTTCAGATGATGGTAGTATTGCGATTTAACCATTAATTCAGCTTTCTTATTCTGAAGCTCTTTCATCTGCTCAAAAAGCTGTTGCGACTGATGCTCCAGGTTCATCACTTCATTTTTAGAGCGAAACTTTTGCAATTTTTTTTCGGATTTACTCAGCGAGTCTTTAATATCCTTCAGTTGATCATCAATGAATTCAATCGTTTTGGAGGCTATTTTATTTTTCTTTTCAAGTCCCCTTTCGAGATATTCATCGGTCAAGGTGTTAAGAAAATCAACAGCCTTTTGTTTGTTATCATTTTGCATAGAAAGCCTTACTATTGAGGCTTCCCGGTTGATAGGCTCAATACTGAAACCTTGAAATCTCTTGGTAAGGGAATTCAGGTTATTAAACTTAAAAAATAATCTTTTGCTTTTTAGTTTTTCGAATTGTTCCTCCTCTTTAAAATCCAATGAGTCAATTTTGAACTTAAAAAAATCAGTTTCCACCCATTCGCCAAATTTCAACTTCTCATTAAAATTGAAAGATTTTTCAATTTCTTTAAGACTTGTATTTTTTGTATAATCATAAGCGGAAAATTTTTCCGCATCGATATCTATTTTATATTTCTGAGGAGATTTTATATCAATATTTATGGGAACACCTGTCATCTGGGGATGAGATTCGTCAAAAACGACTTTAAACGGGGGATTCTCATACATTTCTTTAACAATGAAGTTATCCTCTTGAAAATAAGAAACTTCAAAGTCAAGGTTTTTTATAGCCCTATTAGCCACGGCGTACGATTTAAGTATCCCAATTTCGTTTTCAAGGTTTTGTTTATTACCGGACATTTCTATTCCGATAAGTTCCTGGGTGGAAAGCTGACCTCTTTCGTCCTGAACAAGGACTGTTGTGGATACCTCATGAACGGTTTTGCTATATTTATTGAAAAGAAATGCAATAACCAACGCTACAAAAACAGTTATTACAAATAGATACCAGTTATTTATCAGCTTGAAAAAAATCGCTTTGAAATCGATACTTTCTTCCTGCTGTTGCTGGAATTCGTTAAATTGTCTTAAATCTTCAGCCATTCGTTAAAATCATTTAGAATTAATAGTATAAGTGCTTATCATTGAAAAAATTTTGGTATAAAGAGACAAAATGAATATATAAATATTGTTTTTCTCATAGGGATAAATGAAAAAAACAATGCCATTAATGCCCGGCATATTCATTTGTATATATCTTTGTCCTGTATTCATAAGACGAATTATTAAAAATGCGCTTTTTAGAGTGAAGTTTACACAATGCACAAAAGTATGTCATAAAACTTATTCAACAAAAATAGTAGTTTTGTAATTCACATCAAATTAAATTGCTTCCTCTTAGCCTATAACTCTGAAAAAAACATTCAACTTCGTCGATATAATGTTATTTTCGTACTCTTTCCATAAAGCTATAGAGTTTTTGTCACATATATTTGAGTAATTATGTTACTCAATCTTGTGCATTTTATAAAATATGAGTCGAGTCTAAAAAGCCTTATGACCCCTAAATCCCCTAAAGGAAACTTTTTCAAACTGCTGATTTTTAGCAGTTAGGGATAAAAATGCTAAAAATCAGCAGTTTGAAGGCTTTTTAGACTGCACTCAAATATTATAAGCATAAACTCTAAAAGGTTCCCATTTGTTTGAAAGTTTTACTTTTGCATAAAATAATACAGGACAAACACCATGGCTAAAAATCTGGTAATCGTCGAGTCACCGGCAAAAGCAAAAACGATCGAAAAATTCCTTGGTAAGGATTATCTGGTCAAATCCAGTTATGGTCACGTTCGTGATCTAGCCAAAAAGAACCAGGGAGTTGAAATAGACAATGATTTTAACCCCGTCTACGAAATAGATTCTGACAAAAAGAAAGTAGTCACGGAACTAAAAAAGCTGGCTAAAAATGCTGAAACCGTATGGCTAGCTTCTGATGAAGACCGCGAAGGGGAAGCCATCTCATGGCATTTGGTAAAAGCGCTCAACCTGGATCAAACCAAAACTAAAAGGATTGTTTTTCATGAAATCACCAAACATGCAATAACAGAAGCCATAAAAAATCCCCGGGGTATCGATGAAAACCTGGTAAATGCTCAACAAGCCAGACGGATTTTGGATCGCTTGGTCGGTTTTGAGCTTTCGCCCCTTTTATGGAGAAAAGTAAAACCCTCTTTATCAGCAGGAAGAGTGCAGTCCGTTGCCGTACGTCTGATTGTCGAGCGAGAACAGGAAATTAAAAACTTCAAACCAGCATCATCCTATAAAGTAACTGCTGTTTTCCTTCTTTCAAAAGACGGAAAAAAGCACCAGATCAAGGCCGAACTTCCAAAGCGTTTTAAAACGGAAAAAGCAGCTTACGCTTTCCTGGAAAAATCGAAGGAAGCGGAGTTTACAGTTGCTTCCATTGAGAAAAAGCCCGGCAAAAAATCTCCGGCGCCGCCTTTTACTACATCAACCCTTCAGCAAGAAGCCTCCAGGAAGCTTAGCTTCCCGGTATCAAAAACAATGGTCGTTGCCCAGCAGCTTTATGAATCGGGACAAATCACCTATATGCGTACCGATTCCACGAACTTGTCTAACATGGCCCTGAGCCAGGCCAAAAAAGAAATCACCAAAGATTATGGTGAAAAATACTCTAAAACCCGGCAATATGCAACTAAGGCCAAAGGCGCACAGGAAGCTCATGAAGCCATTAGACCAACATTCCTCGATCATCGGGAAGCCTCGGGGAACGAAGATCAAAAACGCCTGTACGACTTAATTTGGAAGCGAACTATTGCCTCACAAATGGCTGATGCTCAATTGGAAAGAACCACCGTTAAAATTGATGTTTCCAAAGCTGAAGAGCAGTTTGTAGCCAAAGGTGAAATCGTGAAATTTGACGGCTTTCTTAAAGTTTATCTTGAATCAAGGGAAGAGGAAGACGACGGAGAAGAAGAAAAAGGATTACTTCCGCCAATCAAAGAAGGAGAGAAGCTCGGACTTGAAGAAATGAACGCCATTCAACGCTTTACATCCCCGCCGCCCAGGTATTCGGAAGCCAGCCTTGTCAAAAAGCTGGAAGATCTCGGTATCGGGCGACCCTCGACTTATGCGCCAACAATATCCACCATACAAAAACGACAATATGTCACCAAAGGCGTCAGCGAGGGGACCCAACGCAAATACCAGGTTTATACGCTAAAAGGCAATGAAATACAAAACAATACGTCCACAGAAAAAACAGGAGCGGATAAAGGCAAATTAATTCCAACGGATATCGGTACTTTGGTTACCCAGTTTTTACTCGAGTATTTCGATAACATCATGGATTATAACTTCACTGCAAAAGTGGAAAAAGAATTCGATGAAATAGCTAATGGGCTGAAAAAGTGGGATGAGATAATCCGTAATTTCTACGGCCCGTTCCATGAAAAGGTAGAAACAACCCTCAAAAACAGCGAGCGCGTGAAAGGCGAAAGACATCTTGGGGTAGATCCCAAAACCGGTCGCAATGTATATGTTAAGCTTGGCCGCTATGGCCCTATGGCGCAAATAGGTGATAGGGAGGAAGAAGAAAAGCCCAAATTCGCCGGCCTCCGGAAAAATCAAAGTATAGAATCAATTACTCTTGAAGAAGTGCTGGAGCTTTTCAAATTTCCCCGCGAATTAGGAGATTTTGAAGAATCACCCGTAACAGTTTCTATTGGGCGTTTCGGGCCTTATGTAAGACATAACAATAAATTCGTCTCTTTGAAAAAAGAGGATGATCCTGCTACAATCACCAAAGAGCGGGCAATAGAATTAATAAAAGAAAAAAGGGAAAAAGATAAAAATAAATATATCAAAACCTTTGAAGACGAAGGTATCCAGGTATTAAACGGTCGATGGGGTCCTTATATCTCCCATAAAAAGAAAAATTATAAGGTTCCGAAAGATAAAGACCCCAAAGAACTAACACTGGAAGATTGTAAAAAAATTATCAGCGAAGCCGGAACAAAAAAGAAAAATTCCCGTACAAAGAAGAAAAAGTAAGTAAAAAAAGGCAGAAATGGACATATCCATCTATTTTCAGCCAATTGATGTTTCCTGGTTTCAATTTGATGAGAAGCGTCCAAGGTTTGGAGATTCTATAACTATTTTTTCAGAAAAAGATTATTTTCCTGAGATCAATGATTTTGATCTCGCTATTCTTGGCGTAAAAGAATCTCATAAGAGCAAAGGTAACGAAGGATGTAAAGACGCACCCGAAGCAATCAGGCGCTACTTTTACCAACTTTTTCCCGGCGATTACCAACCCAAAATCGTCGACCTGGGAGATATTATCCAGGGCAATACCATAAACGACACCTATTTTGCCCTTAGCTCGGCCATTTCAGAATTACTGGAAAATAATGTTATCCCTTTGATTCTTGGAGGTAGTCAGGATCTTACATTTGCCAACTACAGGGCTTATGAAAATAACGGCCGGATTATCAACATAGCAGCTATTGACTCGCGATTTGATCTTGGCAATGGGGAGGAAGAGCTAACGGCTCATTCGTACCTGAGTAAGGTTATCCTGCATCAGCCCAATTACCTCTTCAATTACTCTAATATCGGCTACCAGACCTATTTTATCGACCAGGAAGCCATAGAATTGATGAACAACCTGCTGTTTGATATTTACCGCTTAGGGGATATCAGGGCAGATATGAAACAAGTAGAACCTATTCTGCGAAATGCAGATATGATCAGCTTTGATGTTTCTGCTATTCGCCAACCCGACGCTCCCGGAAATGGACATGCTTCTCCGAATGGATTTTATGGCGAAGAAGCCTGTCAGCTATGCTGGTATGCCGGACTTTCCGACCGGGTGACATCATTCGGGCTTTACGAAGTCAATCCCGCACTTGATTTCAATGGGCAGACATCCCATTTAACGGCACAGATGATTTGGTATTTTATTGAAGGCTTCTACCATCGCCGAAATGAATTCCCTCATCAAAACCAAAAAGGCTTTATTAAATACAAAGTACAAATGGAAGACTTCAATGAAGACTTGCTCTTTTATAAAAGTAAACATAGCGACCGATGGTGGATGCAGGTAATGGAGCCGAATAATATCCAGTTGAAATACGAAAGACACTATATAGTCCCTTGCTCACTGGACGATTACAAAAAAGCCTCTTCCAATGAACTTCCTGATAAGTGGTGGCAGGCTTATAAGAAGCTTATGTAAACCCTCAATAATTTAGACAATGAGGAAATCCATCTGCTTTTTGGGCAGGTCGATGCTCTTAACTTTGACGCGGATCGGATCGCCCAGTTTATAAACATGCTTATGGCGTTTTCCGACTATCTGGTAATTTTCATCATCCAACATGTAAAAATCATCATTCATATCCGCCATTGAAACCAGTCCTTCCGCTTTGGTTTCATTAAGCTGAACAAAAATCCCCCATTTACTGACCCCGGATATGAGCCCTTCAAATTCTTTACCAACTTTATCGAGCATATATTCGGCCTGCTTGTACTTAATAGAAGCTCTTTCAGCCTCAATAGCTTTACGCTCCATTTCTGAGGCATGAATGCATTGTTCTTCGTATTCCTGGGGATTCACCGAGGGTTTCTTTTCAAGATATTGCTGCAATAACCGGTGCGACATCAAATCCGGATAACGACGAATAGGAGAAGTAAAATGGGTGTAATAATTAAAGGCCAGGCCGTAATGCCCTATATTTTGCGTCGAATATTCCGCTTTAGCCATTGTTCTCACCGCAATGGTTTCAATCATCACCTCCTCGCCTTTTCCTTCTACCTGCCGGAAAAGATCGTTAAAAGATTGAGCCATTCCGGAACGTGAACCCAGGCGCAATTTATAACCTAGCCGATTTACAAACTCGGAAAATTGCTGAAGTTTATCAGGATTAGGTTCATCATGCACCCTGTAAATAAATGTTTTGGGATCCTGGTCACCTTTTTTGCGACCAATGCGTTCAGCTACTTTCCGGTTAGCCAGCAGCATAAACTCTTCAATCAGTTGATTGGACTCTTTTTGTTCTTTTATAAAGGCTGAAAGGGGTTTGCCGTTTTCATCCAGCTCAAAGCTTACTTCTGAAGATTTGAAATTTATGGCGCCTTTTTTAAAACGTTGCTCCCTTAAAATAGAAGCGAGATGTTGTAAAACAGTAATCCGGTCATTGTTTTCTCCTTCTCCCGTTTCAATAATCTCCTGGACCTCGCCATAATTATACCTGCGATCCGATCGTATCAAGGTTTTACCATACCAATCGGAATGCACATTCGCCTCGTCATCCATTTCAAAGACCGCCGAAAATGCGAGTTTATCTTCACCGGGGCGCAAGGAACAAACTTCATTTGAAAGTTTTTCGGGAAGCATAGGTACTACACGATCGACCAGATAAACGGAGGTAGCCCGCTTAAGGGCTTCTTTATCAATAGAAGACCCAGGTTTCACATAATGTGATACATCGGCAATATGAATTCCAACCTCCCAATTTCCATTATCCAATTTTCTCAAGGATAAGGCATCATCAAAATCTTTGGCATCTTTGGGGTCGATGGTACAAGTAAAGACCTCCCTGAAATCCTTTCGTTTTTTCTTTTCTTCCGGGGGTATCGCCGTAGAGATTTCCTCCGCTTCCTTCTCCACTTTTTGGGGGAAGCGCAATGGAAAATCAAACTCCGAAAGTATCGAATTCATTTCAACTTCGTTATTCCCGGGTTCCCCAAGCACCTCAATAATCTCTCCGACAGGATTATTCATGTGCTCCGGCCAGTTGGTTATTCTTGCCACGGCTTTGTCTCCGTCCTGAACATTATTCACTTTTTCTCCCGGTATATAGATATCAATGGGCATATTTTTTACATCGGGGATCAGGAAAGCAAACTTGTTATTCATTTCTACATTGCCGACAAATTCGGTTTTTTCCCGCTTTAATATCTCCGTGATTTGCCCTTCAAGTTTTCGTCCCTTACGCTTGGGGAAAAGCTGCACTTTAACTTCATCGCCGTTAAGCGCATGATTGGTATTATTCGGGGCAATAAACACATCCTGCTCCACATCTTTACTTATTATATAAGCTTTCCCGGTTTGTTTCATGTCGACTTTCCCCTGTATAATAGAGTGAGTCAACCCGGGAGAAATATAGTCCGGATTTAGTTTATATTTTCCTCGTTTTACGGCTATAATGGCTCCCATGTTGACAAGCTTAGAAAGCATCTCTTTAACAAGATCCCGGCTGGGCTTATCATGAATATTCAAAGCATGGGAGACCTGCTTAAAATTAAAATTTTCAAAGGGATGATACGCAAAAACTGATAGTACTGTATCAATGAATGATTTTTTATTTATTGCTTGCTTTTTTCTTTTCTTTTTCGATCCCATAATTTCCTATCTCACTATTATCAATAGCATCACACTTTTTGCCGTGAACAACAATTTGTTTATACCTTCCCAAAAAGAATCACGGAAAATTTAATTTTCTTTCTGCTAACACATTACAATAACTGTTCCTAAAATAATTTGTTTAAAAGGCGTTTTCAAGTATGAGGCTATTCGATCAACCTGCAAAGAAACGAAATATTTTAAACTACAATATATAATGCAATAGTTATTGATTTCGACTTAAAATATTTTTACACATACTATTTGCACTTGGACCAAATAATCCCTTAAGCATTATTATAAATATTTTTTTTTGATTTACTATTTGATTTTTTTATATTTTTGTCTCGATTACAATGATTTAATAAAAATTTACAGAAAAATGGCTCAACAACAGAATGCACAAGGCAACCAAGAAGAACAAAAACAAAAGAAAAGAACTAACCGTCTGTGGATTATTTTATTCATAGTAGCTTTAGCTCTTTTCATCGTAAGCGGCATCTTGTATCTGAATACTTCTTCAGAAGTTACGAAACTCAAAGAAGATAAACAACAACAAAAAGTTTATTTTGAACAAGAACTGGACTCCTTAATGACAGAACATAAGGAGGTAAAGACAGAATATAATACTCTCACTGACTCACTTAAGAAAAAAGACAGCATTATTAAAGAGAATGCCAAGCAAATTGATGAATTACTGGGCACTAAATGGAAATATCAAAAAGTCCAGAAAAAACTGAGTAAGCTGCGGGACATTGCCCAGGGTTACCTTCAGCAAATCGATTCCCTTTACCGGGTGAATAAGGAATTGAAAGCGGAGAACAAAGAAATCAAAACGAAATTCAGGAAAGAGCAACAGATGACCCAGGAGCTAACCCGCGAAAAAGAAGAGCTAAACGAAAAAGTCAATAAAGCCGCCCAACTCGATGTCCATAACATTGAGGCAAATGGGATTAAGATTACCTGGTTCAACAATGAAAAAGAGACCGATAAAGCACGCCGCACTGATAAATTCAACATCTGCTTTACTGTTGGAGAAAATGAATTGACGGAAAAGGGCGAAAAAGTACTTTATTTCAGAATAGCTATGCCTTCAGGTAAAATTATGACACCTTCCAAGGGTAGTGCCTATACTTTTGAATATGATGAACAAAAAATGCAGTATACCATCGATTATGACTTTGATTATGATGGCGAAAGCTTCAGAGAATGCATAGAATGGAAGACTCCGGAAGACAAGGATTTGCCCGAAGGACAGTATACGGTGGATGTCTACTCTAAAAACGGAAAACTTAGCCAGACTTACGTAGACCTTCGCTAGATAAAAACGGTAATAAACTAATAACAACCGGATGAGTTTTCATCCGGTTTTTTGTTTCAGATAAGTTTCAGCCCACTTTAAATCGAAAAGTGTTGTTAGTTTTATATTCTCCTTGTTGCCTTCCACCAGATGAATTTTATGGCCATAGTGTTCCACTACCGATGCATCATCTGTAAATTTAGAAATATAGGGCGTTTGATAGGCTTTTTTTAACAGGTTGGCTTTAAACACTTGCGGGGTTTGAACAAGTACATACTCATCCCGGCTAACGGGATAACTATTTTGACCGGCTTTTTCAACTTTCCGAACAGATTCTTGAAGGGAAATTACAGGGACAGCAGTATCATATTTTAAAGCATGAGAAAAGGCATTTTTGACAACATCTAACGAAACCAATGGCCTCACCCCATCATGCACGCCTACAAGACTATTTTCGGCAATATTTTCAAGGCCATTTTTTACCGAGTGAAAACGTGTTTCGCCCCCTTCGGTAATGATATAGGGAATTTCGAAGTTAAATGTCTTACAAAGGTGCTGCCAATAATTGATTTGCCCGGAAGGTAAAACAAGAACAGCCGGTTCATCAACCAAGCCGCTGCTATAAATCCGTTCCATAGTGTGCATAAGAAGGGGCTTCCCATTAATAGGCAGAAATTGTTTTGGAACGGAGGAATTCATTCTCTCCCCTTTTCCACCGGCTACTATAATCACATACTTTTTCATATTCACCAAAAAATAAGGCCGGAATTTATATGTAAAAACAGTATCTCTGCTCCCTCATTCTCGATGCATACAAACCCGGCCTTTAAATAAAATCTGTTTAATTAGATTATTAACATAGCATCACCATATGTAAAAAATCTGTATTCCTTTTTCACGGCTTCTTCATAAGCTTCCATAACAAAATCATAGCCACCAAAAGCAGCTACCATCATAAGCATGGAAGATTTTGGTAAATGAAAATTCGTGATCATCGCATTCGCTATGATAAAATCATACGGGGGAAAAATAAACTTATTCGTCCACCCATGATAAGGTTTTAACATCCGGGATATAGATACCGAAGATTCGATACCCTTCATAGTAGTTGTCCCTACCGCACAAACATTTCTTCTCTTTTTCTTGGCTTCGTTCACCGCATCAGCCGTTCCCTGACTTATGTGAAATTCCTCGGAATCCATCTTATGTTTCGTAAGATCTTCTACCTCTATATTCCGGAAGTTTCCCAGACCTGCATGCAGGGTGATTTCAGCGAAACTAACTCCACCCAGTTCAAGGCGTTTCATTAGCTCGCGACTAAAGTGTAAACCCGCAGTGGGGGCGGCAACAGCTCCTTCATGTTTGGCATAAATGGTTTGATACCTTTCCCTGTCTTCCTCGGTAATACCTCTTATTCTTTGAATTTCAGGGGGTACCGGTGTTTTCCCCAATGTTTCAATGGTTTGCTTGAATTCCTCATAAGGCCCATCAAACAAAAACCGAAGTGTCCGTCCCCGCGAGGTAGTGTTGTCTATAACCTCTGCTACCAAAGAATCATCTTCTCCGAAATATAATTTGTTCCCTATCCGTATCTTACGTGCCGGATCTACCAAAACATCCCATAACCTGGCGTCAGGGTTTAATTCCCTAAGCAAAAACACTGTAATTTTTGCTCCGGTCTTTTCTTTCTCCCCTGTTAACAAGGCAGGAAAAACCTTGGTGTTATTCAGCACGAAAACATCCCCTTCTCCAAAATAGTTAACAATATCACGAAAATATTTGTGCTCAATCTTGCGCTCTTTTCGATGCAAAACCATCATTCGTGAATCGTCTCTATCCTTAGGGGGATGGGCTGCTATCAGCTCATTTGGTAAGTCATACTTAAATTGTGAAAGCTTCATAAACCTCTGCCATTAAACTTTTTATACCTTCCTCAAAATTGAACTGCAAAGATAATGCTTCAAACCCTTAAAAGCAAATCATTGCTTATCAAAGGTTAAGCAAAAACGCCCCCAACAAAGAAATTCAAAAATTTTATAAATATTATTTATTAATAAATTTTAACAAATAGCTTAACCCGGAAATTCCTGTTCTCTGGAAAGCTTTTCTACCAATTCAAAAAGATTATGGGCTTGTTCTATCTTATATTCGCCAATTCGAGTTCGGCGCAATGCGGAGAGTACAGCCCCGTTATTAAGGACTTTCCCAAAATCATGAGCTAACGTACGGACATACACCCCTTTTTCACAAATCACCTTAAAATCAATGTAAGGAATTTCAATTCGTGCTATTTCAAACTGTTTAATGTTGACAGTTATCGGCTTAATATCCGCTTTCTCATTATTCCGAACCAAATTGTAAGCCCGTTGTCCTTTTATTTTCTTGGCTGAATATTGGGGGGGTAGCTGCTCCTGGGTTCCCTCAAATTTTTTGGCTGCCTCCAGAATTTCTTTATTCGATATTCCTGAAATATCGTATACCTGTGTTGCTTCAGTCTCTTTATCATACGATGGAGTCTCTTTACCCAATTCTATGGTTCCGGTATATTCTTTATCGCGGGCTTGGTAGCTATCTATTTCCTTGGTTTTACGACCCGTACAAATTATCAATAATCCTGTGGCACGGGGATCCAATGTGCCGGCATGTCCCACCTTTACTTTTTTTACTTTATGATAATACTTGATGGTATAACGTAACTTATTCACCACATCAAAAGATGTCCATCCATAAGGTTTATCAATCATTAACATCTCACCCGCAAGGAAATCAAATGTTTTTGTCGGCTCTTCTTTCTCCATAACCGTTTTCTCATCCGAAATAATAAAAACTAATTGCTGTTAAACCCACAATAGCGCAATAGATAGCAAAATAAAGAAGTTTTCCGTGCTTTACTAATTTTATCATCCATTTACAGGCTAGCAAACCTGATACAAATGCTGCTAAAAACCCAACAATAAGAGGCAGTATACCTATTCCACCTTCAAGAGTAGCCGAGCCTTCATATAAATCTTTCATGTTGGCGCCGATAATAGGAATCAAAACCATAAGAAAGGAAAACCGGGCCACGTTTTCCCGTTTATTTCCCAACAAAAGACCTGTTGAAATCGTTGCCCCCGATCGGGATATGCCCGGCATAACAGCAAGTGCCTGTGCGGCACCTATCCCTAAAGCATCCCAATACGATATAGCCTTCTCCCGTGCTTTTGCATAATAGGTGAAAGCCAGCAAAACCGCAGTGATTAAAAGCATAGAGCCCACCAGCAAAAGGTTACCTGTAAAAAAACCTTCCACCAGTTCTTTAAAAAACAACCCGACAATCAATACCGGAATCATAGAAATAAAAATTTTAATCACATACCGCATTTCAAAATTCCACTTAAACTCAAAAAACTTTCGTATGATTTGAGCCAAATCTTGCCGGAACACAATTATGGTGCTTAGCACGGTGGCTCCATGAACGACTACGGTAAAAATCAAACTTTTTTCAGCTTCCACTCCGAGCAATATTTTACTTAACTCAAGATGACCGCTGCTACTCACGGGAAGAAACTCCGTCAATCCCTGCACAAGTCCCAGAAGAAATGCTTCTAACCCATTCATTTATTTTTCATCCTCCGATTTTTTCATAATGGCGAAAATCTCCACCACAAAACCGGCAATAACAATGATGGGAGCAAGTGTCAATCTTCTAAAGCTGAATATTTCGCGGCTAAATTCATTAGGCGTATCAGCAGACCCGCCAATCATGAGAAGATAACCCAGAAACAGCAATCCTATACCAATAATCAGAAGCTTATAGTTCGTTTTTCCAAAAACAAAAGTACTTTTGCTTTTCTCCTGACTTTGTTGATCATTTTTTTGTGCCATATTATTGATAAAGTTTATCGTTTTTTACATTCAAAAATTTACGCACGGCAAAGAACGTGGAAAAGTATGATATTAATATACCTAAAAGTAAAACGCCTCCTGCCAGCATGGAATAATGTTCCAGGTTCCGAAGTGCTCGAAGCTCCGGTAAATTACTTTCGCCGAAATAAATCACCCCCCCCAGCAGAAGGATGGCGATAACAGCACCCAGCAAACCATGCAGTATCCCTTGCTTAACAAAAGGCCGTCGAATAAAGCCCTGTGTTGCCCCAACCAATTGCATTGTCCTGATGAGGAAACGCCGGGAATAAACGGCAAGTCTTATTGTGTTGTTTATAAGAGCAATAGCGATAAAAAGAAGTAATGTGCCAGCTCCCAATAAAAGATAACTCACCCTTTTAATGTTGTCATTGATTTTGGTAATCATTGTCTGCTGGTAATCCACCTCTTTAATGTTACTGTTCCGCATAAGCTGCCGCTCTATAAGCTTCAGGCTATCGCTTTTGGCATAAGAAGCCTTCAGCTTAACTTCAACCTGGGGCGACAAAGGATTGTAACCTAAAAACCCAATAAAATCTTCCCCCAGATCCTTTTTCAAAGTCTTGGCGGCTTTCTCTTTCGAAATATATTTTGTGGAACGGACATAATCCTTCACCTCCATTTTTTTCTGAAAACGAATAATATCCGTCTCCTCTACATCCTGATTCATGGTAATGGTAAAACCAATATTTTCTCGAACGAGTTCCGTAATTTTCTGGGCATGCATCAGGAATACCCCCAGCAAGCCAAGCACAAACAAAACCAGGGTTATACTTACCTGCGTGGTAAAATAAGAGTTTTTTAAACGTCTTTTATAATATTTGTCTTCGCTTTTGGCCATTACCGGGTATGTTTTAATGAGCTAAAATAACAAAAAATCCTAAGGCTGATTTCATGATTATTAATGTCATTTTTTCTTCAATGTTATCAGGGTGATTTCCGGGGGACAATTAAACCGCACAGGAATACCCGAGACCCCACATCCCCGGTTGGTATAGCCAATCATCCCATTGTCATTCCATATACCCGAAACAAACTTGTTTCCCTCATATTGGTGAGTGAGTATAGCTTTCCCATTGGGTAAGCAAATCTGTCCACCGTGAGTATGACCGCAAAGGTACAGATTATACCCGTTTTGAGCAGCAATATCCCGCAACTCACTAGTATGGACCATTGCAATTTTAAATCCTTCCAAAGGCTTTTCAAGCGCAAAAACAGCTTGTTCTGAATAATAATAGTAAGGATCATCGGTTCCTGTTACATAAATTTTTTGTCCTTCTTTTTCCAATTCAAGGGTTTCGTTCACTATCAAATTTATCCCCAAATCTTCTTCATATTCGGCCATAAGGTATGAATCGTGGTTCCCGAGAATCGCCCACTTTCCATAGGGGGGATTTATGGAAGCAGCAATTTTTTTCATAGGGCCAAGGATGTTTTTAAAACTTCCGCTAATGTTTTTCCTGTAGTCCCCTGTAAAAAAAGCCACATCATATTCCAGCGGAGCTACCTTCCGGATAATGTTATCTTCATGATTACTCAGGCTATCTATATGGAAATCTGACATATTAAGGATCCTGAAACCATCAAAAGCATCAGGAAGATTTGAAAAATAAAAGACAGGCTCTTCAATCTTCATGTCAGAAGCATTTTTCACACCCTTTTCATAAAACCCTATTAACTTCAGCGCAAACCCGAAAAAGTCAAGCAAATGTTCAAAGGTTGTCCAATGGCTTTTGCTTTTTTTTCCATTCCGCTTGTACTTAAAACGGCTGGCTTCCAGAGAAGCCCTCATCGCCGCCCAAATAATCCGGCGCTCTTTGTCTTTTTCCGTTCGATAAATACTTGCTTTCATGGTCAATCGACCTTTTTACATTTTGCAAAAACTTATTTTTAAATTTCTATATAAAAATAAAAAAAGATATGGTATACCCTGCCGGCTCAAACTATTCTGAGGGGAAAAACGTATCCCGAATATCCCCGATTTGTTTTTTTGAAAGCCCTTCTGGTTTATAACCGGCCATACGGCATTTGAAATAAATGGCTATGGTTTTGGCAACAAGATCCATTATGTCAAAGGCTTCTTCAAGATTTTTTTCAATGACTAAAGCACCATGTTTTTCCCAAATAATGGTTTTGTGTTTTTTCAGCTTTTCAATGGTAGCCTCACCAATGTCATAAGAGCCGGGAATTCGAAATGGAACGAATCCCACACCCTCGGGAATAAATAACGTGGTTTCGGGCTGCAGACTCCACAGCAAGCTATTGATACGCTCTTCATTTTTAAAGTCCGTATTATGGGTGAGCGCTATCGTTTCGGTAACATGAGCGTGCAATACCGCTCTTTCGGGCCGCCGCTCTCTCGCCAAAAAATGATGAATCGTCAAATGAGAAGGCATCTCGGATGTGGGAAAAGGAGGCCGGTTGGCTTTACCGGAATACAAAATCCGATACATGCTTCCGGTTTCATCCAATTCTATCAAACACAAACCCCTTTTAGGATGTTCCTTAACATCCCGCATCCGGCTTCCCGACGCAGTTATTAAAAATATTTGTCCCCCTAAAGCCGGCATCGATTTTTCCAATTGATAAAAAAAAGAAAAGCTTAATCCATCCCGCTCTTCATGGGAAATTAAATCAGTAACGTTGAGCGAGATGTTGCCAGCATTCCTTTCAGCCCAACCCTTGTTCCACAGGTAACCTGCCACCTTCCCTATTGATTTGTATTGTTCTTCTAACCATTCATCCATAACTTATCGTTTTTTTCCAAAAAACTCTTCCAGCAATGTCCGGGATTCTCTGGATAAAATATCTTTAGTGATGTTTGTTTTTGCATGTAGGATATTATTCGAAAAAAGCCTGTATCCTTTTTTATCATCTTCGCTACCGTATACAAGCCTGTCAATCTGCGCCCATTGCAAAGCACCCGCGCACATTACGCAGGGTTCAAGGGTAACGTAAAGCGCACACTCGGTAAGATATTTTGCTCCCAATTGATTCATGGCAGCGGTTAAAGCCTGCATTTCGGCATGAGCAGTTACATCGTTCAGTGTTTCCGTCAAATTATGCGCCCTGGCGACAATCTCTCTGTCGCAAACAACAACTGCTCCTACCGGGACCTCATCTTTTTCATAAGCATACTGGGCCTCCTTCAATGCTTCTTTCATAAACGATTCATCCGAAAAAACACTAAATTCCATGATATTCTGTTATTGATAATTCTTAGGCGAATCTTAAATTCCGGATCAAAGCTATAAGAAATACCGGAATAATAACCAGGAAAGCTCTTTTCCTTAGGCAAAATTTATCAAAAAACACTCCTATTTTTAAACCTTAGCCACTTTATCGTGTTAAATACTTGCTAATTATGCAAACGTTTTAACTAAAAAAGCTGTTTTAAGGTAAATAATGAAAAACTATTTGCAAATTTGTGCTCTCTGTTAGCTTAAAAAAAAGCAAGGCATTATTAAGAAATGCGGGGAAAGACAAAATTTGTTTTAAATATTGTCTAAAAGTTAGTAAAATTGCACGCTTAAAAAGCCAAAAAATATTTTTAATCAGATGAATAAAGTAACATTATCCAAAACTTTAAAAATATTCACTCCAATACTTCTAATCAGTATTTTACTTCAGGTAAATCCTTTATATGCATCTGAAAATTCAGAATCGGCTAATAATGATTCCGGGGAAGAAGAATTTAATGCCGGTAAGATGATACTTGACCATATTGTGGACCATTACAGCTGGCATGTCATGACTATTGATGGTAAAGAAGTCGCTATCAATCTTCCGGTCATACTTTATCACAAGGGGCAATGGCACTTTTTTATGAGCAGCCGCTTTGACCATGGTCATTCTTCATACAAAGGATTCAAAATAGCCAAAGAAGGCCCGAATAACGGGAAGATCGTTCATGTTACTCATAAAAACGGGGGAAAGAAGGTAGAACGCCCCTTAGACCTTTCTATCACCAAGAATGTAGCCTCCCTGTTTTCAGCGGCTATAATTGCCCTGCTCATTTTTCTTTCCGTAGCAAAAAGATATAAGCAAAGAACATACAAAGCCCCAAAAGGCCTTCAATCATTTTTGGAGCCGGTAATCCTTTTTATCCGCGATGAAGTGGCAATAGCCGCAATCGGTAAAGAAAAGTATCACAAATTCATGCCTTATCTTCTTACCCTTTTCTTTTTTATCTTCCTTATGAACTTAATGGGGCTTGTTCCCATTCCCCCGGGAGGAGCCAATCTAACAGGGAACCTTGCTGTGACAGGAGTCATGGCTTTATTTACTTTAATTATTACGCTGACAAGTTCGAATAAAAATTACTGGAGACATACGTTTAATACGCCGGGGATTCCTATATTACTCAAATTGCCGATTCCCATTATTCCGGTAATTGAACTTGTTGGAATATTCACCAAACCATTTGTTCTGATGGTACGACTTTTTGCCAATATCACGGCAGGTCACATCGTGCTTTTAAGTTTTGTAAGTATCATTTTCATTTTTACAAATAATATTGACCCCATAGCAGGATTAGCGGTTTCACCCGTATCCCTATTATTCGGGGTATTCATTAGTTTACTTGAACTCTTGGTAGCCTTTATCCAGGCTTATGTATTTGTGCTTCTATCAGCACTTTATTTTGGAATGGCTATGGAAGAAGAACATTAATTAAATCAATATAGTAATCACAAAAACGTAGCTTTATGAGTATCTTAGCTATTTTATTACAGGCAGCATCAAGTCTGGCACCTATTGCAATTATGGGAGCAGGTCTTGGTGCCGGAATTGCTGCTATTGCAGCAGGTATCGGTATCGGTCAGATCGGCCGAAGTGCCGTAGAATCGATTGCCCGTCAGCCTGAAGCATCCGGCGATATCCGGTCGAATATGATTGTATCGGCTGCCCTTATCGAAGGGGTTGCTTTCTTTGCAATCGTTATTTGTTTGTTGATTGTCGTTCTTTAAAACAAATTGCAATTTACCCGGTCTTTTCACGGCGTTTGGCCGGAAAAGACCGGTTTAAAAAATTGAATGATAAAAAAGAAATAATATGGAACTAGTTAATCCGGGAATAGGACTGATTTTTTGGATGGTCGTTATTTTCGGCCTGTTGCTTCTTGTTTTGGGTAAATATGCCTGGAAGCCGATCATGAAATCGCTCCACGAACGCGAAGAATCGATTGATAAAGCTCTGAAGTCAGCGGATAAAGCCCGTGAGGAAATGAAAAGCCTCCAGGCGGATAATGAAAAACTTCGACAGGAAGCGCGTGAAGAAAGAGATAAAATCCTGAAGCAAGCGCGTGATAAGCAAAACGAAATTATTGAGCAGGCAAGGGAAGAAGCCAACCAGGAGCGGCAAAGAATTATTGACTCAGCCAGGAAAGAAATTAGCAACGAAAAACAAGCCGCTGCGCGGGAGCTTCGCGAAACCGTTGCGGATATTTCGCTGAAAATCGCAGAAAAAATTACTAGGCAAGAATTGGAGGACGAGAAAAAACAACATAAGTTAGTTAAAGAATATTTTGATGAAATCGATTTTCGATAATATTTACGCTCAAAAGTTTCATAAAATAGGCCGCTAATGAAAAACAAACGTATTGCTCAACGATATGCCAAAGCCCTCTTTAACCTGGCTATGGAGCAAAAAGTCTTTGAACAAACCAAAGAGGACATGAAGTACCTCAGGGACTTGAGCCAGGTAAAAGAATACGGCAACATGCTTAAAAATCCAATTGTCCCGGTTGATAAAAAACAATCCGTTAGTAAAGCCCTTTTGGAAAATAAAGTAGGGGAACTAACGATCCGATTTGTCACCCTAATTATCCGTAAAAAGCGTTCTTATGCGCTACCGGAAATAGCAGATGCATTTGTTGAGATGTATAACGCCTACAAAAAAATCCTCCCCGTTGATTTATATACTGCCGTGCCTATTGACAATACAATTAGGGATATGGTGATTGAAAAAATTAAAGCACAAACCTTTTCCAACGAAGTTCTCTTAAACGAAAATGTAGATAAAGAAATCCTGGGAGGTTTTATATTACAATATAAAGATCAGCTCTATGATGCCAGTGTTAGACGGCAGCTAAATGAAATGAGAAAAGAATTAATCTAGAAAAGCAATAAACGATAAATACAATGGCAGAAATTAATCCTTCAGAAGTATCAGCTATACTACGTCAGCAATTATCAGGCCTTAAAAGCGAGGCCCAGCTAGATGAAGTAGGCACCGTCCTTGAAATAGGCGACGGAATCGCACGTGTTTATGGATTAAATAATGCGCAGTCCGCCGAATTGGTAGAATTCGAAAACAGTGACCTGAAAGGAATTGTCCTGAACCTCGAAGAAGATAATGTCGGTATTGTGCTGCTGGGTGAAGCTGAAAACATCCAGGAGGGCCATATCGTCAAACGTACCGGACGAATTTCTACGATCAATGTAGGAGAAGCCCTGTGCGGACGTGTCATCAACAGTGTGGGAGAACCTATCGACGGGAAAGGCAACATTGAAGGTGACCTTGTAGAGATGCCCCTGGAACGGCGAGCTCCCGGTGTTATTTACCGACAACCCGTAAATGAGCCGCTTCAAACAGGAATCAAACCTATTGACTCTATGATTCCTATCGGGAGAGGACAGCGAGAACTCATCATCGGTGACCGACAAACCGGGAAATCTACCCTTCCTATCGACACCATTATCAACCAAAAAGAAAATTACGATAAAGGCGAACCGGTCTATTGTATATATGTGGCAGTCGGACAAAAAGGCTCCACGGTAGCCCAGGTCGAAAAAACCCTCCGGGATCACGGAGCTATGGATTATACCATAATTATTTCAGCCACAGCATCCGATCCTGCTGCCATGCAGTTTTATGCTCCTTATGCCGGAGCTGCTATCGGGGAATACTTTAGGGATACCGGTCGCTCAGCCCTCGTGGTTTACGACGACCTCTCGAAACAAGCAGTCGCTTACAGGGAAGTTTCCCTGCTTTTGAGAAGACCGCCGGGCCGTGAAGCTTACCCCGGTGATGTTTTTTATCTGCATTCCCGTCTCTTGGAACGATCTTCTAAGATCATCGAGGATGACAGTGTAGCCCAGCAAATGAATGATTTGCCGGAGTCAATCAAAGACCGGGCAAAAGGCGGGGGATCCTTAACAGCGCTGCCGATCATTGAGACACAAGCAGGCGACGTAGCGGCTTACATCCCCACAAATGTGATTTCAATTACAGACGGGCAGATTTTCCTGGAATCAGACCTCTTCCTGTCCGGTGTAAGGCCGGCCATTAACGTGGGAATATCGGTATCCCGGGTAGGAGGTAGTGCCCAAATCAAATCAATGAAAAAAATTGCCGGAACGCTAAAGCTTGACCAGGCTCAATTCCGTGAGCTGGAAGCTTTTGCCAAATTTGGTTCCGACCTGGATAAAGCTACCCAGGCAATAATCGACAAAGGGCGCAGAAATGTGGAAATCCTGAAACAGGATCAGAATAAACCCATGCCCGTTGAGCAGCAAATTGCCATTATATATTGCGGAACCAAAGGATTGGTACAACAAGTGCCGGAAAAGAAAATCAAAGCGTTTGAAAAAGATTTCTTGTCAGTAATGCAAGAACAACATTCCGATGTGCTTGAAACTTTGAAAGCAGGAAAATTAGACGATGAAGCCCTTCAGACTTTAGAGAACACGGCTAAAGAAGTGGCCTCTAAGTATGAAGAAAATTCCCAGGAATAAATTGAGTAATATACCATGGCTAATTTAAAAGAGATACGTACAAGAATTAACTCGGTCAAGTCTACGCGACAAATTACCAGTGCCATGAAACTTGTGGCGGCCTCAAAGTTACGCAAAGCGCAGAATGCTATCATAGCTTTGAGGCCTTACTCCTACAAAATACAAGAAATCATGGGGAATTTGAGTGATAGCCTGGGCGAACATACCGAGAATCCCTACCTGAGAGAAAGCGAAGTTAATAACATTTTGCTTGTGTCTATTGCTTCTAATAAAGGATTGTGCGGCCCTTTTAACGCTAATATCATTAAGGAAACAGAACGCCGGGTACAACAAAATTTTAATAGCTTATATGAAAATGGCGGCGTACATTTGCTTACTCTTGGGAAGAAACTCACGGAGTATTTTGGCAAAAGGGATTATCATTTAACCGGTAATCATGATGAAATCTTCGATGATCTGACTTTTGAAAATTCCACGGCTATTGCCAAAGAGTTAATGCAAGTATTTAAGGAAAAACAGTATGATAAGATCTATCTCGTCTACAACAAATTTATTAATGCCGCAACTCAACAGGTCAAATTTGAACAATTTTTGCCTTTAGAGCCTTTACAAGAGGAGACATCAAACACTGAAATGCAAACCGATTATATTTTTGAACCCAGTAAAAATGAAATTGTGGAGGAATTAATACCAAAAACCTTAAAAATCCATTTTTACCAGGCTCTTTTAGATTCCAATGCGGCTGAGCACGGAGCCAGGATGACGGCTATGCACCAGGCTACCGACAATGCCACAGAGCTTATCAATGACCTGCAGCTGAAATACAATAAAGCAAGGCAGGAGTCTATTACAAATCAAATTATCGAAGTTGTCTCCGGAGCAAAAGCATTAGAAGGTTAAACCCAAAAAAATAGAAAATTATGGTAACAAATAAATTACAAGAAGTACTTAACAACCAGATAAAAAACGAAGAGCACTCTTCCCGCATTTATCTCGCCATGGCTTCATGGTGCGAGATGAAAGGTTACGAGGGTGCTTCCGAATTTCTCTATGCCCAGGCCGATGAGGAAAAAATGCACATGCTCAAACTCATCCATTACCTGAATGATCGGGGTGGCCATGCCGAAATGCAAGCGCTTGATGCGCCCAAAAAAGAATGGGACGGATTGAAGAAGCTTTTTGAGGAAGTGCTGGCTCACGAAGAATTCATTACAGCAGAAATTAACAAATGTTATGAGACGGCCCTAAATGAAAAAGATTACAACACCGCTCAATTCCTGCAATGGTATGTACAAGAACAGGTTGAGGAAGAAAGCACTATGAACTCAATCATCGATAAAATGAATCTTGCGGGAGACTCTAAAGGTGGCCTTCTGCAAATTGATATGGCTCTGAAAAAAATGGCCGCCGGCGGGGGTAGTTCTTCCGGCGCTGAAGAAAACGCACAATAAAAACCATCAACGGCTGTTACTTCTTATAACAGCCGTTTTTTCTTTCTTCCGCCTGCCTTTCAAGCTCTTCATACCATTTTTCTCCGTATTCGCGAACCAAAGCCTCTCTTACAAATTTATAAACAGGCACGTTTAATTTATCGCCAAGCTCACGTGCCGGATCGCAAATACTCCATCGGTGATAATTCATGGCTTCGTTATGAACATGCTTACTTATCCGTACGGGATATAAATGACAGGAAACAGGTTTGCGAAAGTCGGTTACTCCATTTTCAAAAGCTTTTTCGATGCCACAGGAAGCCACTTCGTTTTCATCAAAAACAGCAAACGCACATTCCCTGCCATCAACAAGCGGGGTGACGTATTCACCATCCGAATCATATTCAAAACATCCTGCTTGCGCTATCGATTTTTGGCCGTTCTGGGTAAGATAAGGCTTTATTGCCTCAATAGAAGTTTCAAGCTCCTCTATCTCCCATTCTTCAAGAGGTGCGCCGGCATCACCCTCCACACAGCATACTCCTTTGCACTTGGCCACATCGCAAACAAAATTTTGCTCAACAACATCTTCCGAGATTAAAACATTATCAACAATTATCATTATTTTCAACTTATTATTTCCAAAAATTCGGTGATAAAAGAATCAAAACCGTGAACAGTTCCAGTCGTCCGATCAGCATCAGGAAAGTCAAAAACCATTTCCCCGCCACCGGAATTGCAGCATAATTCTCAACAGGACCTACACCACCAATTCCCGGACCAATATTTCCTATTGTTGCAGCTACAGATCCTACAGCCGTCTCAAAATCCAATCCCATAACCAAAGCCATTACAACTATACTTATAGCGAAGATAATCATGTAAAGCACAAAAAACGACAAAATATTATAAATCACATTTCTCCCCACAGTCTTTTGGTTAAACCTTACCGGGATAATGGCATTGGGGTGAATCATACGTTTCAATTCCAGGAAACCGTTTTTAAAAAGCAATAATTGGCGCATCACTTTTATCCCTCCGCCTGTTGATCCTGCGCTTCCACCTATAAACATCAGCATAAAAATGATCACCCATAAAGAGGCCGGCCAGCTAAGATAATCGGAAGTTATATATCCCGTGGTCGTCACTATAGAGACCACCTGGAACATCCCTTTTCTGAAAGATTCTTCCCAATCGCCGAACCCATTAAAAATCAAAAACAGCGTAATGAGCAACGTAAATGCGCCAAGAATCCTTAAAAAATACCTGTATTCTTCATTCCTGAACACTTCTTTGATTCGGCCGTTCAATGCCAGGTAGTGCAAGGAAAAATTCGTTCCTGCGAAAATCATAAACAACACAATAATGTATTGAATATAAGGTGAAAATTCAGCTATGGAAGTGTTTTTAGGAGAAAAGCCCCCGGTGGCCATCGTCCCGAAAGAATGCGTTAAACCATTAAAAAGGTCCATTCCCCCGGCCATTAAAAGAAGGGTTTCAACAAAAGTGAGTAACACATAAATGCCCCAAAGTCTTTTGGCTGTGGCTGTAATGCGGGGATGCAATTTATCAGGTGTAGGCCCCGGTACCTCTGCAACAAAAAGAGACATCCCCCCAATGCCGAAAAACGGTAATATAGCCAGCGAAAGCACGATGATCCCCATACCACCAATCCAGTGGGTCATGCTCCTCCAAAACAGCAGACCTTTAGGCATAGCTTCAATATCGTTCAGAATAGTGGCCCCTGTTGTAGTAAAACCCGACATGGTTTCAAAAAAGGCATCCGTATAACTAGGGATATCGCCGCTAAGGAAAAAAGGGATTGCTCCGAAAAGAGATATCACTATCCATGAGGAGGTTACAATGATAAATCCTTCCCTTTTACTTAGTGCTGGAGATGCACGGCGATAGAACCATGTAATAATTAGTCCTACCGTAATCATTATAGCCGAGGATAAGAGCATGGGCCAGAAATCGCGTCCGGGCTGAAAAAGATGAATCTGACTGAAATCCGGGTTAGAATAATAAATTGAAAACGGCAGGGAAAGAAGAACAAACACACCTTCGATGGTAAGTAATATTCCAATCGCCTTGACTATTATATTCAGATTTATCTTCGATTGCATACTTTAATTAAAAAGGGTCGTAACTTTCTGGACAGCCGGCGGTAAAGCAAATACCACAACTTTATCACCCGCCTTTATCTGTAAATCCCCCACGGCGATATACCCTTCATTGTTTCTAACAACACCCCCGATAATAGCACCCTTAGGCATTTTCAGCTTTTTAATCGGTTTTCGGGTAGCCGGCGAATTTTCCTTCACGACAAATTCGAGCGCATCGGCATCCACACTGCTCAGGCATTTAATATCGGTCACTTCAGCATCCATAGTAAAGCGTACGATATGGCTGGCTGTGATCAACTTTTTGTTGATCATGGTATCAATACCGATCTTTTTCGATATATCAAAGTAATCCACGTTTTCAATCAAAGGTATCACCTTGGGTACGCCATATTTCTGAGCAAGAAGACAGGTAAAAATGTTGGTTTCCGAATTTTCGGTAGTTGCAATAAATGCATCCATGCTGCGGATTCCTTCATCTTCCAGCAAAGAAACATCACGGGCATCTCCGTTAATAATCAGCGTATTTTGAATAGCATCCGTAAGTTTTTCGCTTCTTTCCTTGTCGATATCTATCAATTTGACATTCGCCTGGTGTTCAAGCTCACGGGCAGTTTTACGTCCTATGCGGCCTCCACCGATGATCATTACGTTACGAATATCGATTTTACGCTTCCCTCCTAACTTCAAAAGCTCGCTAATACCGTTGGGCCGGGTAATAACGTAAGCCAAATCACCCTGTTCAAAATGGTCTTCACCTGTGGGGATAATCGTCTTATCGTCTCTTTGTATGGCGATACACCGAAAATTAAGCCGGGGATATTCCCGGGCAATTTGTGTAAGGGTTTTCCCAAGCACCATAGCCTTTTTGTCGAGGCGTATCAGGTAGAGTGATAATCTTCCTTCTGAAAAATCAATAATTTCGGTGGCGGCACTTTCCGTAAGTAGTTTCAAAATCTCTTTGGCAGCGATTCGCTCGGGGGCTACCAATTCGTCAATACCCATCTCTTTGAATCGGGCTTTATTGTGGGGAGCCAGGTATTCTATATTGTTGACCCTTGCAATCGTTCTTTTGGCCCCCAATTTTTTCCCCAGCAAACAGGTTACAATATTTACTTGTTCATCATGCACGACGGATATGAGTAAATCAGCCCTCTCAATATTGGCGCGCTCGAGAATACGTACCGATGTTGAATTCCCGGCAATAGTCATCACATCCATATGGGATTCCAGCATTTCCAACAGTTCGGAATGGGGGTCTACAATAGTCACCTCATGATGCTCCGATTCAAGCATTTTTGCCAGGTGAAATCCTACTTCGCCGTCTCCTGCAATAATTATATTCATTTACTACCTCCATACAAAATTAGCCTGCGAAATAAAGTATTTGCGAATATATAAACAAGAAACTTTCCATTTTTAACTTTTCCGTTTCTATCTAAAAAACAAACGTTTACGCTAAAAAGCAATTTTTTACTAAAAACCCGGCAAACTTATCATTTTTTTATTTCAAAAATATCCCAGTCCAACCCTACTTTAAATTTATCCCTGAAATCGGCCAGCTCTTTATAAGATAACGTTTGGGTAACCGTTCCTTCTTCGTTATCGGCAACACTATTCATCAAATTACCTTTCGCATCAATAAAGCGTGTCCCACCGGAATAGGAAAGATCGTTACCATCGTCACCGACTCGGTTTACTCCTACGACATAAGCCTGATTTTCTATAGCACGCGCATGAAGCAGTGTCCTCCATATATGCACCCGGCTCTGTGGCCAATTGGCTACATAAATCAAAAGATCATAATCGTACATATCATTACTGAAAACATTTTTACTCCAGACAGGAAAACGCAAATCATAACAAATCAGGGGCCTTATTCTCCAGTCTTTCAGCGTTACCAGCAAAGGTTCGCTACCCCCTGTAAAGCGCTTATGCTCTCCGCCCATCCTAAACAAGTGCCGCTTGTCATAGGTCAGGTAAAAACCATTGGGTTGCATCCATACCAGGCGGTTAAAATAATCATTACCATCTTTAACAATCAGTGAACCGGTTATAACAGCATCAGTCCATTCTGCCTGCTCACGCATCCAGCGAATTGTCGGCCCGTCGATCGTTTCGGCCACTTTGGAGGGTTCCACGGAAAAACCGGTGTTAAACATCTCGGGCAAAACGATTAAATCCGGTGACGTTTTCAGATGCTTTATCTTCTCCGAAAACTTCTCTTTGTTACTGTCCGGGGCTTCCCAGACCAAATCAGCTTGAAAAAGAGTGACTGTTAAATCCTGCATAATACTTCGGCTGCTTTATTTATTGTTTCTTGCTTTTTAGCAAAACAAAAACGTAGGATATTCATATTATCTTGTTTTTCGTGATAAAAAGGTGTTAGAGGTATAGCAGCTATCCCATAATTTTTTATCAACTCTTCCGTGAAAGATTGGTCGTCTTTTTGGGTAATACCCCTATAATCCAATAACTGAAAATACGTTCCTTTTGAAGGAATCACCTTAAAACGACTATCTTGAATCTGATTGACAAAAAAATCACGCTTAGCCTGGTAAAAATCGGCCAGCCCTTCGAGTTTAGGATACTTTTTTAAATAATCGGTAATGGCATATTGTACGGGTGTGTTGACGGCAAAAACCACAAACTGGTGCATCTTCCTGAATTCTTTCATCAGGGGGGCCGGGGCAAGGGCATAACCGGTTTTCCATCCGGTAGCATGCAGGGTTTTCCCAAAAGAACCAATTACAAATGTTTTTTGGGCTAATTCTTTAAACCGTGCCGCACTGTGATGCTCCTGTCCGTCAAAAACCAAGTGTTCATAAACTTCGTCACTAATGACCACAAGGTCTTTTTCTTTTACCAATTTTTGGAGCTGAAGCATATCCTGCTCTGAAAATACAGCCCCGGTAGGATTATGCGGTGAATTAATAATAATCATCCGGGTTTTAGGATTGATGATTCGGGCCACTTCATCCCATTCGACATGAAAACCGGGTTCCCTCAAACGACTGTATTTCACTATCCCGCCATTCATCTGAATCGCCGGTGCATAAGCATCATAAGCCGGTTCGAAAATAATCACTTCATCGCCTTTTCTGACAAATGCGGATATTGCGGTATACAAAGCCTGAGTGGCTCCGGCGGTCACTGTAATCTCATCTTCAGCATCATAGTCGGCATTATGATTCATCAAGTAAAGTTTTTGAATCATATCCCTTAATCCCGGCACACCTTTCATAGGCGCATACTGGTTGCGCCCCTCCTTCATGTGGTAATTAACCCTATCAATTAGCTCTCCGGAAATTTGAAAATCCGGGAAACCCTGGGAGAGATTAATGGCATCATAATCAGCGGCCATTTGCGACATCACGGCAAACACCGAGGTGTTCATTTCTCTCAATTTTGGTTGTATCGGGTTTTTATCTTCTTTCATAGCTCTAAAATATAGATTTACTCAAATATACTTCTAAAAGTAGTAATTATAAAACAATGTCAGCTCAGAGGTTTAAAAAAAATTTGTGAGGTATAAAAATAAATACTTATCGTTATACATTTATTTTCAAGCCAAAAAAAAATAATAAGCTCATAGTTTGTCGGAATCCCGAAGTTTCGGGAATACTTTATTCTTCCAGCCTCTGGCTGGTACAACCGTTAGTTATAAAATCGGAAGCTTGGAGGGAAGCCAGAGGCTTCAAGAATATTACAGCGGAAGCAGGAGCTTCCGCCGAACGGTCTGACAAAAAAAATGAAATAATTTATTAAGTAGCTATCTTTACACCTCAAAAAAATTTTATGACCTGGTTTTAATAGCGATTGTTTGCTCTTACAATCATAACAGAAATAAAACCATTAAAAAGAAAATCCTTATTTTTGACTAATAACCAAATAAAACTTTATGAAACCAGTAAAAATTCTTCTACCCGTTTTTCGATGGATTATGCGTGTTAGCCTGGTGCTTTATGCATACGTCATGTATTTTGACGTCATCCGGAGTTTCCAATTCGGGGATTTAGGTTATTTCGTAGCATTGATTTTCAGCCTCTTCACTGTTTTGTTGTTAGTAGGAGGCTTGCTTCGCGAAAGCTCCATTACCGTCATTTCAGCATTAATTTTAATATTGCTGGAACTTTACCAGTTAACGTATGACGTCAATCCGGAGGTAAGCCAATCATTTGCCATTTTTCTCATGATTATGTCCATAACCGGATACTTTTTGGCTACCGGTAATGAGAAAAAGTGAAGGGAACGAAAACGTTTCCATATTTTAACTCTTCCGATAAATGAGATTATTAATTAAATTTGTGAGATGAATTCATTCCCAACCCATACAATTAAAAAGAAAGGAAGACTATGAAAACAATAGATGATTTTAATCTTAAAGGAAAGCGAGCGCTCATAAGGGTGGATTTTAACGTTCCGTTAACCGAAAACCAGGAGGTATCGGATGATTCACGTATCCAGGCAACTATACCGACCATCAAAGCGGTACTTGATCAAGGGGGCAGTGCGGTGTTGATGACCCATCTCGGGCGCCCCAAAGGAGAGGCTGTAGATAAATACTCACTGAAACATGTCCGCAAAAGATTGTCCGAGCTGTTAGGCCAGGAAGTAAAATTCGCCTCCGATTGCGTGGGGGAAGAAGCCTTTACGCTCTCCGCTAATCTAAAACCGGGCGAGGTTTTATTGCTGGAAAACCTGCGTTTTCATAAGGAAGAAACAAAAGGCGATGAGACATTCTCAAAAAATTTAGCCCGTCATGGAGATGTTTATGTGAATGATGCTTTCGGCACCGCTCATCGTGCCCATGCATCTACGGCGATAGTGGCAAAATACTTTGATGAAAAGATGTTCGGCTACATCATGAAAAATGAACTTGCCAGCCTCGAAAAAGCACTGAATAATCCCAAACGGCCATTTACAGCCGTTCTGGGAGGCGCTAAAGTCTCTGGTAAGATTGAGGTCATCGACAATATTCTTGAGAAAGCAGATAACGTCATTATCGGCGGCGGAATGATGTTTACTTTTATTAAAGCCCTTGGCGGGAAAATCGGTGATTCCATGGTAGAGGATGAATTACTTGAAACGGCTAAAAAAACGCTTGACAAAGCCAGGGAGAAAAATATCAAAATCCAACTCCCTGTGGATACTATTATTGCTGATAAATTTGCCAACGATGCCAATACTAAGGTCAGCCCCGTAGATAATATTCCTGCAGGATGGATGGGCCTGGATATAGCTACTGAAAGCACTAAAAAATTCGAAAGCATTCTCATGCAGTCCAAAACCATTTTATGGAATGGGCCTATGGGTGTATTTGAGATGACTAATTTTGCCAAAGGAACCATATCCATGGCAGAGAGTATAGCCAAAGCCACGCAACAAGGAGCCTTCTCGCTCGTCGGCGGAGGTGATTCGGTGGCCGCTGTTAACAAATACAACTACGAAGATAAAGTGAGTCGCGTTTCGACAGGCGGCGGAGCAATGCTGGAATACGTGGAAGGAAAAAAACTTCCGGGTATAGCCGCTATTGAAGAAGATTAAGCTTGTGATTCAACAAAGAACAAATCAAATAAAAGCGCATCCTGCATTTTTCGGGGTGCGTTTTTTATGTAATCTTCTTTTCCAACTCTTCCTTATCCACTGGTATTTCAAAATCCTCCAGGTTGACCATTGGTAAAATGGTAGGCACCAGGGACTGTACCGGTTCATAAAATACCGAATTCTCCTTCATTTTGGGACTTATAAGGTTTTCATTGGGATCAAAGCTGTTGATGACCAAAAAGATTACGCTTATTATAAATGCGGCTTTCAGTATGCCAAAAACCCCTCCGGCTAATTTATCCAGAAAGCCGAGGGCTATCATGTTGATAAATTTTTCAAGCAACCTGCCGATTAATACGACGGCGATAACGACAGCAATAAAGGTTACGGCGAAAGATAATATGGTCATATAATTTTCTTCAAGGGAAAAGAAATCATTAAGAAAAGCGGCGGTGACAGAAGAAAAATTTATGGCTGCGTAAATTCCCAACAAAAGAGCTATCAGGGTAGTAACCTCAATGACAAATCCTTTGGTAAATCCCCGGTAGGCCAGCCATAAAACCGGAATACCAATAATAATATCAAGGATATTCATAAAATTTATTTCTTTTTCTTAAACCTTTTAATCATCTCATTGGTGTAGATAAAATCATTCAGCTCTTTGTTATCCGATTCAAGGATTTCATCCTTCGTCCCTGTCCACCATAGTTTCCCACGATAAATGAAAGCTATATTATAGCCAATTTCCAGCACTGAATTCATGTCGTGGCTGTTCATTATAGTAGTCATATTAAATTCACAAGTCAGATCATAGATAAGCTTATCAATTCGCTTAGCGGTTTTAGGATCAAGACCGGAAGTCGGTTCATCACAAAAAAGAAATTTGGGGTTTAAGGCGATCGCCCTGGCAATGGCTACTCTTTTAACCATCCCCCCGCTAAGTTCGCCCGGCATTTTATCGTTAACCCCGGCCAGGTCCACTTTCTCCAGACAAAAATTGACCCTTTCGAGCTTTTCCTTATAAGGACTCTCCCAGTATAGATCCAAAGGAAATCTCACATTCTGCTCAACATTTAACGAATCAAACAGTGCGCCGCCCTGGAAAAGCATGCCCATTTGTTTTCGTAGGTCTTTCCGTTGGTCGCGTGTCATATAAGTGAAGTTGTTATCCTCAAAGTACACCGATCCTTCATCCACTTCATGCAAACCCACCAAGCATTTCATCAATACGGTCTTGCCCGAACCACTTTGCCCGATGATAAGATTGGTGATACCCCGCTCAAATTTAGCGGAAATATCCTTTATTACATCCGTACCTTCAAACTGCTTGGTAACCACTCGTGCTTCAATCATACAAGCAACAAATTTGTTAAAAGAAGATTAAAAAGTATGATAAGAATACTACTATTCACTACTGCTTTTGTACTCGCCCTTCCTACATCAAGCGCTCCTCCTTTTATTATATACCCCTGGAAACCCGAAACCGAAGTAATAATAATAGCAAATACCACGGTTTTTATTAATGCATAAAAAATCTCATAAGGAACAAACCACATCTGAAGCCCGCTCAGGAACTCATTGGGAGCTACCACATCGGCAATATATGTTGAGCCCCATCCCCCCACAAGACTTAAAAAAATACTTACAATGATAAGGGCCGGATTCACGATAGAGGCTGCTATTATTTTCGGTCCCACCAAGTAATTGGCCGGATTGACCCCCATAATTTCCAGGGCATCGATTTGTTCGGTTACCCGCATCGTTCCTACTTCTGAAGCTATTCGTGAGCCAACTTTCCCGGCCAGTATCAAACTAACGATGGTGGGAGAAAACTCCAGAATAGTCGATTCTCGTACAGCAAAACCAATGAGATAACCGGGATAAAGGGGATTGTCGGTCTGCGCGGCAGTCTGTATGGCCAGCACAGCCCCCATAAAAATCGATATAATAAAAACAATTCCAAAAGAATTCAGGCCGATGTGATCCATTTCGATGAAGACCTGCTTTCGGAACATCTTCCCTTTATCGGGCTTTCTCAAAACCTCAAACATAAATTGAAGATATTGTCCCAAGTATCTGATAATTCTCATCGAAAAAAATATTTTTGCTAAAATAACGATATTCTAATGAATATTCTATTAGTGTTTTTTAACTTTATTAAAAAATAAAAGATGAAATTGATAAGAAAAAGTACCCTTTTCATTAGCTTTGTTGCATTAATCATGGGGCTTAGTTCATGTGGCCCGAGCAATAACATAGAAGACTACGACTGCCCTTGTTGGTCGGATAATAAGAAAGTCAAAAAAGAGACAATTAATGCAGAAAAAGGCCGATCATAAACACAAAACACTCCTTTCAAAATATACCCCCCATCATGCAGTAGATACAGTCTATTCGCTCATAAAACATCATCGTATTATGCTCACCATTTCTCAGGACCGCAAAACCAAACAGGGAGATTATCGGCCTCCAATTCTACACACCATGCATCGTATCTCGGTCAATAATAACCTGAACCAATTCGCTTTCCTGTTAACATTAATCCATGAGATAGCTCACCTTGAAGTCTGGAAAAAATACGGTTCAAAGGTGCGACCTCACGGAAAAGAATGGCAAAAAAGCTTTCAAATGCTTATGTCTCCATTGATGAATGAAAAATGTTTCCCGAGTGAATTGCTGCCTTTCATCAAAAACCATTTAGCCAAGGGATATGCTTCCACTCTTTCAGACCTTCAACTCACAAGGGCCCTAATGAAATACGATGAAAGTGACACCATTTTAATAGAAGACGTCCCCGATTCTACAATCTTTACACTGGAAGATGGCAGAACTTTCAGAAAAAAGAACCGTCTGAAAAAAAGATATCTTTGTTATTGTTTCAATGATAAAAAAAACTACTTGTTCAGCCCGGTGGCACGGGTGAATTTAAGCACCGAAAAATAAATTGTTAATTTTGCTGGCAAAACAAAAAAACTGCGCGTATGGATACCAACAACTATTGCATTATAATGGCCGGGGGTATAGGTTCGCGATTCTGGCCTATGAGTCGCACCTCCCATCCAAAGCAATTCATTGACATCCTGGGAACCGGAGAAACCTTGCTCCAACAAACCGTGAGAAGGTTCAAAAAAGTCTGTCCGCCCAAAAACATCTATATTGTTACCAACGAAAAATACAGGGGACTCATCCGGGAACAAGTCCCCGAAGTTCATAATAAACATATCCTCGGCGAACCCGCTCGCCGTAATACGGCTCCGGCAATTGCTTTTGCCACTTACAAAATTGCTTCGCAGACCGATACAGCCAATTTGGTGGTAGCACCTTCCGATCACATCATACTCAAAGAGGAGGAGTTTACGAATGATATTAAAACCGCGCTCAAAGCAGTGGCGGAAAACAATTGGCTTATGACCCTGGGCATCAAGCCTAACCGACCGGATACGGGCTACGGCTATATCCAGTTTGATGAGTCGAAGCCCTACCATCAGGATGAGCGCATTAGAAAAGTAAAAACGTTTACGGAGAAACCAAAGCTGGAACTCGCTCAAAGGTTCCTGGAATCGGGAGATTTTCTATGGAATTCCGGCATTTTTGTGTGGAACCTGCAAACCATCCAGCAAGCCTTCCAGGAATATCTTCCCGACCTGCACAACTTGTTCTCTGAAGGGAAAGATAAATTCGGCACACCGGAAGAGCAGGATTTTATCAATAACACTTTCTCCCGGTGCAAAAGTATATCCATAGACTATGGCGTCATGGAAAAAGCCGAAAATGTCTATGTCCTGGCTTCGGATTTCGGATGGTCGGATTTGGGAACATGGGGATCGCTTTACGACGTCAGTACGAAAAATAAGGACGGAAATACTATCCAGGGCAAAAATGTGATGACCTACGACACGGAAAACTGTATTGTCAACGTGCCCAACGACAAGCTGGTCGTCTTACAAGGCCTGAAAGATTATGTTGTTGTTGAAAATGAAAATACACTTTTGATTATCAGAAAAGAAGACGAACAACAAATTCGTCAAATCGTCAATGATATCAAGATTGAAAAAGGAGATGAATACGTTTAACTAAAATTATTATTGATTTATGAAAAAAATATCCTTACTAATTGTTGCCATGCTCTTCGTTTTTCAGCCTTTGCTGAAAGCTGGAGAAGGAATGTGGCTGCCTTTCCTGATCGAAAGACTTAACTACAAAGACATGCAGGAAAAGGGCCTGCAGCTAACGCCGGAAGAAATTTATTCAGTGAATAATTCCAGCATGAAAGATGCTGTGGCTATCTTCGGAGGGGGCTGCACCGGCGAGATCGTTAGCGAGAAAGGTTTGATGTTAACAAATCACCATTGCGGGTATTCTTACATCCAGGAACATTCTTCCGTGGAAAATGATTACCTCACCGACGGATTCTGGGCCGAAGACTTTGATGAAGAATTACCAAACCCGGATTTGGAGGTAAAATTCCTGGAGCGAATAGAAGACGTTAGCGATACAATAAATGCCAAGCTTGCTGACAGTATGACAGAAA
>JAIPAH010000141.1 GCA_021740175.1 Bacteroidales bacterium
GCAAAAGCCGTTTATCACGAAAAAACCATCAGCGATATCCCCTTACAGCTAAGGAAAAAATATCTCTTGCGGCATAAAAATCCTAAGGAGCCTTATGTACGAATTGTTCCGTTATTGCGGAAAAAAGCGACTTTTAAATATTTGAATTTTATGAGCCCCCAGTACGGGATTGAGCAAAGTTTTGATATTATATTTTTCAGGAATGTTTTGATTTATTTTAATAAAGAAATCCAGCGAAAGGTGCTTCAGCGGGTTGTAGAGCATCTTGCCGTTGGTGGCTATCTGTTTATCGGGCATTCCGAGAATATCCTCGGTTTTACGCTTCCGTTGGTGAATCGCGGCCCGAATATTTTTCAAAAAATAAACCCAAAAAATTATGAGTAATACGGAGCCATATAACATATTGATAGTGGATGATAGCCAGGCCAGCCTGGATATGATAAAAAGTATTTTGAATGAGGAGGATTTGCGGATTGTCACCGCCACAAGTGGAGAGGCGGCATTGAAAAAAGTCAAGGCTAACCCCTTCGACCTTGTTCTTCTTGATATTTTGATGCCCGGAATGGATGGCTTCCAGGTAATAAGGGAGCTTAAGAAAAATAAAAACACGCAGGATGTACCGGTTATTTTTATCACGGCCAAACACGATGAAAAGAGCATAACCGAAGGTTTTGAAGAAGGGGCCATGGATTATGTGACCAAACCTTTTAAAGATGCGGAACTGAAAGCACGAATAAGGAATCATATTGAGTTAAAAAGGTACAAGGAAAACCTTGTACAGGCTAAAACCGAGGCCGAGGAAAGCTCAAAAGTGAAAAGTGAGTTCCTGGCTAATATGAGCCATGAAATTCGTACCCCGATTTCGGGGATACTGGGAGTGGTAGATTTGTTGAAATCCTCTTCGCTGGACGATTCTCAAAAGAATTATGTCAGCATTATTGAATCAAGTACGGACCTTCTGCTTACCATTATCAACGATATCCTGGATTTGTCCAAGATAGAGGCCGGCAAAATGACGCTGGAGGAGGTCCCTTTTGATATCAGAAAGAATCTCAACGATGTTGTAGCATTATTCAAGATGAAAGCAAAAGAAAAAAATCTTTACCTTAAACTGAATGTCGACGATAACGTACCGGAAGTTCTTATAGGCGATCCTGTCAGAATCAAACAGGTTTTTATGAATCTTATTTCTAATGCCATAAAATTTACCGATGAAGGTGGAGTTACTATCAACGTCTCGGAGCAGGAAGCTACGGAAGAAAGCTTTAAGCTCTACGCCGAGGTGGTTGATACGGGAATAGGTATCGATAAGGAATCACGCGATAAACTTTTTAAAGCTTTTTCGCAGGCAGATGTCTCCACCACCCGTAAGCATGGGGGAACCGGCCTGGGACTTTCCATCTCCCGTAATCTGACCATAATGATGAACGGCTACCTGGGGGTGAATAGTGAAGAAGGGGAAGGCTCAAGGTTTTATTTTGTAATCTCCCTCGATAAAGGAAAGCCCGGGCAGTTACAAAAACAACCCGAAGAAGAGGAGGAACAAAAATTTATAGAAGGGCAGTTTAATATTCTCCTGGTTGAAGATAACGCCATTAATCAAAAAGTGTCCAGGATGTTGTTGCAACAATTAAAGCAGAGTGTAGAATTGGCAGAAAACGGGCGGGTAGCCCTGGATAAAATCAGGGAAAAACCCTACGATATTGTTTTTATGGATATTCACATGCCGCTGATGGATGGCTATGAGGCGACCGAGAAAATCCGGGAAGCGGAGAAGGAGAAAAACCGATCGCCCGCTTTTATTGTGGCTGTCACCGCCAATGCTGTCCCGGAAGATAAAGAGAAATGCTTTAGTATTGGCATGAATGATTATGTGACAAAACCTTTCAAGAAGGAGCATTTAATAAGTATTTTTAATAAACTGGCAGAAAAAGGTACTCAAAATGGTTAAGAAACTTAATGATGAAGAACTGTTAGAAGCCTTGCAGGAAAGGCTCGGAGAATTTCAAAATGCTGTTAAGGACAAGCATGACCTCCGGGAGCAATTAACGGAGGTAAATAAAAAGCTGGATGATGCGGAAGCTTTCAAAAGTCATTTTATTGCGCGGATTTCTAACGAAATTATAAACCCATTCACTTCTATTACCACTATTGCTGATAACATTTTGAAATCAGAGTCGCTGGATTGGGAAGAGGTGCATCGCATGGTAGAACATATTTATAATGAAGCTTTTTTTCTCGATTTTCAATTAAGGAATCTTTTTACGGCCGCAAAAATTGAATCAGGGGAGATTGAGAGAGAAGTGGTAACAACACATCCCTCGGAGTTGATTCAAGCAAGCATCGATAGTTTTGTAAAGCAGGCGGAGAAAAAAGGGTTAAAAATAAATAAGGATATTCAATTCAGGGAAGGGGAAACCTTTAAAACCGATTCGGAGAAACTGAAGCTTATCATGAAAAACTTGGTTTCCAATGCAGTGAAATATTCTGAAAAAGAGAGCGTGGTTTCCCTGCAAGCCCGATTTGATGAGAATGGTTTTTATTTTACGATTGAAAATGAAGGAGAAATAATTCCCGAAGAAAAGCGGGAGGGGATTTTTGACCGTTTCCGGCAACTCGATACGCGTATACACTCGTTGAATCCGGGAAGCGGTATTGGTCTATCGATTTGTAAAGAGCTTGCAGATATCCTTTATGGAAGCATATCGGCATCGGAGGGCGCCAAAGGGATGCGATTCAGTGTGGTGATTCCTGAAGCGGAACAACCCAGTGAAGGTTTTGACCAATCAGGGGATGAATTATTTTTTGATGATGAGAACACAACCGGGGAGATATTGTAAATGCATGCAACGCTGAAATATTACTTATATCCTTCTACAATTAAAGTTTCTAAGGAGCCTATGGAAATACATACTATCCTGGGATCTTGTGTGGCAGTATGTATCTATGATACCCTAAGCAATAAAGGAGGTATGAATCATTTTATGCTACCTTTCTGGAACGGGAGGGGACTGGCTTCTCCAAAATATGGGAATATAGCCTTACAGCGGTTGATTGAGCAAATGCTGTCCATCGGCTCAAAAAAAACAAACCTGGTAGCTAAAGTGTTTGGAGGGGGGAATGTGCTGGAAACCTTGGGAATGAACCAAAATATGGGGGATAAGAATATTTCGGTAGCGTTTCAGATGTTGGAGGAATATGGTGTACAGGTAGCGGCTAATAGCACTGGGGGAGAACTGGGGCGTAAAATTATTTTTGAAACTCATACCGGTAAGGTGCGCCAGCGATATGTTAACAGGCTTAAGTTGCGTGAAATGCCGATACCTGAAATGCGTAAAAAATAACAGCTGATGAAGGAGCAACGTAAATTACTGATAGTTGATGATTCGCGGTATATGCGAGAATACCTGGCGGATTTGTTTTCGGCCGATGGTCGTTTTAAATTACTCACCCCGGCAACCGACCCTTATCAGGCTGCGAAAATCATCGGACAAGAAGCTCCGGACGTGATTGCCCTTGATATCGAAATGCCACGGATGAATGGCTTGACTTTTCTAAAAAAGATTATGCGCCAGCATCCTATTCCGGTGGTGATTATCACTCAACTCGATGTAAATCAGATCCAAATGTCTTTGGAAGCACTTAATGCCGGAGCTATTGATGTGGTGGCCAAAAAAGATATCAATCCTGAAAACGAATCGGGGAAACAAGATTTGCTGAATAAAATGTGGGCAGCGGCAAATTCCCGTATAAACAGGCTCTATCCGGAGAAACAGCCTGTACATCAACAAGAACGGAAGTCTATCCATCCCAGGGGAGAAGCCAATTCGGATACTATTGTCATGATAGGAGCTTCCTCGGGTGGAACGGCTATCATTTCCACAATACTGAATAAACTTCCCTCGGAAATACCCGGCACCATTATAGTGCAGCATATTCCCGAGCATATGTCTTATCTGTTTGCCAAACAGCTGAATGCTAAAACTCCGTTTTATGTCAAAGAGGCGGAAAACGGTGACAGGGTATTGAAAAACAAAGTATTGGTTGCACCGGGAAATCATCATATCGAACTTCAAAAAGATAAGCAAGGGTATTATTGCCGCATAACTCATGGCCCTCCCATCAATCATGTAAGGCCTTCGGTGGATAAGCTCTTTTTCTCTGCCTTGCCTTTTGAGACCCAAAAAATGTATGCTTTTTTACTTTCCGGCATGGGGCGTGACGGAGCCCAGGGCCTTTTAAAACTCCGTCAAAAAGGAACTTATACGGTAGCCCAGGATGAAGGTTCGAGTGTCATTTTCGGGATGCCTAAAGTGGCCATAGACCTGGGAGCAGCAAAAGCGATCATGAATACCGACGAAATTATTGCATTATTCAAATCTGTTAGAGCAGGTTGAGGGGAGAAATCCATTTATGGTGGTAAGATGTCAAAAAAAAGGAGATGCTGACGGCTTATTCAGTGACGTCGGCATCTCCTTTTGATTTCCAACAGTATGGGATTATTAATGATTCACCACAAACTTTTTAGTTCTTTGTTTATTGTCGGTTTGCAGCGTCAGCAGATATTGCCCTGCCGGTAAATCGCGTACCGTTGTGTACATCTGATAATGCCCCCTGGAAAATTTCTTGTTTGCCAGTGTTTTGACCGTTCTACCCCTCATATTTTTTACTTCTATAATGGCACTGGAAGTTTCTTCCATATGGAAATTGATATGCAGCCGGTCTTTTGCGGGTACAGGATATAAATGCATTCCTCCCTCGGTAGCTTTATTGTTTTCTACCTGGGTTTGAAAGCCGGGTTCATACTGAATAGTCACGCACCATTCGTTCAACGTTCCTTCGTCGCTATAACCATCGTCCGACACTTTGAATATCCAATCGCCAGCCATTGTAAGTCCGTCATGTACGCTTAAGGATCCTTCCGGCTGATAGTGTCCTGTGAAAGGTGCGGAACCGTCTCCGATATCTTGCTCAGCCTCATCATCAAAGATAGTGTTGATATAACCGTCTCCGCTTCCGCCATTGCCCAGACTCAAGGCTACGGGATCTTCCGCCGGACCTTCCATGATAAGGTTCAAGTCACCGTCATAAGTGTGGTTTAGGTGTACTTTCACATCAACATCCATTACTGTTCCTGATTGGGTTATTTCAATGGTATCATAGGTGGTTTCGTTATCTTCGATAGGTTTGGGTAAAGTGTTGGAGCACTGATTAGCAAAGTAGATTTCGTCGACCAAATAAGAAAACGTTTCATCAGGTGCTTCTGTGCCGGGGGGACTGATCCCTCTGCCTCCGCTGGGAAGGGTGGCTATAAAGTCATCCTCTTCGCCCTGTACAGCAAAATAATACTCTACTTCCGTACCCATACTTTGCCCGGGAATAAGGAACGTAAGGGTGTCTTCATTGGTCTCGACAGGATTTAAATATTGATAATCCCCTCCATCTACGCTGTAATAAAGTCGCGGGGCATCCTCCCCGGAGTCATAAGTGTGACTGCTGTCGGTAACTAATACGGCTTCACGCCCTCCGGTTTCAGGGCCTGAAGCAATAGGCTCATGCTGAAGGTTTACGAAATAATCCATGGCAAACGTCGTAATCCCCGCAAGGCCCGCACGGGTGAGTTTTTCAAAGTACTCCATATTAAGGATATCCATATCATCATCTACGGTATGATAATATTCATTGAAATCGTCCATATCCTCAATAAGCAATAATGCAGGATAGCCTTCATTCCAAAAGGATGCATGATCGGATGCCGTACTTGAAATATAATTGGGTTCGATGTCGGGGGTATAAACGTCCAATACATCCACAAAATCGTCTGTGAGTTCATCGGAAAGGGAGTTTGTCGAAATAGAGCATTCGAAATCTCCCTGGGATTCCCAGGCAATCATATCCATGTTGATCACTCCTTTGATATCATCCCCGTTGGCGGCTGCTTCTTCAGCGTAATATTCACTCCCTACAAGGCCTAGCTCCTCTTCATCCCAAAGAGCAAAGATGATGGTGTATTTGGTCTCGTATTCCGCCAGAACCCGTGCAGCTTCCAACGTACCCACTGTTCCGCTGGCATTGTCGTCAGCCCCCGGAGCTACGGGTCCGGAAGGCATATCATCATAATGCCCGCAAATGATATATTGTTGTTCGGGATATTCCGTGCCGGTTTTTTCGGCTATGACGTTCTGGCCGTCATCCTCAAACTCATGATAGTAAGGTTCATAACCGTATTCCTCCAAACGCTCAAATATCCATTGGGCTGCCATTTGATTCCCTTCCTGGTAGGCATGTCGGGTTTCTATGGTATATTCCTCCCCGTCGATGATGGTCGGCACATTCCCTGTAAGCGGTTCTTCGAGTTCGGTGATGGTGGTTTCTGTAGTCTCACTAACAATGTCTTCCACAAGCGGACTGTAAGCCACCTGGGCGTTTATCGAAAAGCTTACGAAAACAAGTAAGCTTAGCATTAAAAAAGTAGTTTTCATTTGTTTTATCATATTCTTCCTATTTAGATTTAATGTATAGACAGCTATTCTGATGATTTTGATGCATATTTATAAAAAATATACAGAAAATCGGGATAAAGATAGTTTATCTTTGTTAAACGCTATTTTTTGAATATTGAGTATGGTCTAAAAAGTCTTCAAGCTGCTGATTTTGAAATTTTTACCCCTAATCCGCATTAGGCGGAGAATTGCAAAAATCAGTAGTTTGAAAAAGTCCCCTTTAGGGGATTTAGGGGTTATAAGGTTTTTAAGAACAGATTCAATATTTGAACTATGAAATCCAGTATAAACTAAATTAAAACCTGTTATGAGAAAAGTTACAATCTTGATTCTGGCAATCATCGCGCCTGTGACACAGCTATTGGCCGTTGACTTTGATGAGCATTTTAAAAACAAAACCATGCGATTTGATTATCATCATACGGGAAATGCCGATGAAGAGCATTTCGCTTTTGATGAGATTGTATCCGACGGAAGCTGGGCCGGACCTAAGTCCCAGCTGGTTGACACCCTTCGCCTGGGTAAATATTTCTTTGAGATAAAGGACCCGGGAACGGGAAAATTGCTTTATTCCCGCGGCTACTCCAGCATTTATGGCGAGTGGGAAACTACTCCCGATGCCAAAAAGAACTGGGGCGTCTATCATGAATCGCTGCGCTTTCCATGGCCAAAGCACCCGGTTGATTTAATCATTTATAAACGAAATGAAAACCATAATTTTGAGCCGGTCTACAATTATCATATCAAAACAGACCATTACCGGGTTAATCCGGAAAGCCGGGAGGACTACTTTGAATCATTTCCGGTGGTAGAAAACGGAGCTCCTCACGAAAAAGTGGATATTGTTATTCTTTCCGAAGGATACACTAAAGAGGAGATGGACAAGTTTCAAAAGGACGCTGAAAGATTTGCCGATGCCCTGCTCTCCCAGGAACCTTTCGCATCAAGGAAAGCGGATTTCAATATCAGGGCCGTGGAAGTTCCTTCGCCCTCCAGCGGATTGAATCATCCCCATCAGGATATCCATAAACGATCGGCATTGTCGGTAAGTTACGGAGCTTTTAATTCAGAGCGTTATGCCCTTGGATACAATAACAAAAAAATTCGAAACGCTGCCTCCACCGTACCTTATGAGTTTACCGTTTTGATGATGAATGACAGCATCTACGGCGGGGGCGGAATTTATAACCTGTACATTACGGCTTCCGCCGATAATGCATTCAGGGATTACTTGTTCGTCCACGAATTCGGGCACCACTTTGCCGACCTGGCTGATGAGTACTATACATCAGCGACTTCCTACGAGATGAACAAGGATTTGAAAGAACCCTGGGAATTAAACGTTACAGCCAATCCTGACCCGGAAACGATCAAATGGAAAGAATTGGTAACAGAAGGGACACCGATACCCACTCCCTGGGAGAAAGAGAAATATGACAAACATGGTATGAAGATTCAAAAGAAGCGAAATAAGTTGAGAGAAGAGCATGCTTCTGAGGAGGTTATGGAAGAGTTGTTCAAAGAGCAGAAAAAGTGGGATGAACAACACTTGAGTAATATGAAATATTCGGGACATGTAGGTGCCTTCGAGGGAGCTCAATACAAAGCCAAGGGCATGTACCGGAGCGAAGCCAACTGTATCATGTTTACCCGCCATAATGAGTTTTGTGCTGCCTGCCAGCGGGCCATAAAGCTGGTGATTGATCAGTATACGGAATGATATTTCAAGCAGCTGGGGAAGAAAGTGTGAACCATCCCGCTTTTATTAAATGTTTGGCTATTTGTTTTAAATGAGGTTTCATTTATAATAATGAACCTGTTAGGCTACAAGCTGCTGAACCAATTCGTCAAATTCCCTTGGCGGATGGTAGTTGAAACCTGCGTAGGAGGTGACTTTTACCTTCACATATTTGGGGACTTGATCCCGCTTTTCCAGTTCCAGGAGAATATTTCCGTATTCCTGGTTAAAAGGCGGCTCAAAACTGCTTATCACAGGTTTTAGATAATGACTTTCTTTACTGATTAGTCGGTTGTTATGTTCTTTATGTTCTTCAAAAGAATGGTAATGCCGATA
>JAIPAH010000142.1 GCA_021740175.1 Bacteroidales bacterium
TACCAGAAGAGGGCTCTATTTTTGAGCCCTCTTTTTATATCGGTAGTCCTGACTGTTTTAATTCATCACCACTTTCAATTATTTGCTGCTAATCAATGCCCTTAGATTATGATATTGAATTTCGTATCTTTGTATAAAAGTAATCGAAATATTTTATGAATAACGGAATAAAGTTAAAAGAAGTTTTCCTCAGCGGATTTAAATCCATCAGTAAAGAAGGGCAAACCATCCCAATCAACGACATCACGGTGCTTATTGGAGCCAATGGAGCAGGCAAAAGCAATCTTGTTTCGTTTCTTTCTATGCTCAATGAAATGATGAAAGGGAAACTTCAATTTTTTGTAGGAGAAAATGGCTCCTCCAATTCTTTTTTGTTTTATGGATTTAAACATACAAGAAAGATAAAAGCTTCTCTCTATTTTACGAGTGATAATGAATCATACGAATACGATTTTTCTCTAAAACATGCTGCTGGTGATACTTTGATATTTAGTAATGAAAAAATAACAGTAAAAGAAAATAATAAAACCTTGATTGATAAAGAATTTGATTCAGGTGGCAAAGAGAGTGAATTTTACAAAAATTTAAATAGTATTGGTGGATTTGATGTAAATGACTTGACTACTATGAATTATACAATATTAGAACTAAAAATGAAATCTCTCCAAGTTTATCAATTTCATGATACATCAAAAAATTCAGGATTAAGGAATTCTGTTTACATCAATGACAACCGATATTTACATAATGATGCCGGTAATCTGGCTGCTTTTCTATATGCGCTTAAAAACAAACCAGAAACAATAAAATATTACAACCGAATCATTAGAACCATACAACAAATCATGCCTCAGTTTGATGATTTTGAACTAAATCCCTCCGTCTTGAACCATAATTATATCATACTTAACTGGAAAGAAAAAAATTCTGACTTTCTTTTTGGGCCTCATCAGATATCGGATGGTACGCTGCGATTTATGGCACTGGCAACGTTGCTTTTGCAGCCTGAAGAATCTTCACCATCTACAATAATTCTTGATGAGCCGGAATTGGGATTACATCCCTCGGCCATATCTGCCCTTGCAGGAATGGTAAAGACAGCAAGCCAAAACTGTCAGGTCATTCTTGCCACGCAATCCACACGGTTAGTTGATGAATTTAGTCCGGAGAATATCATTATAGCTGAAAGAGATACCGTAGACAAAAAAAGCAAATTTAAGAAACTCCAAAAGAAAGATTTGAATAAGTGGCTCAAAGAATACAGCATGAGCGAGCTGTGGGAGAAAAATATTTTCGGAGGGAAGCCTTGAGCAGTTTTATTCGTTTACATATCACAGCAGAAGGCCAAACAGAAGAGCGTTTTGTGAAAGATGTTCTGGTCCACCATCTGGGCAATTATAACACTTCAACCGATGTCAGACGAGTAAAAACTAGCAAGGACAAATACAAAACCTACAGGGGTGGATTAATTAATTACAGTAAGGCAAAATTTGATATAAAAAACTGGCTTGTTGAAGACACAGCACATGATGTTCGTTTTTCTACAATGTTTGACCTATACGCGCTCCCGAGAGATTTTCCAGGTTATGAAGAAGCAAAAAATATTAAAGATTGCTATGCTAAAGTGGAGATGTTGGAAAAACGACTGAAAGAAGATATCTCAGATGATAGATTTATCCCTTATATCCAGCTTCATGAATTTGAGTCCCTTGTCTTTGCCAACCCTGACAATATTAAGGAAGTATACTTTAATCGTGAAGGGGCTATACAAACGTTAAAGCAAATTCTTGAGCATTTCGGTAACAATCCGGAAAAGATTAATGATAGCGAACAAAAAGCTCCATCTAAAAGAATACTCCATTTTATCCCGGAATACGATAAAGTAACCGGTGGACCCATTATTGCAGCCATAAACAATATCGATTTTCTTAAAAGAAAATGCCCACACTTCGGGGAATGGCTCCACAGGCTGGAAAATCTCTGATTTGCATTTCTCTTTTGTTAAAATCTTGTTAAACCTCTCATAATAACATGAAAACGGTTGCATTGATTGTTCAGAACTGTAAACTGATAAACTCTAATAAAAACAATCACAACCATGCCACACTATCATAAACTGGGTAAGATTCCGCACAAAAGGCATACACAGTTTCGTAAACCGGACGGGGAATTGTATTCGGAACAGCTTGTTTCGACGGAAGGATTTTCCGATACCTACTCGTTGATGTATCATCTTTATCCTCCGACGAATGTAAAAAAGATTGACGAGGCTTATTCCGTTGAGCCGGAGGTTGCGGTAGGTAAAAACATGCAGCACCGCAGCTTCAAAGGATTTGATGTGCCTCCGGCCGATGATTACCTGGAGAGTCGCACCTACGTGATGGTTAACGACGATGTTTACATCGCCGTTGCAGCACCCCGCAAATCCATGACCGATTACTTTTTCAAGAACTCGGCGGCCGATGAAATGATTTTTGTACACCGTGGGGAAGGAAAGCTGAAGACCATGTACGGCAATATTAAGTTCGAATATGGCGACCACCTCTCCATTCCAAGAGGGATTCCCTACCAAATGGAATTCAAAGACAGCGACAACAAGCTGTTAATCGTGGAATCCTTCAGCCCGATAAAGTATCCGAAAAAGTACGTCAACGGCGCCGGACAACTTATGGAGCATTCGCCATACCATGAAAGGGATATCCGCGAACCGGAAGACCTGGAAACCCACGATGAAAAGGGAGATTTCCTGGTACTGATTAAAAAGCGCGATATGATATTTCCTTACCATTATGGCTCACATCCTTTTGATGTGGTGGGCTGGGACGGATACCACTATCCCTACGCATTTTCTATCCACGACTTTGAGCCGATTACAGGGCGCATTCACCAGCCACCGCCGGTGCATCAGACGTTTGAGGCGCACAACTTCGTTATGTGTGCCTTCGTGCCGCGAAAGTACGACTACCACCCCTACTCTATCCCGGCGCCATACAACCACAGCAACGTGGATTCGGACGAGGTGCTTTACTACGTGGACGGGGATTTCATGAGCCGTAAAAATGTAGAAAAAGGCATGTTTACGCTTCACCCCATTGGCATACCCCACGGGCCGCATCCCGGAGCCGTGGAGAAAAGTATCGGGAAAGAAGGCACTGAAGAGCTGGCGGTGATGATAGATACCTTTAACCCGCTCAAGCTTACAAAAGACGCCATGCAGATTGAAGACCCGGATTATTACAAATCATGGGATCATGAGTAAGGCGCAAAAATTACCGGATTGAATTTTACAAAGATGAACTGAAAATAATTTTCATATTATGCAAAACGCAACGGATAAACAACCAAAAAAGACTTTATCACAAGATGTGGATTTTCTCCCCATTAACGGCACAGATTATGTCGAATTTTATGTGAGTAACGCCAAGCAGGCAGCCTATTTTTATCAAATGGCATTTGGCTTTCAGCCGGTAGCTTACGCCGGACTGGAAACCGGACTCAAGGACAGGGTCTCCTACGTGGTACAACAAAATAAAATACGTTTCGTCCTGACCACCTCCCTGGAGCCGGATACGGACATCGGCCGGCATGTGGACAAGCACGGCGATGGCGTGAAGGTGATTGCCCTTTGGGTGGACGACGCCCGTAAATCGTTCGAAGAAACCACCAAACGCGGCGCCGAACCCTACATGAAACCCCGTGAAGAAAAAGACAGCTACGGCAAAGTGGTTCGCTCCGGCATTCACACCTATGGCGACACCGTACACATCTTTGTGGAACGCGAAGAATACAACGGCCCGTTCCTCCCGGGATTCAAAAAATGGGAAACGGTCAACAAAAGTGAGCCGGTCGGGCTGAAATACGTGGACCACATGGTGGGCAACGTCAACTGGGGCGAGATGAACAAGTGGGCGAAGTTTTATGCAGAAGTGATGGGCTTTCAGCAGCTTATCTCATTTGATGACAAGGACATCTCCACCGAATATTCGGCCCTGATGAGTAAAGTGATGACCAACGGAAACGAAAAGATCAAGTTCCCGATTAACGAACCGGCCAAAGGCAAGAAAAAATCGCAGATCGAGGAATTCATTGATTTCTACAAGGATTCCGGTGTACAGCACATCGCCCTGGAAACCGATGACATTGTTTCTACGGTTACTGAGCTTCAGAATCGTGGAATCGAATTCCTGCGCGTACCCCACGCCTATTACGAGGAGTTACTGGACCGGGTAGGCAATATTGATGAACAGGTGAACACACTGGAGGAACTCGGCATACTGGTCGACCGCGATGAGGATGGGTACCTGCTCCAGATATTCTCTAAACCCGTGGAGCCGCGGCCAACATTGTTCTTTGAAATCATCCAGCGTAAAGGCGCCCGATCTTTTGGAAAAGGCAATTTCAAAGCGCTTTTTGAAGCCATTGAGCGCGAGCAGGAAAGCCGCGGAACGCTTTAATGAATATTGCTGGATATATTTATCTTTACATCTTTGTGCGACTTAGTGCCTTGTGGCGTTCTTCCCGGTTTATGCCACCAAGGCACGAAGGCACTAAGTCGCACAAAGGAAAAAACATACACTATTAAAACATAAATCCTTTCGATTAGTCTTGAAATTTGGATTTTGGGATTTAATTGGTAATTTGGGATTTGTTATTTGGAATTTTCACTTGACGAAGTAATCAATTCGAAGAAAAACAGACAACACATGATAAAAGCAAACAACCCGGATAGAAAGAGTTGGATTCCGGTAAGCAAAGATTCGGATTTTCCGATTCAAAACATTCCTTTCGGAATTTTTAAAACCCATACCACAGGCCCTGCTGTGGGCAGCCGTATCGGGAACACGGTGATAAACCTGGCGGAAGTGGCCAATCAGGGATATTTTGATGGTTTGAAACTCCCCGATAAAACCGTTTTTCAAAAATCCCGGTTAAATGAATTTATCGGGCTGGGTAAATCGGTGACGAATGCGGTGAGAGACCGCATTGCAGAACTTTTTGATGAAAAAAATACGGATGCCAAAAACGATAAAGAGCTTATTTCCCAGGCCCTGCATGATGCCGATGACGTGGAAATGCTAATGCCGGTGGAAGTGGGCGACTACACCGATTTCTACTCCAGCGAGGAGCATGCCCGTAATGTAGGAACGATGTTCCGCGATCCGGATAATGCGCTGCTGCCAAACTGGAAGCATCTGCCGGTGGGGTATCACGGGCGAAGCTCTTCCATTGTCGTCAGCGGTACTAACATCCACCGCCCCAAAGGACAAACCAAACCGGCCGATTCGGATCAACCGGTTTTCGGCCCGTGCAAACTGTTTGACTTCGAGCTGGAAATGGCTTTTGTTACGGGCAAAAAAACCGGTCTTGGTGAAAGCGTAACCACGGGTGAGGCGGAAAATCACATCTTCGGACTGGTGTTGTTTAACGACCTGTCGGCCCGCGACATCCAGAAATGGGAATACCAGCCCCTGGGACCCTTCCTGGCCAAAAGCTTCGGCTCGGTCATTTCGCCGTGGATTGTTACGCTGGAGGCGTTTGAACCCTTCCGCACCGACGGGCCCCAGCAGAAGCCGGAAGTCATGGATTACCTGAAGTTCCAGGGTAAAAAAAGCTACGATATCACACTGGATGTCTTCCTCCAGCCTGAAAACAGCCAGGAACACCGCGTTTGCCGCTCGAATTTCAAATACCTGTACTGGAATATGGCTCAGCAACTAGCCCATCAAACGGTCAACGGTTGCAACATCAACGTAGGCGACATGTACGCTTCAGGAACCATCAGCGGCCCGGAGCGGGAATCGTTTGGTTCGATGCTTGAAATTTCCTGGAAAGGAACCAACCCGTTGAAATTACCCAACGGCGAGGAACGAAAATTTATTCAGGATAACGACTCGATCATCATGCGCGGCTTTGCACAGAATGACAAGATACGTATCGGGTTTGGTGAATCACGAACGAAAATTTTACCCGCAAAATAAAACATACCATGCGAAAAATTGATCCCACGCAAATAAATCACCTGGATTTACATAAAATCATCCTGGGAACGATCGGTCCCCGGCCCATTGCTTTTGCCAGCACAGTGGACAAAGAAGGGAAGCCCAACCTCTCCCCTTTCAGCTATTTCAACGCTTTCGGGGTAAATCCCTCCACGCTGATTTTTTCTCCGGCGCGGCGTGGCCGGGACAATACGACCAAACACACGTACGAAAACATCAAAGAGGTCCCGGAAGTGGTCATCAACGTGGTGACCTACGACATCGTACAGCAAGCTAGCCTGGCCAGTACGGGATACGAAAAAGGTGTGAATGAATTCATCAAAGCCGGTTTCACGGCTGAACCGTCTGAAAAAATCCGGCCTTACCGTGTCAAAGAATCGCCGGTGCAGTATGAGTGCAAGGTCCGTGAAGTCATAGAAACCGGCGACCAGGGCGGGGCCGGTAACCTGGTCATCTGCGAAATCGTCTACGTCCACATCCGCGAAGACCTCTTCGATGAAAACGGCGCGGTCGATCAAACCAAAATCGACCTGGTCGGACGCATGGGAGGCAATTACTACGTTAGAGCCCACGGCGATGCCCTGTTTGAAGTGGAAAAACCTTTGGCCAGAAAAGGGATCGGCATCGACCGGCTTCCTGAAAAAATTAAAAATAGTGACATCTTAACCGGAAATGACCTGGGACGCCTGGGGAACATTGAACAACTCCCCGACGGTGAAGAAGTCAAAAGCCTGAGAAAAGATAAAGAGATAGCCGCATTAATCGAAAGCTACGACCACGATAAAGAGCTTCTACGTCACCATTTGCACAAACATGCCAAAAAACTCCTGGACCGGGGAGAATTCTCCAAAGCCCTGCGTGTGTTGATGCTCTGAACCGGTTTGAACAAATATGAAGTACCCTCCGTTAGTCAGCCAAGGATTTACATTGGGATTTCATAATTTTGCAAAAAACCGATTAGTTCAACATGCGAAATTTAACATTGGAGAAACTCCTCACCAGCAGGAATTTTATCCTGGTGCTGGGGATAACGTTGGGATTGATTTTCGGAGAAGAAGTAGCCTTTTTAGAAAACTATACACCCTATATCATAGGTGCGATACTGGCCGTGTCCATATCGAGCCTTCGCTTTCGTGAGCTTTTGCCGCTTAAAAAGAACCTGAAACCCATCGGGGTAACAGTTCTGGTGAACTACTTCATATACGGAGCCATTGTACTCACATTAGCCAATCTTTTTATCAGTAGCGAGGCTTTTAAGCTGGGCTTCGTGGTTATTGCAGCAACCCCGCCGGCCATAGCGGTTATTCCTTTTTCCATTAATCTCAAGGGGGATGCTCAGTTTTCCATAGTCGGTATTGTCGGTGGCAACATCGCCGGGATTGTGCTGGCGCCTGTGATTATCATGATTTTTTCCGCGCAAGGTGCCATCGACCCTATGGCTGTGGTTACGTTGATATTAAAAATGCTGGCAGTCCCCATGTTGGTGTCCCGGTTGCTCAGAATCAAACCCGTTCATGGCTTTATTGAAAAACACCGCAGTATCCTGATCGATTATGGATTTCTCCTGGTGGCCATGACGGTTATTGGTATCACACGCAGTCTTCTTTTCAATAACACGCTGGAAGCCATCATTCCCTTTCTTATAGTGGTGTTTATGATGTTCGGATTGGGTTATTTGTTCCAGGTATACCTGAATGCCCGCCGGATAGACCCTCACCTGATTATCAGTAATAAACTGATTTTGGTCATGAAAAATGCTGGATTTGCATCGGTAATGGCTATGGGGCTTTTTGAAGACCCCCATGTGGTATTACCTTCAGCGATATTGAGTGTAATGCTACCGGTATATTACCTGGTGCAATCCAACATCGACCTGCTCAATAACCTGAAGCGTATCCAGAAGAAGCGGGTGGCTATGGAGGCTAAGTAGAGAGGTTTGTAAGTTTTTAAGTTTGTAAGTTTTTAAGTTTGTAAGTTTGTAGGTTTTTAGGTTTGTAAGTTTGTAAGTTTTTTGTGTTTAGGTTTTTATGTGTTTAAGTGCGTAAGTTTTATATTTTGAAAGCTTATTATGGAATACACAATATAATGCAAAACTTTCACTTCACAACAAAATCATTTAGCTATGACGAATCGATCTTAAAGTCTCCCCTTTTGGAAAGGGAAATTCAGAGGGGTTACTAAGTTTCAATGTTTTAAGTTTTAAAGGCAAGGCAAAAAGAATACGAGTATAAATTTTATATGAGAAATGCTAATGAGTATCTTTATAAATTTAAAATAGGGATACCCAACAATAGAAATTCGTTCACCAAAGGAAATGATAGACTATGAAAACGAACACTAAAAAAGATTTTGATGCTGTTGAATTCATGCGAAAAAAACGCAATGAAATAAGTAAAGATATTGCAGACATGGATTATATGTGGTTGCCTAAATATGTTGACCTAAATCGAGTTATAAATCAAAACAGTCAACATGGCAACGCGAGAGAATTATAAAAAATTAACCGAAAGGCAGCGTAGAAATCGTTATTTTAGTGAAGAATTTCGCCGGCAAAA
>JAIPAH010000143.1 GCA_021740175.1 Bacteroidales bacterium
CTTCCTTCACCTTGATGGAATCGGAAGCGGACTGGCCGCAGACACTTAATACGGCCATAAAAAAGAATCCTATTAGAATTGTTTGTCTCATATTCGATTAATTTAGGTTGTTTTAAGGGTTGACGCTACCATAGCATGCCATGATTCGTTCCCCGGTATCTGTTCCCGTGTATACCGCCCGCTGTCAAGTTGTTCCGCAACTTCTGTTCAAAAAGATGCGCAACGCCGTTTATCCGGAGAAAACTTCATCCCGTCACATTTTTCAGCGCTTCCAATATACGGGAACTTTTTTGAAAATCACAAACGGGGCCGGTAAAATCTTTTTGGAGAGAATTTTGAGCGGGGTTCAATTTATCGGGTGATTTCTGTATGCAAAATGAGCGGGGGTTTTTGGAGGGGATAGATGAAACTCCCGTGTTTGTGACTCGTCCTGAGGGGTATGGAGAAGTTTTCACAAAGTTGAGAGCATATAAAAATACATCATAAATAAGATAGGATTTGGAAAAAAGCCAAAAAATTCTGATTTTAGAAAAGTCTTTGTGAAAGATAAAGTGCAATTAATATAGCTTCATAAAAACCTATCATCAATGGCGCAAAATTTATGGACCCGGGAAGAACTTATCCTTGCCTTTAATCTGTATTGCAAGATTCCTTTTGGTAAGATTGACAGGAACACTCCACAAATAATTGAACTGGCAAATCTTATTGGTAGAAGCCCTAATGCAGTTTCATGGAAGCTAAGCAATTTTGCGAGCTTAGATCCCGCTTTGCAAAATAGAGGGGTCAAAGGAGCGGCAAATAGAAGTAAAAATGATGAAGAAATCTGGAATAAGTTTTTTGAAAACTGGGATGAACTGGCATTCGAAAGCGAAAAATTACTAGCCCGCTATAAAAACCAAAACCTAGAAAAATCAGAAGAATTAGAGATTAAAGACGGAAAAGAACGGGAGAGAAAGGTAAAAACGCGCGTCAACCAAAACTTCTTCAGGACCATGATACTCACCTCCTACAACAACCGTTGTTGCATCACCAACATCCAAAATCCCGACCTGCTCATTGCCGGTCACATCATCCCCTGGGCCAAGGACAAGAGTAATCGCCTAAACCCAAAAAACGGTTTATTGCTAAACGCCCTCCACGACAAAGCCTTTGAACATGGCCACATAGCCATCGACGAAGAGTATAAGATTCATGTCAGTAAAGAGATATTGGAGTCGGATAACGAAGGATACAAAAGGTTTTTTGTACCTTATCATCTCCAAACTATCAGAGAGCCAGAAAGGTTTTTGCCGGATCGGGGGTTTTTAATATCACATTTTGAAAATAAATTTAAGGGATAGAAATGCAAGAAGAAGTTCTGAAAAATATATCGACAATAATACATAGAGAAAGTAAGTCTTCGACATATAAATTCGCTTTGCTGAGAGCTACTATAGAAAGCATTGATGAGTATGATCAATTTATACATAAAGACCCTTATAAAGCCACGATTCCAATGGGACTTCAAGTCATTAAATGGATGGAATACTATTATCCCATATTTGCATCTTCTAGTTTTATTGCTCAACAAACGATTTCTAGCCGAACCCTTGCTTTCAGGGGTATTTATAATGATGTTATAAATTATTACAAAGAGAATATCGGACCTGGCTATGAAATAATTTTCGAATCATTAAAGAAGCCATCAATTCCCAATCCAATATATGATAAACTTTATGCACTCATAGATAAGCTTCAAGACACTATTCAAAAACAACCGATGAGCTTTATTGGAAGTTCATTCGGACAAGGAGGTAGAATATTTACTTATAATAATGATAGGGATTTTCGAAAATTAAAAACTGATATTAATTTGTTCAACATCATTAGCTATTCAGGAAGCTACACTATTCCTATGCAATATTATGAGGCTTTTCGTGTCATGGGTAAATATTTAATAGGAATGGATTCTTTGCTTAGCAAATGGGCGGAATATACTTCCAACATTAATAGTGAGATAGATAAAAACAAATTATATTCGATTTTCTATAGTGAATTAAACTATTTTCGTGACAATAATAAAATCAATTCTCTAAAAGCCTTACTTGATATTGAAAAAGATATCTTCTGTGTATGGACCGGTGAGAAATTAAGTAACGATTATCATATTGATCATGTTCTACCTTTTTCCTTTTTACGAAATAATGATTTTTGGAATCTCCTTCCAACTAAACCACACAGTAACCAAAGTAAAAGAGACATGGTCCCCTCTCCGAAATTGCTCCAGGAAAGTAAAAATCTCATTTTCAATTATTGGGACTTATACAACACCCATTTTCCTCAAATTTTTCAAAATGAAGTGGAAGTTTCTCTTTTAGGCAATCTGTTTAATACATATGATGAATGGAAAGAGAAAAGTTTAGACAGATTAATGGAAAAGTCGGATTTTTTAATTACAGAATTGGGCTATGAGCCTTTTTATATCCAAAAAAAATGAAACGGAGAAAAAACATATACAATCACCTAACAGCGAAAGAAAGAAAAAAGCTCTCTTTTCCCGTTCGTTGGCTTTATCAAAATGGCTATTTAAAAGGCGCGATCTTAGATTATGGGTGTGGTTTTGGAAATGATGCGGATATTCTGATGAAAAACGGGGTTCCTAAAATTGATAAATATGATAAGTATTATTTCCCTGATTTGCCCGAAAAAAAATATGATACCATTATATGCTCCTATGTCCTGAATGTTTTGGAAAGACCGGAACAAACACAAGTTTTAATGGAAATAAGCGAATTGTTAAAACAAAATGGAAAAGCATATTTCGCCGTTAGAAGAGATGTCAAGTATGAAGGATACCGAATGCACAAAATTCACAAAGAATATACTTATCAATGTAATGTCGTATTACCTTATAAGAGTGTGTTCAAAAATGATTTTGTGGAGATATACGAATACCAGAGAATCACCGATATTCCAAAAACTAGTGAATGCTCATTTTGCAATCCGGGAACTAGATTAGAATTTATCACAGAGAGTGCAATGGTCTATAGTATTCTCGATAGTTTTCCGGTTACTAAAGGTCATGCATTAGTTATTCCAAAAAAGCATATTCCAAATTATTTTGATCTTTCAGTAAACCGGCAACAAAGTATATGGATTGTAGTGAACAGGGTAAAAGAGATTTTGGAGGAAAGATATAAACCGGAAGGGTTTAATATCGGATTCAATGTGAATGAACCTGCCGGACAGTCCATATTTCATACCCATATTCACTTAATACCAAGGTATAGAGGAGATATGGACAATCCGAAAGGTGGGGTAAGACACGTTATTCCGGAAAAAGGGAAATATTAATATCCATATTTTTAGATATTCTAAGAAAGCTTCGAAAACCAACCCATCCTCCTCCCCCGCCGCAGACATCACTACCCCGAACCCGACTTCCTCACCTGGCACGCCAACGAGGTGTTTAAATCCTATGGCAACGGGTAATTTCCCTTGTTTACGGGATGGTTGATTTCGCTCTTTCAGAGCTTTGAGATTATTCACCACTCCTTTTACCCAGGGGCAAGACCTTTACCCCGTGAAATCTATCCGAATGATAATGAGGATAGTTATTTCAACGGGGCTGGGCTCCATGAAATTTCCTCCTTATCCGGATTTCACGGGGTAAACTATTGACAGACGCGCCGTTGGCGCTTCGATTTAATTGCAAACCAACGAATTTCATCAATCATTGATTACAAAAAAAAGCCGCAACGCGATGCGATCAATAGTTTACCCTGTGAAATCAAACGAAAGAAAATATTTTACAAGGCCTGGAGGGATAGCCCCAAAAGATATATAAACCATTGCCGCCAGAGTGTTTTTATAAGCCGCAACGCGGCGCAATCAATAGCCTGGGGTGATAGCCCCAGGTAATAAGGCCAAAACAATTATCTTCAAAGCCCCAACGGGGCGAAATCAGATTCCACCCGCCGCAGACAACACTACCCCGAACCCGACTTCCTCACCTGGCACGCCAACGAGGTGTTTAAGGCCTATGGCAACGGGTAATTTCCCCTGTTTACGGGATGGTTGATTTCGCTCTTTCAGGGCTTTGAAATCATTTCCCATTCCTTTTACCCAGGGCCAAGACCTTTACCCCGTGAAATCTATCCGAATGATAATGAGGATAGTTATTTCAACGGGGCTGGGCCCCATGAAATTTCCTCCTTCTCCGGATTTCACGGGGTAAACTATTGATAGACGCGTCGTTGGCGCTTCGATTTAGTTGCAAACCAACGAATTTCATCAATCATTGATTACAAAAAGCCCCAACGGGGCGAAATCAAAACAATACCAACACTTCCGGGAGACAAATTCAAATTAATTTTCGCATTTTTCATCTCCTGCTTGATTATCTTAATCATATAGAATATCTTTATAATTCTATAAAACCAAAACTTTTAAATCATGCCACAATCATTTATTTACAACTACAGCCACATTACATTTAGTACCAAAGACAGGCAGCCTTTTATCACTGAAGATATTCAGGATGAACTATTCCACTATTTGGGCGGAATCTGCAGGAATCTTGCGTTTTATCCCGTCATTGTCGGAGGGCACAAAGACCATGTGCATGTCCTATGCCTTCTTTCCGGGAAAATGCTGTTGATTAAATTTATGGAACAACTAAAATCCCAATCCTCCAAATGGATGAAAACTAAAGGAAAAGCCTTCAAAAATTTTTACTGGCAAAGAGGGTACGGTTCTTTCTCTGTAAATCCCACGGATATTGAAACGGTAAAAAAATATATCATCAATCAGCCGAAACACCACAAGATATGGACTTTTAAGGAAGAGTTCCTGTCTTTTTTGGAAAAAAACAATATCCCATATGATGAACGGTATATTTGGGATTAATCATATTTTAAAATTTGTTTCCGTTTATATTTAGCCCTTTCAGGGCTTTGAAATCATTCTCTATTCCTTTCACCCAAGGCCTGGACCTTTACCCCGTGAAATCTATCCGAATGATAATGAGGATAGTTATTTCAACGGGGCTGGGCCCCATGAAATTTCCTCCTTCTCCGGATTTCACGGGGTAAACTATTGACAGACGCGCCGTTGGCGCTTCGACTTAGTTGCAAACCAACGGATTTCATCAATCATTGATTATAAAAATACCACAGCGCGGCGTGATCAATAGCCTGGAATGATAGCCCCAGGTAATAAGGCCAAAACAATTATCTTCAAAGCCCCAACGGGGCGAAATCAAATTCCACCCGGTCGGAAACAACATTACCCCGAACTTGACTTTCTCTTCCTCGCTTCCTCGTCTGGCACGCCAGCGAAGTATTTAAGGTCTGCGGGAATGAGTGATGGTTCTGATTAAACCGGTATACGTGCTCATACTGCTCCGCTTTATCCAACCAGGCGAAATAATTACCTTAAAACAAAATCAACCCATATCTATTTTAGAGCCTTTTTTCTTTATAATCCAGATGTCCTGCGGCGGTGCTTTTCCCGTACCCGGAGTGGTGACATGCTCCAGGATTTCGGCATTGGCAAACAGCTTTCGCATAAAACCTTCAGGATGAAAAGCAGAATACGTGCGATGGCCCTCTTTCACCTTTCCCCGCACCACCAGCCGGTTATCATCATACTGCTTTCGCTCGGCATCGGTCAGCTTTACCTTAAAATTATCGCCCTGGGTGGTCATAAACATGATGCCGCCGGGCTTAAGCACGCGGAACAGCTCGTTGTACCAGTCATAATGCATCTTTTCGGACAGGTGGGTAAAGATCGATATCCCGTAAATCACATCAAAAAAGTTATCTTCATAGGGCAGTTCGGCCACCAGCGAATTTTTATGAAAATGAATGCCGTCCAGGTTTTCCGCACACCAGTCAATGGATTTTTGGTTGTAATCAGTTCCGTAAAATTCGCAGCCATTACCTATAACCTCGGGCAGGTGCCTGATGATACGCCCCGGCCCGCAGCCCCAGTCGAGGACCCGTTTGTTCTTTAAGTCGATATGCTTCCTGAAATAACCGGTCAGCCATTTGGCAGTCTCCCGGCTATCGGTATAATATTTCCGGTAGTTTATCCGAAAAGACTCGTATATCAGGTAATCAGGGGGTAGTTTTACATCGGGGTTATTGATCTTGAACTCCCGGTTTACTTTCCTGTTTTCGAAACGCTGCAGGTAATACCTTACCCGGTCCGTCAGATGTAGCAACCGTAGTTTTCGCAATAAATTGGAAATGTGACCTTTCTGCATTTATCTGTCGTTGTGTGTGATTTGTTTCCGGGATAGGTGCCACAGCGAAGCTTGCCGGAAGCAGTTTCCTCAGTACGGGATTCCGTCTTTCTCAGCCGCTGCCGAACAGCGTCGCAGCTCTTCCCTCCCGGCCATCACCATCCATTGCACTCATCTACCCGAGACTAATGAAATACCCTGTTAACTCCGAAAATCCGGTGCCCGTAACTTCAAAATGGTCAACAAACCGGGCCTTCCCTGAAGTCACCTGTTTTTCACCCTGCAAGTTAAAGAACTTTATGCAAACCGTCAAAGGTTTTCCCCGTTAACTCCTGCTTTTGAGCTGATTTCCCGGTTACTCAGCATCCACTCTTTCGTAACGCTTGCGTTCATGTTCGTTCAGGTAGATTTTGCGCAAACGGATAGCCTTAGGCGTCACTTCCACGTATTCATCGTTTTTAATAAATTCGATCGCTTCTTCGAGAGAAAAGTCCACAGGAGGTGCCAGCCTGACCTTATCGTCGCTTCCGGCAGCGCGGATGTTTGTCAGCTTTTTGGTCTTGGTGGCCTTTACCATTAAGTCGTCCGTTTTATTGTTCTCTCCCACGACCTGTCCGGCATAAATCTCCTGCTGGGGATGTACGAAAAACTTCCCGCGGTCCTGCAATTTGTTCAAGGCGTAAGCAAAAGCCACACCGGTCTCCATGGCTATAAGCGATCCATTATGGCGGCCTTCGATGGTTCCTTTATAGGGTTCGTAACCGGAAAAACGGTGATTCATAACCGCTTCACCCGCCGTGGCTGTCAACATGTTGGTACGTAAACCAATGATGCCCCTTGCCGGGATATGAAAGCTTAAATGCGTGCGGTCGCCCTTTGCTTTCATCTCAATCAATTCACCCCTGCGGCGATTGGCCATTTCCACCACCTTTCCGGAGTATTCATCCGGCACTTCCACGTGCATATCCTCCACAGGTTCATATCTTTGGCCGTTTATCGTTTTGTACAATACCTGGGGCTGGCCCACCTGCAGTTCATAGCCTTCGCGGCGCATGGTTTCTATCAGCACCGAGAGGTGCATCACTCCGCGGCCATACACGATGAAATTCTCGGCTACATCCGTATCTTCGACACGCAGCGCCAGGTTTCTTTCCAACTCCTTGTAAAGGCGGTCTTTCAGATGGCGTGAAGTAATATATTTGCCTTCCTTCCCGTAAAAGGGAGATGTGTTCACCGTAAAGGTCATGCTCATGGTAGGCTCGTCAATGGCAATGGGCGTTAGCGGATCGGGCTTTTCCAAATCGCAAACCGTATCGCCGATTTCAAAACCTTCAATTCCCACTATGGCACAAATATCGCCTGATTCCACTTCTTTCGCCTTCTCTCTTCCGAGGCCTTTAAACCTGTGCAATTCTTTGATGCGGGTTTTTTTGACCGTTACCCCATCGCGCTTAGCCAGCGACACATTCATGCCCTCTTTAAGCCTGCCGCGATTGAGGCGCCCGATGGCGATACGTCCCACATAGGAGGAATAATCCAGCGAGGTGATCAGCATCTGCGGCGTGCCTTCCTGCTGCCGCGGTGCCGGGATATACTTCATGATACTTTCAAAAAGGGGGATGATATTCTTCGTCGGCTGTTTATAATCATAAGCCATCCAGCCATCCCTAGCCGAGCCGTAAACTACCGGGAAATCAAGCTGTTCCTCGTCCGCGCCCAACGCAAACATCGTATCAAAAACCTCTTCGTACACCTCATCCGGACGGCAATTGGCTTTATCCACTTTGTTGATGACGACCATAGGATTCAGTCCCAGGTCCAGGGCTTTGGAGAGTACGAAACGCGTCTGCGGCATCGTCCCCTCGAAGGCATCTACCAACAAAAGTACCCCGTCGGCCATATTCAATACCCGCTCAACTTCTCCCCCGAAATCGGCGTGACCCGGTGTGTCGATAATGTTAATCTTAACCCCGTTATATTCCACGGATACATTCTTAGAGAGGATGGTTATGCCTCTTTCCCGCTCGAGGTCATTGCTGTCGAGAATAAGTTCCTGCTTCTTTTCATGGTCTTTAATCAGATTGCCCTGGTAAATCATCTTGTCGACCAACGTGGTCTTCCCGTGGTCGACGTGGGCGATGATGGCGATATTTCTTATTTCCTGCATTCTGCTCCTTTCTTAATTGAAGGTGCAAAAGTACAATAAATTAAGGAGACAGTA
>JAIPAH010000144.1 GCA_021740175.1 Bacteroidales bacterium
TGTCCAGATTGGTGTGGGCGGCAAACACGGCCAACCGGTCACGCGCTGCCCGCTCAATGATGGCACCCGTGGGGGAACTGACGTTGATGGTTTTCAGGGGCTTGAATATCAGGGGATGATGCGTGATCAGCATGTCCGCACCGGCTTCGCACGCCGCACTTACAGCGGCAACAGTGGGTTCGAGTGCGACAAAAACGGAATTGACCGACCACCGGGGATCACCGAACTGCAGGCCTGCATTGTCCCAGTCCTCGGCCAGGTGCGGAGGTGCCATCTCCGCCATGATCGCCATGATATCTGATACGTGCATTGATACCGCCTCTGTCATTTCCTGCATGCCCCATAATAAAAAAGGCGTGGGGCAGTCTCCGCCCACGCCTTTTTTTGCTTATGTTTTTTGATACCGGTATGTCATCTTTTCCGATCTTTTGATATGGGCCCACCAGGATTCGAAATGAACCCTTAACCAGCTATTTTAATTGCTTTTCTGCTTTTAGGTTTCTGAAAACGCCCCCAAAAATACCCCCAAATTTTTCTGATGGGCTATTCTCAATCTCAATTTTAGCCTGTAACGAACTAACAAAATTTTACGTGAAGGACAAGAATAAAAAGCCGGACATTTCTGCCCGGCTTAAAACCTTATTCTTCCTAACAATTTTTTTGGGGCTGCGCGCTTCCTAAGGAATCGATAATCTTTACTCAGGCCTATAATTTATTATCTCCCAGACATATTGGTCAATTAATACGTAGGTTCTGTTTTCATCTACTTCCTCTATCCTTTGATTCTCCATGTCAGGGGATTTGTATTGATAAGGGTTATCATTTGAAGAACTTATCGTTGTTGAATATGGAGTCAGAAAATGCTTTTGCCTGCCATCCTGTGGGTTGGTTTCTAACATGGGTCCCCCTTGTTCGAATTAAAATTCTTTTACCTTCCATCCTGTATCTATTGCCACCTGCTTACATTGAAATTGTAAATCAGGAAGACGACTGACTAAGATTTTATTTTTGACCTCGAAACATGACGCATATCTTTGGCTTTCAACTAAGGCATACTTTAAAGTATTCTCGACTTCTGGCGCTTGGAATTGCAATTGCTGGTTTATATATTTAGAAATTTCAGTTTGTACCTGCTGGGGATTGGCCTGCGGGGGGATATGTAATGGCGGCGGAGATTGCAAATATTTCTCGGTCCCCTTAACTGAAAAGAAAAAAGATAAAGGGTCATAGCTTTCGCGCACCTGCAAGTCAGCTTCGATGTCTCTATGCACATCCCACATTTTATTCTCAAGATCCGGATCAGGTGTTTTAATCTTTAATCCAATCTCCTTCGCTTCCTTTCTCCCTAACGCGTGCCCATGACTAAAGTAACTTTCGTTTAAATTTTTCGCTATATTAGCCGCTTGATTTTTTTCATCAGCGCCAGTCATGTGTGTTTCTAATAATTTCTGCCCTATTACAATGGACAGTTTGCTGCTTCTCCTTGAAGCACCTAACACAGAAGGCTCGATTTGTGAGCACAATGCATTAAATGCATCCTTTACGTAGGCCTGCTCTGTTAGTTGGGCCTTATCTTTAACAAAGCCTAAATATGAAACAATGTCCTGGTAAGCAAAGGACTCTCTACTGCCGTCTTTTCTTGTGACATTTATTTGTGGGTCAGTCGGTCCTAAACTTCCATATCTACCCATTAATATTTCATCACAGCCAAGAGAAAGCAAAGTGGCAGCGCTATAGGCGCAGTATGGAATCAATGCCGTAATCTTCGTGAATCTTTCCCTGAGCAAGGTAATAATTCGCCAAGACACCAATGGATCACCACCCGTAGATTCAATAAAGAGATCAATCTCCGTATTGTCTTCGGGCACTTTCTGTATCTGATCAATAATTTCTGGAATCACATCTCCAGCCATATTACCTGTAGCCCCTGGACGGAGGCTTGTGACATAAACCACAAGGGGCCGCCCCTCCCTGATCGCTTCAATCTCTTTATAAATTCCGACACGATCCTTTAACGCCATAAATACACTCCGCTGGTTAGATCGAAAGCATTTGATTTTTATGAACTTTCGCTTTATTATCCTATCTGTTACATGAATACCATAAAATTAATTCAATTGCAAAATCGAGTGCGTGAACCGTGCCGAAATTCATTCCATCAAATCAGACATCTTTATTTCTTGTATCGGTCACCACATGTTAATCTTTAATTTTTGTGAGCATCTCAATGTGAAAAAACATTGTCAAAACCCTTGTCAATAAGCATGTGGATCTGCCCTATAAATCTTGCTGCTGCAACATGGAAGATCGCGTGATGAACAAATTGGTTGAAGGAAGGAGTTTTTAAAAGAGAGGCGAAGCAAGGCTCTTAACTTCAACCGAATAAAGCTCTGCATTGACAAAACTAAACTCTATGGCTTTTGATTGCCCGGCGGAATTTTCCACAGTTCAAATCAAATATAATATTCAGTTATACTCCTATGCTATGTGCCGTTGGCTCGATCCCTGCCGGGGCACCTGCAAAATCAATAAGTTAAGGTGGCCCGTAAAAAGGCCGCCTTCTTATTTGGTCAATTTTATTTATCGTTTGCTGGCATATGGAGCTTGCATTATTATAAAGCGCATTTGGCTTGTCTCACGCGGTGTCTCCCTCCCCTTATTGAAAAAAGTCAAATTATATCGTACCCTATGAAGGAAATCTTACAAATAGAGTCACAGATTACACATAAATCGAATAATACGGTTATAAAGGTGAAACATGGAAGCTCCGGATAAGATCAAAGCATTGGTTGAACGGTTCTCCTATAATTTGGAGGCATACAAAAAAGGCAATTACAAAGAATACCAGCTCAGAAAAGAGTTCATTGACCCGTTTTTTGAATGTTTGGGATGGGACATGGAGAATAAGCAGGGATATGCCGAAGCTTATAAAGACGTTCAGCATGAAGCCTCCATAAAAGTGGGGGGTGCCACGAAAGCTCCGGACTACTGCTTCACCATCAATGGCGTACGAAAATTTTTCGTGGAGGCTAAAAAACCATCAATAAACATAAAAGAAGATATTCATCCTGCCTTTCAGCTTCGGCGTTATGCCTGGAGCAGCAAACTACCTCTCAGCATTCTGACTGATTTTGAAGAATTCGCTGTTTATGACTGCCGTCAACAGCCCAACAAAAAAGATAAGGTCTCTCACTCCAGGGTGCTTTATATGAAGTATACTGAATACCTGGATCGATGGGATGAAATTTACGGAGTTTTTGCCAAAGAATCCATCCTCAAAGGCTCATTTGATAAATACGTTGAATCAAACAAAGCAAAAAAGGGCACTGCAGAGGTTGATGATGTTTTTCTTCAAGAAATTGAGAGATGGCGAGAACTCTTAGCGCGCAATATTGCCATACGCAATCCAGCATTGAGCCAAAGAGAACTCAATTATGCCGTCCAACAAACCATTGACAGGATAATCTTCTTGAGAATCTGCGAAGACAGGGGAATTGAAAGAGATGGAAGATTAATGGCCCTCTGCAACGGGCATAACGTCTATGAGAGATTGTTTGAATTATTCCGGAAAGCCGATGAAAAATACAACTCGGGGCTATTCCATTTCAGAAAAGAAAAGGGCCGAGAAAATTACGACAGGTTAACCCCTCAGCTTCAAATCGATGATAAAGTGTTAAAAGATGTTTTCAAAAATCTGTACTATCCGGATAGCCCTTATGAATTTTCAGTGATACCGACAGAAATACTGGGTCAAGTTTATGAACAATTTCTCGGGAAGGTGATATATTTAACTCCCAGTAACCGTGCTAAAATTGAGGAAAAGCCAGAAGTACGAAAAGCAGGAGGCGTTTATTATACACCCACCTACATTGTGAATTATATAGTTAAAGGAACAGTAGGCAAACTTGTGGAGGGAAAAAGGCCAGGGCCTAAAGGGGGAGTTAGCAAGATAAAAATTCTAGATCCTGCCTGCGGCTCTGGTTCCTTCTTGATTGGTGCTTACCAATTTCTACTTGACTGGCATAGAGATCAATACATCAAAGATGACCCAGAAAAATGGACAAAAGGCAGGACACCTCGTTTATATCAGTCTAAATCTGGCGGTTGGCGCTTAACAACAGAGGAACGAAAACGCATTCTGATCAATAACATCTATGGTGTAGACGTAGACCCGCAAGCCGTTGAAGTGACAAAACTTTCCCTGCTTTTAAAAGTCTTAGAGGGTGAAGATGAGGAAAGTATCGGTAAACAACTATCTCTTTTTCAAGAAAGGATCTTGCCAGATTTAGGAAACAATATCAAATGCGGTAATTCACTAATCGGACCTGACCTCTATCGTCAACACTTGGAATTTTCTGAAGAAGATATATATAGCGTAAATGCTTTTGACTGGAATAATGAATTTCCTGAAATAATGAAAGATGGGGGTTTTGATGCAGTCATTGGCAACCCCCCTTACATTGATTCCGAATGGATGACAAAGTATCTTCCTTTGACTCGTAGCTACTGCAATAAAATTTATCTCTCAGCAACCGGAAATTGGGATATTTTTTGTGTCTTCATAGAAAAAGCAATCAGCCTTTGTAGACATAGAGGTTTAACAAGCATGATTGTTCCAAATAAACTGGGAGCTGCTGCTTATGCTGCTGGAGCAAGAGCGATGATTTCCAGCGAAAATACCTTAATCTCAATAAGAGATTATTCCCATGTACCGGTATTCCCTGTATCGGTTTATCCGATAATTTATTTGTCTCAAAAGTCAGAACCAAAGAATAAAGCAGTGCATTATGAAAGAATGAAGAACACTTCTAACAATGAAAAAATCATAAAAACTGAACAACTTGATTATAAAAAATATTTTTCAAGCTCTCGAACAGGTTGGCCAATTTTCTCAGATATTAACGAAAATGGCCCTGTTGAGCGCATGCAATCCCAATTCCCGCCCTTAGAATCTCTTGCCTCCGTTTTTGGAGCGGCTACGGTATCAGAAGCATATGAGATTCAAAGCCTTATACACGAATGTCCAGATGAGAGAAATTTGGGCTTTAAAGTTATTAATAGCGGAACAATAGATAGATATAACTCATTGTGGGGACATAAAAAATTAAGGTATATAGGAAGCGCTTACCACCATCCTTGTATACCCGAGGACAAAAAGAAATACTTACCCAAAAAACGGAGAGAGCAAGCAGAATACCAAAAAATAATTGTTGCAGGTATGACTAAACACTTAGAATGCATGATAGATGACAAGGGCGATATTCTTGCTGGAAAATCTACTTCCATTATATTTTCACCTTACAATTTACTGTATCTTCTTGGTATTTTGAACAGTTCTTTAATTGATTATTACTTTAAAAGCGTCTTCGGCGGCAATAAAATGCAAGGTGGATATTTAAACATCGGACCCCCTCAACTTCGCAGCATTCCTATTCGAGCTCTTAATGTTGATATAAAAACCGAAAGGGATCTACAAACTGAGATGGAATCAATGGTGAAAAGGATTATTGCCCTTCACGAAAAGTTAAACACCACTTCAACCCCAAATGACAAGCTTATGATTCAGCGACAAATCAAAGCCGTTGACGATCAAATTAACCACTTTGTTTATAGGCTATATAGCCTAACAGAAGAGGAAATAGAGCTGATTGAATCAGAACGCGAAAAAGGATAAGCCCCTAAAGGTACTGAAAGGCACCACCTAAATCTTTACCGGACCTTTTGGCTTCAGCATAAATACGCCAATTGCTACCTCCCCATTAGCCGGTATCTTTAAGTGAGTATTGTTCTGTTGGTTATTTTTTTTGGAAATAAAAAAAGCCGGCCAGGATCGCCCCGGCCGGCTTCACAAGCAACCGTTCACGCGGCCACTTCCCCGCGCCCGATAGCCCGCAGCCTCTCAATGTTTTCCGGCCTCATAATTTCTGCCTGTGTTATGCCCTGGTCAGCCCACTTGAGAACGGCATCAAACACTTTCACGACATCCATACCGGATTTTTTAAGTTCCCAGACGTGCTCAATGGTTTCATGGTCTATGTGGTCACGTTTCATGATTGCCCTCCCTGCGAAATAAGCTTGATGTTTTCGTAAACATGCTTTATCCGCTCGTCATTGTCATCATCGAAAGCCAGCAGCAGATAAAGAATGGCTTTTTCCCGGTAGGTTTCGGCCTCATTAATTCTCTGTTTAATATTTTGATCCATGATAACCTCCCTTTCAAAAACAAAACGCCCTGGCAGTCCTACGGCTCGAAAACGGGCCGCCCGGTCCTTACGGATACCGGCTACCAGGGCGTGTAAAAATTTTTCCATCAAATAAAAATAGACCATTTACGGAGGTCCTTCCGGTTTTCGATTTAAGGATGAGTCAACCATACCAGCCCCGCCTGAGATGTCAATTATTTTTTAATCTCGATCCGCCCAAGGGGTAAACGGTGTTCCTGTGGCCTCTTTGTGAGTTGTAGCCTCAATGAAACGGGTCCGCCAGGTGTGCGGACGGTGCTCATTATAGGTTTTTGCGAATATCGCCACAATTAAAGCCTGACATCCGGCGGGGTCCTCGGTTGTGATTTGCTTTTTGCCTCCGGTATCATGCCGATATGAACAGGAAGCGCATGGGAGCTTATCGGCATCTTCGTGTGCTGCCCGGTCCACGCATTGCAAATAATAGCGGCAAAAGAAATTACGCATTGTCTTTTGGGCCTAAAGCTGCCTCTATGTTATTGCCCTTAAACCCGCGCACCATTAGGGCTATGGCTATAAGCGCGGCTACCCCACCAAGCAAGTTAGGTCTTTTTGACGCCTAATACATCTTGGAAGTTATGGATCGAGTGGAAAATATGAATAAAAAACAAGGTTTTCCTTGATCTTATAACTCCAAAACTTCATATATTGCGTCAGGATCTTTTTCACGCACCAGAGAACGAACCGAGGTGACAAAGGATTTATGAGACTCCGGGTGGAGCACAACTTTTGAAATAAGGGTGTTGAGGGAAACCGGAACTTTTCGAGGTGTTCCAATTTTTTTCCCGGTTTCAATCTCGCCAATCACCCTCACCTCCTTTTCCCAAGCATAACATTCTCTTTTGTAACAAAATGGCAAAAGTGAGTGTTTTTTAGGTATTTGTTCTCTGTTGTAGTCTAAATAACAAACAGGAATTATGAGAAAATCATAGCCTAGTGCTTGACGAAGCCTTCCCACCGTAGTTTCAATTGCCACAGACTCGGAGGATCTGGTATACTCCTTCCACAAACGAGGATCACGTGCAGATTCCATAGTCCAGCAACTAATCACAACAGCACCTCGATTGTGGCTTGCAATTGTACCTTTTGCCTGTTTTGCCACCTCTCGGCTTTTGGGATCAAGGCCCCAGACCTCCAATTGTTCATCCCATCCTTGGTGATCTCGGAATGTATGATGCCCCTCAATCCCGTCTTTAAATTCTGATGAGGGCGCCATATACAAAGTGCTCGTCTTTATTAAATGTTCAAACTTTGGATAATCCATAAAGCGGTAAAGGAAAAGCGCGTTGTCGCTGATCTCCAACTCGCTGAGGATCTGCCATCCGACCTTACCCATTTAAAATCCTTCTTCATGATTTAGGCAAGCTTTGATTTATGACCATGACTTAAACGGTTTTCACTGATCAAGAATTTACTCAGGACATCTCATCCCCATTATTGTTTTTGGGAAATACCTGCCCAGATGCCGTGTGATATGTGTCTTTATGCTCAAGATACCTATACAACCCAGGATACAGCACTAATAACTTGTCCCTTTCCTCTGTGGTAAATCTTCTTAGCTCTTCATCAAAGTCATGAGGCCACTGGGCGGCCTCCCAAACTGCGTAAATTGATTCCTCTGACAATTCCTTAACAGTGCTTGTTAATATCTTGTCTGAACGATCCTCTGGGGCACTGGAATCTGCAGCCGCCTGATTCAGGGGCACGGTCGGATCATCGGCTCCATAGAAAAAGGCTGCTGGCTTATTTGCAAGCATATCATGAAAAAAATTCCGGTATTTTAATTTATAAAGCTCCAATACCCTGAGGTGTTCTTCATTTACAATGAACTTGGAAAGCTCCTTGGCATGTGTCAAGGCCCGACCTGCGGCGATCCATGTGGTTCTATTGTTGTTTCCATCCCGTAACAAGGCCATTGCCTCTTCATAAGCCTGGATGCACGAATCTAAATAGAAGTGCGAACGTTTCTGGGCATTCTCTTCTTGTTTATTCGCCTGTGTTAAAAGGTGCCCTGCCAGAGCAATGAGTACACCTGCTGGTAGAATGGTTTCTCCTGCTTTCTCAGCAATTCACGGTGAACGTTAAGACCCCCCAATATCAAGAGGGATGACCTTTACCTTTCGCAATGTTTCTGCCTGTTTTTTCTTCTAAAAGAAAAGATAAACTACCCTTTAAAAACCGCATAACTTCTTAATATAAT
>JAIPAH010000145.1 GCA_021740175.1 Bacteroidales bacterium
GCCCTTAATGGTTTGTTCAATAGTGTATGACATGGTTATTAATTTTGATAACGATAAAATTACAACAAAAAATATTAACAAACAAACGTTTAATCAAAAATTATTCATCGTTATTAAAATTAAAAACCGATTTTAGGTTGTACTACAAAAAAATCAACCGCAAAAAACGTAACAACCTGGCCCTGGAGTACCTCGAAAAAATGGGTCTGAAAGAGTGGGCCGAACACCTTCCCAATGAGCTATCCGGGGGTCAAAAACAACGCCTTGCTATTGCCAGGGCTATAATAGCGCAACCCAAAGTAATACTGGCAGATGAGCCAACGGGAGCTCTTGATACGCAAACTTCCTACGATGTGATGAATATCCTGAAAGAAGTGAATGAAACAGGCATAACGGTCATTATTGTAACCCACGAACACGACATTGCAGCTATGACAGACCGGATTATCCATCTGAAAGACGGGTTAATTGAGAAGAATATCTATAATGGTGACCGGGAAAAGTGGCTTGCTCAAAAAACAATTACTAAGAAATAAACGAATTGAAAATCCCAAATTATTGACAGTATGAAAAAGGTATTGAAAATCTCCCTGTGGACAATTGTTTTAGCAATTTTTGCCGGAACTATTGTTTATCTTTACGACAAGTCGAAAAGTAAACCTGAGGTATTTGAAACCCAGAAACCTTATTACACTGATATTGTCAAAAAAACAGTGGCTACCGGCTCTGTAGTGCCACGGAAGGAAATTGAAATCAAACCCCAAATTTCCGGTATTATTCAAACACTATACGTGCAACCCGGGGATGTGGTAAAAGAAAACCAGCTCATCGCCAAGGTAAAAATCATCCCTAACATGGTTAACCTTAACGAGGCAGAGTCACGCCTTGAAAAAGCGAAAATCCGCTGCGATAAAGCAAAAACAGACTTTCAACGCAGGAAAAAACTTTACGAACAAGAGGTCATCTCTGAAGCCGAATTCCTGGAATACAAAACAAGTTATCAGTCAGCCAAAGAAGATGTGAAAGCGGCCGAAAACAACCTCGAACTAATAAAAAAGGGGGTAAGGAAAGAAGCCGACAAAGCCTCCAACACGCTTATCCGCTCCACCATTGACGGGATGGTATTGGATGTGCCCGTGGAGATTGGCAACTCGGTTATCGAAAGCAACAATTTTAATGATGGTACTACGATTGCATCGGTAGCAGACATGAACCAAATGGTTTTTGAAGGAAAAGTTGACGAGACCGAGGTAGGAAAAATCCATGAAAACATGGACCTAATATTAACGATCGGAGCTATCGACAAAGAAAAATTTAATGCCCAAATCGAATATATCAGTCCCAAAGGGGTGGAGGAAAACGGGGCCGTTCAGTTTGAAATAAAAGCGGCGGTAGACCTTAAAGAATCCACCTTTATACGGGCCGGATACAGTGCCAATGCGGATATTGTTTTACAGCGGCGCGATAGTGTGATGGCCATAAAAGAAGGATTGGTCCAATTTGACGGCGAACAGCCTTACGTCGAAGTAAAAACCCAGGAAAACCAATTTGACAGAAGAGAGGTGGAAGTGGGCTTAAGCGATGGCATTAATATCGAAGTAAAATCCGGGCTCACCGGTGATGAAGAAATCAAAGTAATTCAATAACCTGATTCTTAGTAAGATGCTTAATCCGGATAGCTGGCAGGAAATATACACTACGATAAAGAAAAACAAGCTACGCACCTTTTTAACGGGATTCAGTGTAGCCTGGGGCATCTTTATGCTGATCATTCTCCTGGGGGTTGGACAGGGATTGGAAAACGGCATGCGTAGCCAGTTTGCGTCATCGGCCACCAACACTTTGTGGATTAATCCCGGCACAACATCCAAAGCTTACGAGGGATATCAATCCGGCCGAAGAATCAGGTTTCGGAATAACGATTATGAACTAATCAAAAAAACCGAACCCGCCCTTGAATATATCTCTGGAAGGTACAGGTTAGGAACAACACGGGTAAATTACCAGGAAAAACATACGGCATTCGATGTATTTACGGCACATCCGGAATACAGTCAAATCGAACAGGTAGAAATCCTTACCGGAAGATTCATTAATCAACTGGATATCGAGCATTTTGAAAAAGTAGCCACCATTGGTGTTGGAGTGAGAGATTTCTTTTTTGAGAGCAACCGGGAAGCCATGGGAAAATATATCAAAATCAACGGGATTCCTTTTAAAATCGTTGGGATTTTTGATGATGATGAAGGGCGCCGGGATAATACCAAAATCATCTACACACCCATAACCACTGCTCAAAGAGCTTTTTCGGGAAGTAACCGTGTCCATACCATTGCCGCGACGGTAAAAAATCCTACCGTGGAAAAAAGCCTTCGTATGGAAGAGCGCATTCGCCGGCAAATGGCTAAAAAACACCATTTTAAAGAGGATGATGATCAGGCCCTTTACATATGGAATGCTGTAGAACAACTCCAGGATGCACTGGATATGTTTGCAGGAATACGTATTTTTATCTGGATCATAGGAATAGGAACTATCATCGCCGGTATTGTAGGGGTGAGCAACATCATGGCTATTGTAGTAAAAGAAAGAACCAAAGAAATAGGCATCCGTAAAGCTATCGGCGCGCGGCCATGGGGAGTTATCGGCTTAATCCTCCAGGAATCTATTGTGATCACCACTTTTGCAGGATATATCGGTCTTGTATTGGGAGTCGTTTTACTGGAAGCCGTGTCGCCGTTGTTTGATACTCAATTCTTCCAGCATCCTTCGGCGGATATTGGTATTGCTATCAGGGCAACTGTTGTACTAGTGGCTTCCGGAGCCATAGCAGGTTTCATCCCGGCACGCAAAGCAGCTTCTATCAAGCCGGTAGTGGCATTAAGAGACGAATAAACAAAAAATTATGTTTGATATAGATCATTGGAAAGAGATATTCAGCTCCTTGAAAAAAAACAAGTGGAGAACTTTCTTCACAGCTTTCGGGGTCTTTTGGGGTATTTTTATGCTTATCATAATGGTCGGTTCGGGGAAAGGATTGCAAAACGGTGTGATGACCGGCATGGGAGATTTTGCCACTAACAGTATGTTTGTCTGGAGTCAGTCCACCACCAAAGCCTACAAAGGTTATAAAGAAGGACGCCGCTTCAGTTTCGACAATGAGGACACCCGGGTATTAAAAAATGAAATTAAAGATATACAGTATCTCGCTCCCCGTGTTCGGGGATATTCTGATGGAAGCAACAGTCAGAATGTTGTGAGAGGCCTGGAAGCCGGTAATTTTAATATTTTTGGCGATGCCCCGGTCTGGAATAAAATCGATCCCGTTCAAATGCTTCAGGGGCGTTTTATTAATGAAATTGATGTGAAGAAAAAGCGTAAAGTCGCTATCATTGGAGAGCAGGTTAAAAAAGTGCTGTTCAAAAAGGATGAAAACCCTCTTGGCGAATACGTTCGCATACAAGGTGTGTATTTCCAGGTAGTAGGCGTTTTCAAACCTCTGAATGACAACATCAATTTCGGGGGCGATAAAAACCAATCACTTTTTGTCCCCTATACAACATTACAACAAGTATACAATTACGGCAACACGGTACATTGGTTTGCCGTAACAGCCCAACCGGACACTCCGGTCAAGGCTATCGAAGATGAAGTTCTGGGTATCCTGGCCAAACGTCATTCCGTTCATCCCGAAGATAAAGAGGCTTTCGGATACTTTAACCTGGGCGAGCAGTTTGCTCAAATCAGCGGCTTATTCAGCGGAATAGACCTGCTTATCTGGATTGTCGGAACAGGCACCTTGCTGGCCGGCGTTATCGGTATCAGCAATATTATGCTGGTCATTGTAAAAGAACGCACCCAGGAAATCGGGGTTCAACGAGCCCTTGGCGCAACACCCCGTAAGATCATCTCCCAGGTGGTTACCGAATCGGTGGTCCTGACAACCTTTGCTGGTTATGCGGGATTGGTGATTGGCGTGGGGATTCTCGAAATAATCAACTATGCATTAACTTCGCAAGGTGCTGAAAGCAATTCATTCAGAAATCCTGAAATCAGTTTTAGCATAGCCGTCACTGCTTTAATAATTTTAATAATATCCGGAATGATGGCAGGCATTATTCCCGCAAAAAAAGCCATACGAATCAAACCAATCGATGCTTTGCGGGATGAATAACTTTTATATCGCTACGTTTAACCGGACAAACAAGATTTTTCCTATTTTCGTAATACAAACAACAAACAAATTTTGAATATGCTGAAAACAATATCTAAACTTGCTGTCGGCTTTTTATCCATTGCCATTATCGGCTCCTGCAGCCAGCAAAAAACGGAGGAGGAACTCGAAGAAGAACACCCCGGAAATCTCCCTCAAACGGAAAAGCTTACTCCGGTCGACAATCTTGAAGAAAGGCTGAATATTTATGCGCCTTTCACATTAACTTCAGATATCGATCACTTGACAAAAGAAGAGAAGAAAATTCTTCCCATACTTTTTGACGTGGCCGACATCATGGGTGACCTGTTTTGGGAACAAACGATCGGACAAAAAGAAGAATTTTTAAATCGTATCGAAAACCCGAAAGCCAAAAAATTTGCTAAAATTAATTATGGCCCCTGGGACCGCCTCGATAACAACAAGCCGTTTTTTAAAGAAATCGGGCCTAAACCTGCCGGTGCCAATTTTTATCCCACCGACATGAGTAAAGAGGAATTCAAAAACTGGGAGAATGAAAACAAAACCAGTTTATACACCCTTATCCGGCGCGATAACCAAGGAAATTTGAAATCGGTGTGGTATCATGAAGCCTACAAATCGGAACTGAAAAAAGCCTCCAAACTTCTCAAAAAAGCGGCGAAAATTGCTGAGAAGCCCGGTCTGAAAAAATACCTCAATCTAAGAGCTAAAGCGCTGTTAAATTCCAAATATCAGGAAAGTGATTTTGCCTGGATGAAGATGAAGAAGTCGAATATCGATATGGTAGTAGGGCCTATTGAAAATTACGAAGACGGGCTTTTCGGCTACAAAGCCGCATTTGAAGCTTTTGTTTTAATTAAAGATCCAGAGTGGAGTGAAAAACTAGCCCGTTTCACTGATATGCTTCCCAAACTTCAGAAGCAGCTTCCGGTAGAGCAAAGATATAAGAAAGAAGTACCGGGAACCAAATCGGATATCAACGTCTACGATGCTGTATATTATGCCGGAGATTGTAAAGCCGGCAGTAAAACCATCGCCATTAACCTCCCCAACGATGAAGAAGTCCAGGTGGAATACGGCACCCGAAAGCTGATGCTTAAAAACGCCATGAAAGCAAAATTTGAGAAGATCCTCGTCCCCATATCAGACATGTTGATTGATCCGGATCAGCGCAAATATCTCACGTTTGATGCTTTCTTTGAAAACACCATGTTCCACGAGGTAGGGCATGCCATGGGTATTAAAGAAACCGTAAACGGCAAAGGGCCCGTACGAAAAGCTCTCAAGGAAGCTTATTCTCCTATTGAAGAAGGGAAAGCCGATATTATGGGGCTCTATATCGTTACAAAGCTATATGAAGAAGGTGAATTAACATCAGGTGAGCTGATGGACAATTATGTCACCTTTTTTGCCAGCATCTTCCGGTCCAGCAGGTTCGGAGCTGCCAGCGCTCACGGAAAAGCGAATATGATGCGCTTAAATTATTTCAGGGAGCATGGAGCGTTTACCCGCAATGATGATGGAACTTATACGGTCAATTTCGAAAAAATGCATGAAGTAATGGTCGAGCTGTTAGAAAAAATCCTGCATATCCAGGGCAACGGAGAATATGAAAAAGCCCGTCAATGGATTGATAACAAAGGCATTATGACCCCACAATTGCAAAAAGACCTTGACCGACTGAATGAGTCAGACGTTCCTGTAGATGTGACTTTTGAACAGGGCAAAGACAACCTCGACTTGTAAAAATTTGTCTTGGGAATGGTCCGGAAAGCTCAAGCCAGGGAAATTTTAAACAGTCAAAAATTATCCTGGCATAGAAAGCCATTTTGAGCTTCACAGTTCTCAATGGCTTTTCTTTTTGAATTTCAATAGATTGTTAAACTTAAAACTTATAATGATGAAAAAAATTCTTCTCATAATTTATGCATTGATGTTAACGGCTCCGGGATTTGCCAAATTCGTTCCTGATGAAGGAATGTGGCTGCCCATGTTTATTGAAGGCCGAAGCTACCAGGAAATGAAAGAAAAAGGCCTGAAATTATCACCCAAAGAAATTTACGATATCAACAATTCAAGCCTTAAAGATGCTATAGTCAATTTCGGAAATTTTTGTACCGCCGAAGTTGTATCGCATCAGGGATTATTATTCACCAACCATCACTGCGGATACAGTGCTATCCAGGAGCACTCCTCCGTTGAGCACGACTACCTGACTGAAGGGTTTTGGGCTCAGAGTAAAGACGAAGAACTCCCCAACGAAGATTTAACCGCCTCATTCTTTGTAAGAATGGAGGATGTAACCGATAGTGTTCTTCAAGACGTTACATGGGACATGCCGGAAAAAGAACGGTCGAAGAAAATTTCTGAGGCTACTAAAAAAATTGAAAAGGAGGCGGAAGAAGACGGAAAATACGTTACTTCAGTAGAAAGTTTTTATAACGGAAATGAATACTACCTTTTTGTTTATCAAGTATATAAAGATGTTCGTTTAGTAGGTGCACCACCCGAATCGATCGGAAATTACGGCGGAGATACGGACAACTGGATGTGGCCAAGACATACGGGAGACTTTTCTATTTTCAGGATTTACGCCGATGAAAAAGGTAACCCTGCTGCTTACTCGGAAGACAATGTTCCCCTGGAAACCGATTATGCGCTACCCCTTTCGCTCGAAAATCGCAACAAGCATGACTTTGCCATGATTTGGGGGTATCCCGGAAGTACCGATCGTTATAGAACTTCTTATGGGATTCAAGCTACACTGAATAACATTAATCCTACTATCCACAAAATGGGGCGCAATATTCTGGACGCCCTGGAGCATAACATGGATCGGTCGGAGGAAGTTCGTATCATGTATTCTTCGAAAGAAGCCCAGATTTCAAACATGTGGAAAAACAAAAAGGGTGAATCCAGGAGTCTTAAAAACCTCAATATTCTTGAAAAGAAAAGAAACCTGGAAAATGAACTAATGGAATGGATCCGGAAGAAACCGGAGCGAGAAGAAAAATACGGAAACCTCAAAAAAGATTTCAGAAGTGCTTATGATAGCCTGCAAAAGAAGATGTATTATACAAAAAGATGGAATTACGGTTTAGCCACTTTTGGCTCCTCCCTGGTACAATTTTCGCTCCGGAACATGGGGATAGGCAATATTGCTAAATCTGATAAAAGCCAGGAAGAAAAAATTGAAGAACTTAAGAAGTATAAATCAAAAGCAAAAGAGCATTTTAAAAACTACGATGTCCAAACGGAAAAAGACGTGCTGAAAGCTGCCCTGGAAACCATTTATAACTCCATACCCTATTCGCAGTTGCCGTCATTTTACAAAACCATCATTGCCGACTATGACCAAAGTTTTGATGCTTACGTAGATGCCCTTTTTGAAAATTCCTTTTTTGCTACGGAAGAAAAATTTATGGAATTCCTGGAAAATCCGGATGCTGATGATTTTGAAGAGGATATGGCCATAAAGACAGCTAAAGGTCTACAGAGCAAATTAATGGAATTGAGAATGAATTTCGGCCAAACCCAAAAACAACTCAAACGAACAAAGCGGCAATTCATTCATGCGTTGCGAAGGATGAAACCCAACAAAGCTTTTTACCCGGATGCAAACTCAACCTTGCGGCTAACCTACGGAGAAGTGCTGGATTACTATCCGCGGGATGGCGTTCACTATGAGTACTACACTACCCTCGAAGGTGTGATGCAGAAAAAAGACATGGACGACCCGGAATTCGTGGTGCCTGAAAAACTCCAAGATCTTTACCATAACGAAAACTATGGAAGGTATGCCAACAAAGAAAGTGGAATGACCGTATGTTTCCTCACCAACAATGATATCACTGGTGGGAACTCGGGCAGCCCGGTATTAAACGGAAAAGGCCAAATGACCGGCATCGCCTTTGATGGTAACTGGGAAGCCATGAGTGGTGACATTGCTTTCGAACCCGAGCTTCAACGAACGATATGTGTCGATATCCGCTATGTGCTTTTTGTAATCGATAAATTTGCCGATGCGGACCACTTGTTGTCTGAGTTGAATATCATAGAAAAAAAACATCCTCATCCCGCAGTGGAAAAGGAAGCTAAAAAAGAAATAAAAAAAGAACAAGTACACTAAACATAGCAGTTTTTCATCTTCAGACTAATAAAAGCCCGGAGCATTTGCTTTCCGGGTTTTTTTATCAGGTAAAGGGCTGGTTATAAAT
>JAIPAH010000018.1 GCA_021740175.1 Bacteroidales bacterium
AGAAAAAAATCACCATGGATGAAAAATGCTTCCGTTGGTACCTCAACGAAGATGCTATGGCCACAGAAAAACTGGCCGAAGGCATCCGGCGTTTCAGCCGCGACCTGGAGAAACTGGAGGAGTACGTGGCAGGTAGGTTTTAAAATTTTTCGTAATTGAGGTGTGCAACTCATTCTTTCACGTTTTAGTTCAATGCGATTCTGGTTATACTCGCTCATAAATCATTATTTCGCTTTATCTTTGCAAAAAATAAGCAGGCATGAAGTTTAAAAAAGGCGATAGGGTAAAATTCCTGAATGAAAGTGGCGGTGGCATTATCTCGAAAATCGTTAATAGTAACCTGGTTCACGTATCGATAGAAGATGGTTTTGATATTCCCGTATTACCGGGAGACCTTGTGAAAGTAGAGCCTGAAAAGGAAAATGGCGAAGCCTTTTTTGAAAGCGAGGAAGAAAGCGGTCACCAGCCTGAGGCTGCTCCACAGGAACAATCGGAATACACTCTCGAGCCTGAAGAACGGCATAGTAAGCTCACATACGGTAAAAACGCCGCTACTCAAGGTGTATACCTGGCCTTTTCACCGCAGGATCAAAAATTCCTGATCTCAGGTGGTATTAATATTTATATTATTAATCATACTCCTTATAATATTCTTTACAACCTGATAGGGAAAGGTGAAGAAAATCATTACACAAACCTGGATTTTGAAACCCTCTCTGCAGAAGAAAAAATTCTGGTGGATTCTATTGACAGAGATCATCTCAACCGTTATATTGAAGGATACATCCAGGTGATGTTTCACGGCGAAAAAATGGATAACGTTCTTTTGCCTGTGCATAGCCATTACAAGGTGCAGGCATCTAAATTTTATAAAGAAAACAGTTTCAGGAAAAGCGCCTTGCTTAATGAACTAGCTTTGGTTGTATCTGTTACGGAATTAGCAGCGGTGGAAAAGGTGGATGATGCTTTAGCGGCCAAAAAGGTGGCTGAACAATACCAGGCCAAATCTAAACAAGGTAGCGATGATCTAAAGCCTAAGGCTTTGATTGACAGGCACAAAATTTCACCGCAGGAAGCTGAAGTTGATTTACATATCTCTGAACTCAGGGATGATTACAATAAAATGGGCAACAGTGAAATCTTAAATTATCAGTTAAGTTATTTTGAAAGTACATTGGAGAGCGCCATTACGAACATGTATAATAAAGTAATCTTTATTCATGGTATCGGTAACGGCACGTTGCGAAACAACCTGAAGAAAAGAATTAAAGAAGAATACCCGGATTTTGGTGTTCGCAACGCACCTTTTACGCGGTATGGGAATGGCGCCATTGAAGTTCTTATACATAATGACTGACCGGGGTGGTCTCTGTCGTCCCGCACATGTTGCGGGAAGGAAAGTCGGGACACCACAGGGCACCATACTTCCTAACAGGAAGGTTCCGCCTTAGGGCGGAAACAGCTAGTGCTGCAGAAAAGAACCGCCCCGCCTTTGGCCCCGCCTTTGGCGGGGTAAGGGTGAAAAGGTGCGGTAAGAGCGCACCAGTGCTCTGGGTGACCGGAGTAGCTGAGTAAACCTTATGGGGTGCAAGATTACATACACCGGAGCTTGAGGGTGGCCCACCCGATTCCGGGGGGTAAATCGCTAGAGCCTGTTGGCAACAGCAGGCCGAGAGAAATGACAGAGGTTCCGTTTTTCGGAATACAGAATCCCGCTTACGAAATCCCGGTCAGTCACTTGTATTTTAAGGAATAAGATAAAAAAGGAATTTTATAATGCACCTTTATTTGTCGTTCTGTTTGTCATAAAAGAAAAATACCGATAGGAAATAAGAAATTGATTCCAAAACTTCAAAAAACATAAATCTTATGGATATGAAAAAAATTACTTTCTTGATTATCGCATCATTTTTTATCGCATCATTCACCCAGGCGCAAGAGGATATCCCTAACAACAATTTTGAGGAATGGTCTGACGGAGAACCTGTAGATTGGAACACCCTGGACCAGGAAATTGTTGGCACCGAATTCGATATGGTGACCCAGGAAAATGAAAACGCCTATGAAGGCGATGTTTCCGTAAGGATGGAAACAATAGCCCAGGAAGTTTTCCCTTTGGGTGAAATTCTCATGCCCGGATTTATAACCCTTGGCGAAATTGAAGCTGACCCTATCACCCAGGAAGGCGAGGTATACGGTGGCGTACCCTACACCGGCAACCCCCAAAGTATGAGCGGATATTACAAGTACGACCCGGCAGAAGGAGACTCCACAGCCGTGGGTGTGGTGCTCTATAAATGGACCGGCGAAACTCGTGATACTCTCGGCGCCGGTGGTTTCGAAATCTATGAAGAGGAGACGGAATGGACAGAATTTGAGGCAGTGGTAGAGTATACCATCTGGGAAACACCCGACACTATGAATATAATCGCCTCTTCCACAGCCATAGAAGATGATACACCTATCGGGTCAGTGCTTCATCTCGATGAGCTGACATTTAATTACGGGCCAACAAGCATCATCGAGCCTGATTTCCAGGCGAATTTCAGGGTTTACCCCGAAAGCTATTCGAAGCGTTTCAAAATAGAATTAGAAACCGATGAAATGATGAAAGGCACAGTCCAGCTTTTCAATATCCGGGGACGATTACTGAAATCCTTCGAGCATGCTTTTTATCATCAGCAAGCTTATATAAGCTATAACGATTTGTCGGCAGGTGTTTACATCATCCGGGTTGTTATGGAAAACGGCAGGGAATTTTCTCAAAAAGTAGAAATCCACTAACACTTGTTGATAGTTTATAAAAAAATTAAAATAACCTTGTCGATAAACCGTTACATTCGTGGTGTTAAACTTATCCGGATATGAATAATCTCAAAATTGCGTTTCTATTGCTGACCGTCATTGGTTTACAAGCGGTCTACGGCCAGCAAACAGCCACTTATGATAATACTTACTCACTTTTTCAAGAGGGTAGTGAATTATATGAAGAACAAAAATATGGAGCAGCCCGTGAAACACTAAGCGAATACCTTAGAAAAAGCCCCCGTGATGCGGAGCATCGCGCCGAAGCCCAATACCTCAAAGCTATGGCAGCTATGAAGCTCGGAAATAAAGACGCGGAACACCTTCTAAAAAAGTTTATCGAGAAATACCCTGAGAATAGCCGCGCAAAAAGAGTGTATTTTCAACTGGCCCTGGATCGCTTTGCGAATTATGATTATTTCGAAGCCCGGAAAAACTTCGACAAGGTGGAACCAAGCTTCCTGAGCAATGAGGAAACGCTTGAATACCATTTTAAGTACGGTTATTGCCTTTTCCGGGGGCGAAAATATGAAGAAGCCCAAATGCAGTTTTCTGAATTGATGGACATTGACCATCCGTACGGGGTTCAATCAAAATATTACTACTCCCACATTGCTTACCAAAACGCCAATTACCAAACCGCCCTGGAAGGTTTTAATGAATTGAAAAACGATTCAACCTATGGCAACCTGGTATCTTACTACATCGTTGATATTTATTTCCACCAGGACAAATACCGCCAATTGCTGGAAGAAGCCAAGCCCTTAATGGAGACGATCAATGAAGACCGGAAACCGGAGTTATCTTATATGATTGGAATAGCCCATTACCGGTTGTCTGATTACACCAAAGCTATCGAGCATCTGAAGTATTATCATAAAAACACCAAAAAGCGCATCAGCCGTAAGAACCATTACCAACTTGGTTATACCTATTTTCAAACCGGTAATTATGAACAAGCTATCGAAAAGTTTCAGAATGCCGCCGGTGATAAAAAGGATACCCTTACCCAAAATGCGCAATACCATTTGGGAATGTGTTATATCGAAACAGGGAATAAAAAGTTTGCCGGCAATGCTTTCCAGGCCGCCTACAAGCTGCCTTTCAATCCATCCCTTCGCGAGGATGCGCTTTACAACTATGTAAAAATCAGCTACGAAAGCCCCTACAACCCTTACAACAAGGCCATAGATGCAGTGCGTAAATTCAGGGATGAATTCCCCGATTCAAAGCATATGGACGAAATCAATAGCTTCCTCGTCGATATCTTTCTCTCTTCAAAAGACTATGCCAGCGCTATTGAAGCATTTAAGGAAATCAACAACAAGACCGACAGGCTCAAAAAAGCTTATCAAAAAATCACTTATTATTATGGGATAGAGCTCTACAACAATGAGTCCTATTTTAAAGCTATAAAACATTTCAAAGAATCCCTCAAACACCCTTATGACCAAACCCTGGTAGCTAAGGCCCGGTTCTGGACAGGGGAAGCTTACACCCAGCATAATGACTACGAGCTGGCAAACCAATATTTCGAAAAATTCCTCACAACCAATGGAGCTTATGGCCTGGAGATTTACCCGGAAGCCTATTACAACCAAGGATATTTATGGTTTTCCCAAAAAGAATATGATAAAGCCAGGGATGCCTTCAGAAAATATGTAATCGGGGAGCGCAACCGGCGTAAAACCATGAAGGCCGATGCTAATATTCGTTTGGGCGACTGCTATTTTGTGAATGAAGAATATGACCAGGCACTTACCTATTATGACAAGGCTATTAATTTGAATGCCCGTGACACGGATTATGCGATGTATCAGAAAGCATTGGCTTTTGGGGGGAGAGGCCGGTTTACTAAAAAAATCCTTCAACTGGATAACCTGCTGAGAAAACACAAGGAATCCGCTTTCCGCGATGATGCGGAATTTGAGATGGGAATGACCTACCTTGTCAAGGACAAAGAGCGGGAGGCCATAAAACGGTTTAAAAATGTCTACGAGAAATATCCCTCCAGCTCTTATGTCAAAAGGGCATACCTGAAATCCGGTCTGATTCATTACAACCTCAATGAAAACAAGCAGGCCCTGGATAAACTGAAAAGCGTCGCCGAGGACTATCCCAATACCAGCGAGGCTAACGAAGCGCTCAGCAGTATCAAAAGCATCTATATGGATATGAATCGCGTAGACGATTATTTTGATTATGCCAACAACCTCGAATACGCCAAAGTTTCGGCTTCCGAGCAGGATTCGGCCACTTATATCAGTGCTGAAAATCTATATATGGAAGGGGATTGCGAACAAAGCACGAAGGAATTTTCCAAATATCTCGATCTATACGATAATGGGGCATTTGCAACCAATGCCCATTTTTACAGGGGACAATGCCATTATCGCAACAAAAAATATGACAAAGCCCTGGAAGATTATGAATACGTTCTGGATCAACCGCAATCCGAATTCACCGAAACCTCGTTGGTAAGAGCTTCGACCATTCTTTATGAGAATGAAAACTACCGCAAAGCCCTGGATTATTACAGGCAATTGACTGACATCGCCGAGTACCAAGAGAATATCCGCAAAGCATGGGCCGGGATTATGCGCATCGAACATCATATCGGGCATCCTGAAAAAGCGATAAAAGCCGGCGAAAATCTATTAAAGCTTTCGAATGTCACGGAGAAACTCATGCGGGAAGCCCACCTTATCGTGGGCCGATCAGCCATGGAACTCGAAGAAACCACTTTTGCCCGAAAATCTTTTGAAAAAGTGTTGGAAGGATCAAAATCGGAAAAATCGGCGGAAGCCAAATTTAAACTCGCTAAAATTGATTATATACAGGGGAATTACACCGAAGCCGAATCCGGTATCCTTGAAATGTCCGAAAATTTCGGGGGATACGATGATTGGCTGGCAAAGGCGTTTGTCCTTTTGGCAGATGTCTATGTGAAAACGGGCAACTTGTTCCAGGCCAAGCAGACGCTACAGAGCATTATAGACAATTATGACGGGGAAGAGCTCGTGGAGAAAGCCAGGCAAAAGAAAGAAAAGATTATCCAACTGGAAGAAAAGAGGGAACAGGAAAAAATAAAACAAGAGAAACAAGCGGAAAAGGAGGAACAGGATGTTGATAACTATTAATAAAACAGTCATGAGAACATTGAAATACACCCTGGCTTTAAGTCTCTCAATGCTTTTCCTGAGCAGTGGCTACGCCCAGGAAGATAACCAGGAAGAAACCGGTTACAATGAACAGGTGACAATTATAGCTCCTTTTCAGCCCTCCATTTCCGATGCCAGGAAAATACCGATGAATCCTTCATTAAATCCGGAAATCCCGGAAAAAAGAGATGTTTCGTACAATATTAGCCCCCAAAAAATCGAAGTGGATTTTGAACCCGAAAAAATGAAAGCCGTGCGGGTCAAGAGTGAAAGCCGTAAACCGCTCAAAGCCAATTTTGTTAAGGCCGGTTTCGGAAATTACAGCACACCCTATGCAGAACTTTTTTCCACAACAGGCCCCTCGGATAAACACAGGGCGGGATTCCACGTCAAACACCTTTCGCATTCGGGCGATATAGAAAACTACGCCACTCCCAATAACAGCCACAACCTGGCCGAGATTTTCGGGGAGAAGTATTTCGACAACGCCTCCTTGTATGGTAAAATACATTACAAACGGGACGTATACCATCGGTACGGGTTTAAGCCCGATAGCTCGGCATTCCAAAATATAGATTATACAGATGAAGACATCCGGCAGCAATATTCTTCGGCAGGTGCAAATATTCGTTTTGAGAACCTTAACAAGGATAAGCAAGAATTTGACTATCATCTTGATTTGGACTATTACAGCTGGTGGGATGATTATAGCTCCCTTGAGCATTCGGTAGCACTGGACATCCACGGCAATAAGCCCGTTGAATGGTTCGATGCTATCAATTACCAGTCTTTCGGTATTAACGGCAATTTTGAATTCTTCAATGCCGGCGACAGCTTGGAAGCTGTTAATACCGTACGTATCAGTTTCCGCCCTTTTATGGAAATCAAAAGCGGCTTTTACTATCTGAAAGGGGGAATAAATCTATCATCGGTTATGACGGATGATAAGGATGCCTCAATGACGATTTATCCCGACATCCATACACGCATACACATGGTTCCCGGATATCTCACTTTATTTGGAGGACTTACCGGGGAGAAAAACTTTCACAGCCTGCGTGAGCTGACTGACGAAAATCCATTTGTTGAATCCGGTATCCTGCTGAATGATAACCGGCAACACTATTCCAATACAAAAATGAATGCTTTCGGAGGCCTTAAAGGGCATATAACCCGCGGGGTCGATTTCAGGCTGAAGGTTGCTTACCGCGAAAAAGATGCTTACCCGCTCTTTGTCACCAATTTTGACAAAGATTTTAACAATCAGTTTGAAATACGCTATGATGATTTGACGATAACGGACTTTAGTGCGGGATTCACTATCAAAGGCGGTGAACAGTTCAAACTGGATATAGGAGGCCATTACTACAATTACGAGACGACAGATGAAGAAAGGCCCTGGCATCTGCCCGAGTTAGAAATTACGGCTTCCACGGAATATGAATTCAACAAACCGCTTCCACTGACGCTTTCATTATCCTCCACCGTCTTAACAGGAAGATATGCTGAGAACAGTCAAGGAAATGCAACAGCCATGGATAATATTATTGATTTCAGTGCCGAAGCAAAATATGCTTACAATAAATCGCTGACGGCTTTTCTGAAAATTAATAACCTCACCGCTCAAAAACAATACAGATGGTACGGCTATCCCAGTTACGGACTGAACTTCCTGATCGGAGCAGGCTATTCATTTTAAAGCCGGCAAACAGGTTTAGCATATAACAAGCCTACATCAATTACAGTTAAATTACTTTCTTAGTGAATCTTTGAGCCCTTGTTTCTTAGTGGCCTTTTGGGACTATTGCCACCAAAAAGAATTTCACGCAGAGCGCGTAAAGTAGAATACACGTAGAAAATACAACGCAATCTAATACCGCTCAGAGACATCAAACTCAAACGCTTTAATCTGAAATTCAACATTTAACAATCGCAATTTTTAAAGGCGAAACTTTAGTTTTTAACCTTTATCTCATTTTTGTTTTGGAAATTGGGACAGGTTTAAAATTTTGGATAAAGAATTTAGGCTTTTTACAATGATTTCTAAAAACACATTTTTATAAATCTATCAACCATTTATTAGAAAAGAACCTCAAGATTTACCCATTAAGTATCCACTTCAATTTATAAGGACATTTTTATTGACATAAACTAACAAACACTTTTATTTAAAAGATAGAAATAAGGAATTAACAAGCATCTGTATTTAATTGATTTTTTGTTATTTATAAACTTTAAAAATGTTAATAAAACAACCTGTTTTTATTATTGAAATCTTATGAAAATTAAATGAAATTAACTATATTTGTGAGGCTATTTTTCTAAAGATAAAGAAGTGAATATGAGAGGAATAAACGAGGAGAGTTCCAAGCGAACAGAATACGGTGCAAGTAACATTCAAGTGCTGGAAGGTTTAGAGGCCGTAAGAAAACGCCCCGCCATGTATATTGGCGATGTGAGCGACAAAGGCCTTCATCACCTGGTGAATGAGGTGTTGGATAACTCAATTGATGAAGCCCTTGCAGGTTATTGTAACGAAATTGGGGTCGAAATCCATGAAGACAATTCCGTTTCGGTCATGGATAACGGCCGTGGAATCCCGGTCGATCATCACGAAAAAGAAGGGCGTTCGGCCCTGGAGGTGGTGATGACCGTATTGCATGCCGGCGGGAAATTTGATAAGGGTTCCTATAAGGTGTCCGGCGGACTTCATGGTGTAGGGGTTTCGTGTGTTAATGCGCTGGCAAAATATGCAAAAGTCAACATCTTTCGGGACAATAAAATTTATGAACAAGAGTACGAGTACGGGAAACCTCTTTACCCGGTGAAGGAAGTTGGTGAAACCGAGAAGCACGGCACGTTAATCTATTTTAAGCCCGATGACGGCATATTTATCCAAACCGAATTCAGCTTTGACACCCTGTCAACACGACTGCGAGAGCTAGCTTACCTGAATAAGGGTATCCGTTTGTCGATAACCGACCATCGCGATAAGAATGAAAAGGGGGAGCCCCTTTCCAAATCCTATTATTCGGACATTGGTTTGCCGGATTTTCTGAATTACCTGGATGAGACCAGGGAAAAGCTTATCCAAAATCCCATTGCTCTCGAAGGAGAAAGAAACGGCGTGCCGATAGAAATCGCCATGCAGTACAATACTTCTTTTGCTGAAAACCTTCATTCGTATGTCAATAACATCAACACCCACGAAGGGGGTACCCACCTTTCCGGTTTCCGGCGTGCATTAACCCGCACCCTGAAGAATTATGCCGAGAGCACGGGCATGCTCTCCAAACTTAAATTCGAGATTAACGGGGATGATTTCCGTGAAGGTCTTACCGCTATCATTTCGGTAAAGGTTGCCGAGCCCCAGTTTGAAGGACAAACCAAAACCAAGCTGGGCAACAAAGAGATAATGGGCTCGGTGGATCAAATGGTCAGCGAGGGGCTTTCCAACTTTTTGGAGGAGAATCCCAAGGAAGCCAAAACCATTGTCAACAAAGTCATATTAGCTGCCACAGCCCGCCATGCCGCCAAAAAAGCTCGTGAGCTGGTACAGCGCAAGAGTGTTCTGTCAAGCTCCAACCTGCCCGGTAAATTGGCTGATTGTTCGGAAAAGGATGCATCCAAAACGGAAATCTTCCTGGTAGAGGGTGACTCCGCAGGGGGTACTGCTAAGGCCGGCCGTGACCGTAACTTCCAGGCTATCCTTCCGCTGAGGGGAAAAATTCTCAATGTAGAGAAGGCTATGCCACACAAAATTTTTGAGAATGAAGAAATCAAGGCCATGTTTACAGCCCTCGGCGTATCCATAGGTACGGAGGAAGACTCCAAAGCCATTAACCTCGAAAAGCTGCGCTATCATAAGGTCATCATCATGACGGACGCCGATGTGGATGGAAGTCACATTGCCACTCTCATCCTGACGTTCTTCTATCGTTACATGAAGGATATGATCGAGCAGGGGTATGTTTACATAGCCACACCTCCGTTTTACCTGATGAAAAAAGGGAAAGAATCCAAGTATGCCTGGACGGAGGAAGAACGCAGCGAAATAGCTAAGGAATGGAATCCGAACGGTACGGAAAAAGGGATCACGATTCAGCGCTACAAAGGCCTCGGTGAAATGAACGCCGAACAGTTGTGGGAGACTACCATGAATCCCGAATCCCGGATTCTGCGCCAGGTCAACATCGATAACGCTACTGAAGCCGATCGCATCTTTTCCATGCTCATGGGCGATGAAGTGCCCCCGCGAAGGGAGTTCATCGAACAGAATGCCCGCTATGCGAATATTGATGCGTAGATAAAATGCTACTTTGAAATAAAAAGCCCGCACTCTTTTGGGTGCGTGTTTTTTTTTGTTATTGGGTAAAAAGTGATCCTCCAAAAAGATCAATAAGGTTAAAAGAATGAAAATAAGATTTTTACGGACTCATATCTAATCTGAGGTTTTATAAAAAAGCGGATCAGGTGTTTTGAATGTATTTATACCTGTTTTTATCCATACACGTTGTCCGAAAAGACAACTTTTTGTAATTTTGTTTTATGCATAAAAAGCGGAAAGAATAAAAAAGGAATACTATGAAAGCAAAGAATAAGGATTTAAAGAGCTTAGATCAGTTTATTGATGAGAAGGTGGGTAAAAAAGGTACACCCGAGAGGGAAAAATTTGATAATGAATATGATACGTTTAAACTTGGCGTATTAATTCAGCAAGCGCGCGAAAAAAAAGGGTTAACTCAGGAACAGTTAGCTGAATTAGCAGGTACGAACAAGTCATATATATCAAAATTGGAGCGCAACCTTAAAGATATTCGGTTTTCAACGCTGCAAAGAATCATATCCGACGGATTGGGCGGACATTTAGATATATCGATAAAAATGGACTAACTGCTGTAATCAGAACCCGATGAGAAAAGCATTGGAATAGTCATTGGTAGCTTGAATAGTGCCAGGTGTGAAACGACTGGAAGCCCACGCATATCAGAAAGACTTCCCCTGTATGGGAAAGCATCATCCCTTCGTGGAGAAAGCTTTTAATGGTCGGGGAAACGTCCCCACTTGGTGGAGAAGATTCCCGCATTCCGGGAAAGCGTCCTGGAGCCGTCAGGAGAAAATCTCAAGGTTGGGAAAACGCCCTGTCAGTATCAGAAAAAAATCCGGGCGTTAGGGAAAATGTCTCTGAAGCAACCACCCAAGACCTTCCATCTTTCCCTTTCCCTTTAGCCAGCGCAAAAAGTTGGAAGGTCAACCCATAACCTGCCAGCTCTTGGCAAAGGCCTTGTGGGCAGGAGTGAGATGGCAGGTTTTTATGTGGAGTACTGAAGTGAATAATCCCGCCATTTACACCAATGAAGGAGCCAGGTTAGGTCTCATCATGCTATCAACAACCAGATTCCTCAGTCTGCGCCTAAGGCGCATCCTTCGGAATGACGCGCTTAGTAGGGGATAAAAAGGAAAAAGGGCCGCGCGGACCCTTTATTTAATTTTGACTATGTCCGCGCGGCCCTTTTTCCCTTCTACCCCATAATCAGGTCATTCCGAACGAATCACGGAGCGATAGCGAAGTGATGAAGTGAGGAATCTCATCATTTACACCAATAAAGCAAAATCCATAAGGGCAATCCCAAAAACCTTACAATTCCCACTCCTCTTCCTTCTCATCAATCGCCTCATTAAAAAACCGGTTAAACGGTTTCATGGTCTGAAAAACCTCCAGGGTAACATCTGTCAAATCATCGTCAAGCAAATCCTCATCCTCCAGCGGATAAAGAACGATAAAACTCTTGTATTTTAGCAGGTCGGCAGCGGGATGCTCTTCGCTGTATCCCACCGGCATACGTTTCAACTTAAAGGAAGGATCCGGCGAACCGAAATAATCCCTGAAAATATCGCTGTTGAGAATCGCCCTGAAGTCTTCATGCTCAAAATAAATCTTATTCCGCACGGCATCGAGATTTGCTTTTTGGGGTTTATACATTCCGCCCCCGATAAACGAGTTGCCGTCTTCGATATGCAGATAATACCCGGCATAAGGCGATTTTCTTCCGCCAGGTTTTATAATGGCATCGCGATAGTTCTTATACGGCGTTTTGTCTTTGGTAAAACGCAAATCGCGGTGAATTCTAAACATACAGTCCTTACCTTTCTGCACACCTATGGTGAAATCGATATCACCGAGCCGGGGAATCAAATCATCCAGGAAATCCTGCAATTCTTTTTGGCTGGCTTCATAGAGTTTGCGATTTCGCTCAAACCATTCGCGGTTGTTGTTATGGCGCAATTGCTTCAGGAATTGGAGTGTGGTTGACAGCATGGAATTTTTATTGATTCAACAACATTTTTTGGGTGATGTTTCAGAATTTTTGTATCTTAACAAACAACATTTTATATCTGAATTAAAACACCCTAAAAATACGCAAAAATGAAAACGCTCCACATCTTATCAGCGATCATTTTCTCAGTAATATCAATGAATCTTTTTGCCGGTCATGAAAAAACCGCTCACGGAGCCCGCTCTTCGGGATTGTCTTATGCAGATGTATGCATCAGGGATTTCTGGGCTCTGCGGAATAACCAGGCCGGGCTGGCGTGGCTCGATAAACCGGCAGCGGGCATTTACTTCGAAAACCGTTTTGGGTTGGAAGAACTGAACTTCCAAAGCATCGGGATGGCATACCCTCTATCCTTCGGGACGGTAGGTCTTACAGCCGATTATTATGGCAGCTCTTCTTACAACGAAACAACCGCGGGACTGGCCTACGCCATGAAACTGCACGAAAATCTATCAGCCGGGATACAGATTGACTACTTGTCCACCTACATTGACCTTGACCGGTATAGCCAAAGCTCTGCCGTTACTTTTGAATTAGGGCTTTTGTATGGGGTCAGTGACGAGATATGGGTGGGTGCACATTTCTACAATCCACTTGAGCAGAGTATGGAATCGCAAGCCTATGAAACAATCCCCTCCGTTTTCAGCATGGGATTGCTTTTTGAAGTGGGTGAGAAAATCATCGTTTCGACCGAAGCCGAGAAAACTACCGCTAAAAAAGCGAGTTACCACCTCGGCATAGAATACGAGCTCCTTGAGAAGACCTTTGCCAGGATAGGGGTTTCCACCGGTCAATCGCTCTTTTCCTTCGGTTTCGAAACCCGTATCAGCTCGCTAAGCCTTCAGTTGGCATCTTCTATGCATCACACGCTGGGTTTCTCGCCCATGGCTTCTTTAATTTATAACTTCTAAAATTGTAGTTCAATGAAACCTAATGCCGGCATCCTTTTAGTCATTTTGATCGCCCTGCTCCATTCCGATATCTTTTGCCAGGAAACACCGCCGGAGAATATCAATTCCCTGCTGGAAGAAATTGTCACCAGCCATTCCGAAAACTATGATGCGGATACGGATTTTTCCGAGCTATCAAACGAATTGTATTATGTGAGTCAACATCCTATCAATCTGAATAATACAAATAAAAAAGCCTTATCACGATTATTTTTCTTATCAGAACGAGAAATAAATAATATTCTGCGCTATGTGGAACATTACGGCCCGGTAAAAACCATCTATGAACTGCAGGGTGCTGAAAATGTGTCAAAACAGTCGCTTCGCTGGATGGAACCCTTCGTGACTTTTGAAAAAAAGGATAAGCCACTATCTGCAGGCCGATGGTTCAACCATGAAATTCTTTATCGAACCGATAGGAAGCTCGAGCAACAAAAAGGCTATATCTCCGATAGCTCTGAAGGTACCGAATACCTGGGAGACCCGTACCGGCAATACTTCAGGTATAACATCGAAACGCAAAACATTTCAGCAGGATTGACCGCGGATAAAGATGCGGGAGAGCCCTTTTTCTCCGACCCTAACGAGAAAGGATTTGATTTTTATTCGGCCCATCTGAAAGTAGAAGACCTGGGATTCGTAAGCAGGGCCATCGTTGGCGACTACAAACTACAATTCGGGCAGGGATTGAATATCTGGTCCGGGTTTTCCATGGGAAAATCCCCTACCCTTTCGGGTATTAAAAAATACGGATACGGCCTGAAAGCTTATCGCTCTTCCAATGAAGCAGCTTATATGAGAGGGGTGGGTGTCACTACAAAAAGGAACAATTTAGCGCTTACCACATTCTATTCACGAAAAAAATGGGACGCCAACAGAGAGTTTAATTCCGACAGTTCGGATTATTGGGTAACATCCTTAAACGAGGCCGGCTACCATCGCACGGATTCGGAATGGGAAGACCGAAACAGTGTAACGGAACAAATGACCGGCTTCAATATCTCTTTCGATAAAAATCGCTGGCATTTCGGACTTATCGGGTGGCATTCGACCTATGATCATCCGCTTAAACCGCAGGACCGTTTATACAATTATTTCCGGTTCAGCGGCCGAAAGAATTTCATAGGGGGACTGGATGTTTCAAAAGTTTTTGACCGGGGCCAGTTTTATTCCGAATGGAGTATGGACAAGGAAGGAGATATGGCCTTGCTGGCAGGGGCTAATTTCTTTCTTGACTCCCGGCTTACCCTGAAAACGGTCTACCGGAATTACTCCAAATATTACAACAATTTTTATTCGAATGCCCTGGCTGAGGGAAGCAGAACCAATGACGAAGAGGGGTTCCTTTTGGGGGTCGTTTTCCTGATGTTCGATGATTTCTCCCTTAAAGGCTATGCTGATTTTTTCAAATCCCGCTGGATGGGTTTCCGAACCTCCTCCCCCTCCAATGGGCGGGAATATTCATTGCAACTGAATTACAATCCCTCCCGGGATTTCCAGGGCTATGTGCGTTTCCAGCAGGAGACCAAAGACTACAATTCTACGGCAGAAGTGCCGGTTCAACGAACTATCCCGCGAAAGCGGACCAAACTAAGAGCTCACTTCAGCAACGAACTATCCGAAACAATCACCCTCAAGAACCGTATAGAAAAAAGCTTTATCGATTATCCCGAAGAAAAAAGCGAAGGATTCCTGATATACCAGGATGTGCGCTATGCTTTTCAAAATATCCCGCTAACGCTTACCGGCCGCCTGGCCATGTTTGATACCGATGATTACGCTTCCCGGTTGTATGCCTATGAAAACGACGTGCTCTATTCCTTCAGTTTCCCGGCCTATTACGACAAAGGCAGGCGCTTTTATCTTTTAGCCAAATATGAGCTAATTTCCGGGTTTACCGCCTGGTTGCGTTATTCCCGGACGAAATACAACCACCGCCAAACCGTTTTGAGCGGATATAACGAAATCGAAGGAGATGCGGTTAGTGAGGTGAAGCTGCAGCTGAGGGTGAAATTCTAAAGATTCAATGGGAATCGGTTTGAAAGCTTCTTTCTCTTAATTTTAGCAAATAAAACGAAACTCAATGAGATTCAGCAACTTCCCTTCAGGGAATTTAAGGGTAAAAGTTGCTGAATCTCCTCTTATAAGGCTTTTTGAGCGGACTCTTAAAGGGTATGCGGAAGAAGTGGTAAAACCTAAACTTTATAGACAGTCACTAAATAATCACAATGATTCAAACTTACAAACTTATAAACTTACAAACTTACAAACTTATAAACTTACAAACTTACAAACTTATAAACTTATAAACTTATAAACTTACAAACTTACAAACTTATAAACTTATAAACTTACAAACATCATTTCTTCTCCTCCATCTTTTCCAGTTTATCCATGCCATGCATATCCATGTTCCGGCCGATTTCCGAAATGGTTTTCATGTCAAAAAGTCCGGAAAAATTCATAAACACCGTCTCGCCGGGATCATCGGCGATCATCAGCAGCTCGGAAATTTTATCCCCTTTGCGCCTGGCATAGAACTTCACATCCGAATCATTATCTTTTATCGACATCATCTCCACATAATTGTCCGGGTCGAAAGTGTTTTTTACATCCTTATAAAAGCTATTGTCCTTTTTATCTTCTTTTTTGTAAGTAAGGATTTTCATTCCATCCATTTTGGAAACCGCTTCCATAACCTGTTTCGCTTCTTCATCCTCCATGTTCGCCGTATCTACCTCCATCCCGGCCATCATTTGAAACATCTCACTAGAAATATTCACAGCCGTGATATTTTCCTGTCCGGCATATTTTTCATAAAGCTTGTCAGCCGCCATATTTTGCGCCAATACCCAAACGGGGAGCAATCCTAATAATAGCAATGTTAATCGTTTCATACTCTTATTTTTTTGTAGGTTGATAATTCGTAAAATTTTTAATCATAGTCATTTTTTGGTATCCTTTGCTAAAAGTCTTCAATTCGTCGAGCTCGCTCACCGACTCCCGGTAATAGCTCACCTTATCGAATTTTCCCATAGCCTTCGGGAAATACTTCATATTTTGTGCTTGGGCCATTCCTTTGTTAAAATGGTCCCCCGCATAACCCAGGGCGATTTTGGTTTGCACAAACGCTCTTTTCACCTCCTCATCATCAGGGCGGCTAACCCGGTTGGTCAGCATAAAGCCTATACCAAAGAGCAATACAATGACCGCAGCAATACGCCAATTACGTATGCGCCGGTATTTTTTCCAGCGCACGTATGTTGAAAAGTTGGAAAAATCAATTTTACCGGCATGTTGCCCCCGCTCTTCTTTTATCATACCAAAATATTTTCGGTATTTTTCCAGGTGCGGGGGCACCTCTTCCCGGTTGAAAAAGCGCTTCAGCTCTTTTTCTTCTTCTAATGAAGTATTGCCTTCAAAATATTTTTCAATCAATTCATCTATTTCCTGATGCATAATGCTCCTGTTTTAATAACGCTTCTCTAACTGTTTTACGAGCCCTTGACAAATTCACCCGAATATTATTCACACTCATCCCGGTTATTTCGGTAATTTCATCAAACTCCATCTCTTCTACATCTCTCAGGTGAATCACCATCCTTTGTTGCTCGGGAAGCGTGAAAAAGATATTTTTGATCATCCTGTTCGTATCCTTCATCTCCGTATGGAACTCCGGTGTATTCAAATCGAGTGAGGGATTGGCCTCTTCAAGCTCCGTGGTTTTACTGCGCTTGGTTTTAAGAAAATCCAGGCTAAGGTTTTTAGTGATAACCATAGCCAATGCCTCAACGTTTTGGTATTGTTTAAGAACGCTGCGCCTCTCCCACAACCGGATAAAAACTTCCTGGACGATATCCTGTGCTTCGCCGTCATGTTGGGTCACCTGGCGTGCAAAACGATACAGTTTATCCTTCAGTGGCAAAATCCGCTTTTTATATTCCGTGAGTTCCATTATTCATAATTAGGACGATAGAAAAAGGATTACATTACAAAATAAACAACAATTCTTTTCATTATTGAGTCTGGTCTAAAAAGCCTTAAAACTGCTGATTTTTACCATTTTTACCATTTTTACCCCTAACTGCTAAAAATCAGCAGTCTAAGAAAGTCCCCTTCAGGGGATTTAGGGGTCATAAGGCTTTTTAGACTGAGCTCATTATTCTGTTTTTCAATCTTTTATCGTAGGCGAAAAGTTTTAACAAAAACTAATCCCACTCAATTTGTGTGGGAATAAATTTTACCTATTTTTGTCTGCTTCAGTAAAAACCCGTTTTTCATAAAAGGGTATAAAAATCCGGAAAATTATAAATGGATTGACACTGAAGAGTAAACAAAATGAAAGGGAATTCAAAAAAGACATCCGAAACAAGGATTTCTTAGGAATTAAAAGAAAAATAAGTTATTAACTAAAAAGACACAATTATGTTTTCAGGACATCCTAAAGGACTATTTGTTGCGTTTTTTGCCAATATGGGAGAGCGATTCAGCTATTACACCATGTTGGCAATTTTTGTACTTTTCCTGCAGGCCAGGTTTAACATGAGTGCAGGATCAGCTGGCGATTACTACGGTGGTTTCCTTTTCGGAATTTATTTCCTGCCTATTTTGGGAGGTATCATCGCAGACAGGTGGGGATATGGTCGAACCATCATGTGGGGGTTAACCATCGCATTTATCGGGAAGATTATCCTAACAATGCCCGGTTTCACACAGGAAGGATATTTTGGTATAAATACGGAGCTGATAATAATTATTGTCGCCCTGTTTGTTATATCATTGGGAACCGGTTTATTCAAAGGAAACCTTCAGGCCCTGGTCGGGAAATTATATGATGAACCCAGATTTGCCCCGCAGCGCGATAATGCTTTCAACATCTTTTATATGGGCATTAACATTGGGGCCTTCCTTGCACCCTTTGCGGCTACAGGTGCTGTAAATTATGTGCTGGGCCTGAAAAATTTCGCTTACGAAAACAGCATGCCCCATTTAGCCACGCTCAATGAAAAAGCTCATCCCTTCCTGGATAAAATGATAAACACGGTGCAAACTCATTTTACCGGCGCGATGCATTACAATGACAAAATAGCAAGCATTCAGCAGGAAATGGGAGCTGCAAGTGGTAGCATTACTGAATTTGCCAACACTTACACCCAGTCATTATCATACGGTTATAGTTCCGCATTAGGGGTGGCAGCAGTAGCTATGATTATTTCACTGATTGTTTTCCAAGTGTTTAGGAAGCATTTCAGTCATGCTGACCTGACTCAAAAGCAAGCCAAAGAAAAAGCAGCTCGGGAAGGTAAAGAAGACACCAGCGTCACCATGTCGAAAGAAGAAGAAAAGAAACGACTGGTAGCCCTTAGCCTTATTTTTATAACGGTTGCCTTTTTCTGGATGGCATTCCATCAAAACGGATTTACGCTGACAATTTTTGCCCGGGATTACACTGTGAGCGAGGTAAGCAAATTCAATTACATGTTCTTTGATCTGCGCTCATTCATACCCATACTGGTTGCTATTGGCGGTCTTATTCTGATGCTCAGAAGAAAAGCTGCGATGAAATTCAGAGGAATCGGGGCGGCCCTTTTTGCTACCGGTGCTGCTCTTGCCATTTGGGCATATTCTACCTTTGAATCAAACCCGGTTATTGAACCCCAGCTCTTCCAGTCATTTAACCCGATATTTATCGTATTCCTCACACCGCTGATAGTCGGATTCTTTATCTGGCTGCGTAAAAGAGGTAAAGAACCTTCATCACCCAGGAAAATTGGTACAGGGATGTTCATCACAGCGCTAGGATTCGTTGTGATGATGATTGCGGCTTTCCAATTGCAAAGCGTGACCGGTTTGAGTCCCTATTGGTTGATAAGTACATATTTCGTATTAACGATTGCTGAACTTTTCTTAAGTCCTATCGGGATCTCATTCGTAGCCAAAGTGGCTCCGCCACGATTTAGCGGACTTGCCCAGGGTGGTTGGCTTGGTGCTACCGCTATCGGTAACCTGCTGGCCGGACTGGTCGGAAAGCTTTGGGATATCGTTGCGCTATGGCAATTCTTCCTGTTACTGGTGGTACTCACACTACTGTCCGGAATATTCATCTTCTCTATCATGAAAACGCTGGAGAATGCGAGCCAATCATCGGAAAACAAATAAAGAATAGTAACCTTTGAAAAGAATAAAACTATGAAAACACGTTTAATAATCATCACGGGCTTTTTGTTAAGTATATTCCTCCTTGGTGGCTGTGGCTCGGAAAAAGCCCCGGAGGATCTTAAAACCGATGTGAAGGAGATTCAGAAACTCGAAAAACAATCAGAAGATCTGAGTAGTGCTGATGAAGCCTTCTCACTACTGAGAAACTTAAATCAGGCCATGAAAAGTGTACGGGATAAAATCCTTGAGTTAGATAAAAAATACCGTAACGCTTCAGAAGCTGAAAAAAAGAAAATGGTCGATAATTTCACAGAAATAAATAAAGAGATCGATAAATCGCTAAAGGTCATAAGGAAAAACATCAAACCTTATGAAGATGATGAGCAAGTAAGCAACATGATTGATAAGCTGGAAGGTATGCTTATCTCTAAATAGAATTATTGGCAGAATTTTTCTAAAGGCAGGCCGGTTATGTGATCGGCCTGCTTTTTTTGTGCTAAATTTGCATTGATGAATAGATATAAGTGGGGACATAGCAGGCGATTTAACGATTACCCGAACTATTTCAGAAGACTTTTCGGTCAAAGAATTCAAAAACTTTCCATTAATGCAGGTTTTACTTGTCCCAACAGGGATGGCACTGCAGGGCACGGAGGTTGCACCTATTGCAACAACGATGCCTTTTCCCCTCCATACTGCCGGCCCAAATACTCGATGGATTATCAGATAAGACAAGGGATTGATTTTCTGCAAAAACGATATAAGGCCGACAAATTCCTGGCCTACTTCCAGAACTACAGCAATACTTACGCCTCGCTCGATAAACTAAAAGGCATCTACAACCAGGCTCTCCGCTATCCTGAAATTGTAGGTTTAGTTATAGGCACAAGGCCGGATGTGATAGACGATGAAAAACTGGCTTATTTCCAGGAGCTTTCCGGCGAAAAATACGTCATCCTTGAATATGGTATTGAATCCTGTTATAACACAACCCTCGGGCATATCAACCGGGGCCATAGCTTTGAGCAAAGCAAAGAAGCGATAGAACGGACAGCATCATTCGGAATAAAAACCGGAGCCCATATCATGTTCGGGTTACCCGGAGAAACGCGCCGAATGATGCTCGACGAGGCGGAAATCCTGAATGAATTGCCTTTAAACAATATCAAATTTCACCAGCTTCAAATCATGAAAGATACCGTCATGGGTAAGGAATATCTTCAGAATCCTGATAAATTCAGGCTCTTTGAGGTGGATGAGTACATCGAATTTATCATTGATTTTACGGAAAGGCTGAACCCGGATTTTGTTATCGAACGCTTTTCGGGGGAGGCTCCTTCTCAATATGTTTTGGCACCGGATTGGGGGATTCGTTCTCATGAAGTCATGAGCCGCATTGAAAAGCGGATGCGCGAACGCAATACCTGGCAGGGAAGGTTGTTTGAAGGGTGAGTTTTTTTGTTCCTTGTTCCTTGTTTCGGATTCCGGATTTCGGATTTCGGATTGATTGGGCATTTGCCTTCGGTGTCATTTGTATTCACTGGGCTTGGGCGTAATTTGCTGCGATTGGATTAAGCAGGAGGATAAATTATCATCAATTATATAAAACTTAAGCACCTAAGCACTTAAACACGTAAACACCAGTCATATAACTAAAAACTTAAAGTTCCTCAGATGCTAACGAGCTATCATAGGAATTACGCATCCATTTTGCTAAGTTTGCAATCCGGGAAAGCGATAAAGAATGGATAAGAGAAACCTGGCTATAACCGCGTACAAGTACTTTGCAGATGATCAAAGTGATGAAGGATTAAATTCAAATGCCCCTTACCTGGTTGGTTTGGATCTGGGGAATCCAATGAATCACGGAGCACTGATTCGCCTGGGAGCGAATATTGGTGCTCGCCGGGTCTTTTTTACCAGCGATCCGAAGCAATTTTCCATGATTAAAATCCAAAAAACGGCCGGTTCCAGTCATACTTATATGCCATTTGAATTTACTTCCTTTGAAAACATCGTTAAAGAAATTCCCGCCGATTACCAATGGATAGCTATCGAAACCACCAAAAAAGCTACAAATCTCTATAAAACCACCTTACCGGATAAATGTGTCTTTATTGCAGGCAATGAAAGCTATGGAATGCCTGATAAGGTACTTCAGCATTGCGATAAGCGCGTCTATATTCCCCCGCCGGGAAAGACGAAATCAATGAATGTCTCGCATGCCATGGCTGTGACAATATTTGAATGGTTTCGGCAGCAAACTTTTGAAAGCAGGCATTTATAGCCCCGGCAGGCTCTTTATTTCAAAAATGTCAGGCTCTATTCTTTTAAATTGACGATTGATTTGAAGAACTAATTTTTTGAGATTAAAGCTATATTATGTTTCATGCCTACGGAATTCAAATACCAATACAATACCCTTCACCCCGGTCTATCATCCAGGGTTACAAAATCGTTAATTTTTTCGAATCAACCGATATTTAGCATAGAGCAAAAATTATCATCAGTAAATCTTTCACTAATTTTGTAGCCAAATAAGGACAAATGAAACAATACCGTCATTTATTTTTCGACCTGGACCGCACCCTATGGGATTTTGAGGCTAATGCCGAGGAGACATTAAAAGATATCTATCTTAACCATGATTTACAGCAAAAAGGGATACCTTCTTTTGAGGAGTTTAAAAATTCCTATCGTTTGATTAACAAGAATTTGTGGGAGCAGTATAAGCAAGATAAAATCTCCAAAGAGCGGCTAAGCGTTGAACGATTCCGGCAGACGCTGGAATATTTCACCATTAAAGACGAAACCCTGGCTAAAAAGATTGCGGATGACTACATCACAATCAGCCCCACCAAGACCCGTCTTTTTCCTAATGTACATGAAACCCTTCATTACCTGGCGCCTAAATATCAGATACATATTTTGACCAACGGGTTTAACGAAGTGCAGTTTGTGAAACTCGAAAGAGCCGGTCTAAGAAAGTACTTCGATGCGATTATTACATCAGAAAATGCCGGAAGTAAGAAACCCGATCCGGGAATTTTCGAACATGCACTGGCTCAAACCCATGCTTCAAGAGAGGAAAGCCTGGTTATAGGGGATGATCCCGAGTCAGATATTGAAGGAGCTGCTAATATAGGGATAGACCAGGTTTTTGTGAACTACCAACAACTGAGTAATGGCATAGAGCCTACTTACGAAATCACTGATTTGAAAGAGTTACGAAAAATTTTATGAAGATATTCATGATGCCGGTGCCAATCGGCCAATCACTGTCTTACCTGCGGTAACCTTTTGATTGAGTTCGACATCAATGGTCGCATCCAGCGGCAGGAAAAGGTCAACCCTTGATCCGAATTTGATGATACCCACTTGATCCCCGCGCTCAACAGTCGTATCGGTAGCTGCATAACTAACAATCTTGCGGGCTACGTAGCCGGCTATTTGCCGGAATAAAACGTCGCCGTGTTTATTACCCACGACTACGGTATTTTGTTCGTTTTTTTCGGAAGATTTAGGATGAGAAGCTATCAAGTATCTACCCGGATGGTATTTAACATATTTAATTAGCCCATTTATGGGGTACCAATTTACATGAACGTTAGTAATAGACATAAAGATGGAAACCTGCCTGCGAACATCCTTAAAAAATTCATTTTCTTCCACCTCTTCAATCACCACAATCTTCCCATCCGCCGGGCATATAATTGTTCCGTCGTTATCAACCTCAAAAGGACGCTTGGGAACTCTGAAAAAGAGTCCCACAGTGACCAGGAAAATCAGGCTTGCGCCATAAATGATATACTGCAATACAACATAGCCTGACAATAACAGGCCAATGATGATATTGACTATCAACAATAAAACAAAAAACTTAAAAATGACGCTATAGCCTACCTTATGTACTTTCATTAACTCTCCAAAATCAATTTCATATATAAAAAAATCGCCGGTGCACTAAGTAAAACTCCGTCAAACCTGTCCAACATCCCACCGTGCCCCGGCAAAATACTACCAGAATCTTTCACGTTAAAATTTCTCTTTAAGAGAGATTCTACTAAGTCGCCAACTGTTGCAAAGATAATAATAATTATGGCATAAAACACATAGCTAATATTTTGATAATTTTCAAAATAATTACCTGCCAACCAAGCTATTACCAATGCCAGAAGTGCACCTCCAAAAAACCCTTCCCAAGTCTTTTTAGGAGAAACAGATGGGAGCAATTTATGTTTGCCAATAAGTAAGCCGGTTAAATACGCTCCTGTATCATTGACCCAAATAAGAACAAAAAATGCCAGGAGAAATTGATACGGTTCACTGCCTGTTTGAAAACCGAATTGATAGATATTATTCAATAAAGCCAATGGTACAATCACATACACCATAGCTATCAGGGCAAACGTAATATTCAGGAAAGGGTTTTTCTCACGGCGAAACAACTCCAGGGCAAAAAATGCCAAAACAGGTGCAATAAGCAACAACAGGTATACATCGTTGAAAATCTCCATAGTATGCAAAGCTATGATGGCATACACCATGGCGCTAATCAGCAGGGAGAAACCCAAATGAGGGCGGGCGCGACCTTTAAAGTTTATTAAAAACTCAGATACTGTAAGAAGGCCTATCACCAAAAAAAGTATTGCTGTGATGACCGGGCTTATAATAATAGCCGTAACCGTAATTGCAACATATAGGATGCCGGTAATTGCCCTTTGGTAGAAATTATTCACTTTGCGATTTTTCAATTAATTGTTTGGCTCGAAAGGCGTCTTCTACTTTGACATACAGTTCGATTACCCCAAAGTGATAAGCCGAATCCTGTTTGTCCAAAGCCACACTTTCTATATCATTCTCGCTCAGCAAACCCTTTATCAATTCGATTTCATAAAGTTGGGGTGAACTATAAACTTTAGCCCAGTTATCTTCCATAAAGCCATTTAATTCTACGCTAAATTAACTTTTTATCGGCACTTTTTCCAAACTTTTCTGATACTATCCAAAAAACCTTATAAAAGGAAATTCAGCAATTTTTACCCTTTATTTCCGTGAAGGGAAGTTGCTGAATATCAATAAATTTCGGTTTGTAATTGGCATTTTTAAATTATTTTAACGTCCAATTTTTTATCTTTTTGGACAGCCTATAATAAGGTGCCCAGCTATTATAAAAACCGGAGCATCTCTATTCAGATACTCCGGCTTAAATTCTTTCCCCTACTTTCAGCGCCGCCTTTTATGTGTCGGTTTCCTTTTTATTTTCTCCATCCTCTTTAGGCGTTAAGTTTTGGTCATTTTCCTTCTTTTCACCTTCTTTCTCTTGGGTCTCGCTGCTCGATTCCCCTCCATCATTACCGGCTGAGGCTGTTTTTTCTTCTTCGCCGGTTTTTTCTTCGGTATCCTTATCCTGAAGGGCTGTTGTTTGATCTTCGGCATCGGCTCCCTCGCTTTCTGCTTCTTGCTTCTCTTCTTCCTGGTCTTCACGGAAATCCTGAAGGCGTGGGGCCTTTTCCTCTGCATCTTTACGTTTACCAAAGATTTTTTCAAGATCATCACTAAAGATTACCTCCCGTTCCAGTAGCATGGAAGCCAGGGTTTGCACCTTATCCTTATTTTCGCTAAGCAGTTTTTTAGCCCGCTCGTACGATTCCTCTACAAGCTTATGAACTTCTTCATCGATTTCTTCAGCGGTTTTTTCGCTGTAAGGTCTTTGCAGCGAGTATTCCTGCTGTCCTGTGCTATCATAGTAACTGATATTTCCCAGTCTCTTATTGAGCCCAAAATAGGCCACCATAGCATAGGCTTGCTTAGTCACTCTTTCGAGGTCATTAAGGGCGCCGGTAGATATCGTACCAAAATTCACCTCTTCGGAGGCCCGGCCTGCAAGAGCCGCCGTCATCTCATCCACCATTTGTTCATAGGTGGTGATTTGCCTTTCTTCGGGCAAGTACCATGCGGCGCCCAGCGATTTACCCCGCGGCACGATGGTTACTTTCACGAGCGGGGAAGCATTCTCAAGCAGCCAGCTGACGGCAGCATGTCCCGATTCATGATAGGCGATGGTCTTTTTCTCGCCGGCTGAAATAATTTTGTTGCGTTTTTCCAGTCCGCCAATGATTCGGTCAACAGCGTCCATAAAATCTTTTTTGGTGATCGCCTCATGATTTTTCCTGGCGGCAATGAGCGCTGCTTCATTACAGGCATTGGCGATGTCGGCACCGGAAAAACCGGGTGTTTGCTTGGCCATAAATTCGTTATCCACCTCTGAACTAAGCTTCAGTGGCTTCATATGTACGGCGAAAATTTCCTTTCGCTCCTTCAAATCCGGTAATTCAACGGGTATCTGTCGATCAAAGCGCCCTGCACGCAATAGGGCTTTATCGAGTACATCAGCCCGGTTCGTTGCGGCAAGAATGATAACTCCTGTATTGGCGGCAAAACCGTCCATCTCATTAAGAAGCTGGTTCAGGGTATTTTCACGTTCATCGTTAGAGCCAGACATCGCATTGCGGCCCCGCGAACGCCCGATAGCGTCTATTTCATCGATAAAGATAATACAGGGAGCTTTCTCTTTGGCCTGCTTAAAGAGGTCGCGAACTCTCGAAGCACCAACCCCTACAAACATTTCCACAAAATCGGAGCCCGATATAGAGAAAAAAGGAACACCGGCCTCACCGGCAACAGCCCTGGCCAATAAAGTTTTCCCGGAACCCGGGGGACCCACTAATAAAGCTCCTTTAGGGATCTTGCCCCCAAGGTTGGTATATTTCTCAGGCTTACTCAAAAAATGGACGATCTCTTTGATTTCCACTTTCGCTTCTTCCAATCCGGCTACATCAGTGAAATTAACATCCACTGAGTTTTCCTTATCGAATATCTGGGCCTTGGATTTCCCGATGTTGAAAAGTTGTCCGCCACCACCGGCACCACCACGGCTCATCATTCGCATAAAGAAAATCCACACACCTACCAAAAGCAACAGCGGGAGAACCCAGCTAAGAATCTCACCTCCCCAGTTGCGTCGTTTTTCATTATTGATAAATACCGGATTCTCAATCTTTTTCTGTGCTTCTTCTACCCGCTCGTAAAACTTATCTACCGAACCTATGGTATAGATATAATGAGGGCTTTTTCCACCAAAAGATTCATCCGCGGCATCCTCATATTCACTTTTATTGAGAGCATCGGGCTTAAGATATATTTCTGCAAATTCTTTATTAACCAGCACAAGCTTCTCCACATCTTCATTTTGAAGCATTTGCTTAAGCTGGCCCCAGTTTGTCTCCTCTGTTCCACTATCCCAGTTCATGAAATTAAAGGCAAGAAAGACTACGATAATCAAACCATATACCCAATAAAAATTGAATTTAGGCTTCTTTTTCTTTTCATCGCCATTATTATCCTGGTTTTGAGAGTTATTTGATTGGTTTTTATTCTCTATCATTTTCGATTGTTTTCATTATTAGTTTGCTCTTCCCCGACATATTCAATATCGGCATCTGCCCATAATTCTTCAATCCTGTAAAAATCCCTCATATATGATTGAAAGATGTGAACAACAACATCGGAGTAATCTAACAAAATCCATTCCTTATTTTTCATTCCTTCAATATGCCAGGGTGTTGCTTCTATCTTTTCCCCTGTTTTTTCAACGACCTCGTTTGCAAGGGCTTCCACATGAGTGTCTGATGTACCGTGAGTTACTATGAAATAGTCGGAAACAGCGTTTTCTATCGTTTTCAGATTTATTATTGCTATTCCTTTGGCTTTTTTTTCTACTAAGGCCTTTTTGATTGTGTCTACCACTGTTTTTGTTTCTTCTTGTCTTTTTAAAAATACCATATATTGGGTTCCAATTATTGGATCAAAAATATACAAAATTTACTATGTGACACCTGATTCTCTCCTTCCTTTTAACGTTTATTAAGGCTTCCCTAAAAAACGAACTTACCGGTAAATATATTTGTTCAATGTTTAAAAAAAAATAAGAATCATCAAACAAACTGTCATTTTGTCCATAAACTGACAAGATTGATTTACTATTTTTGCAAAAAAGTAAAGTTAAGTGTAGTCTAAAAAGCCATTTTACCCCTAAATCCCCTGAAGGGGACTTTTTCAAACTACTGATTTTTAGCGTTTCTCCGCCTAAGGCGGATCAGGGGTAAAACCGCTAAAAATCAGCAGTTTGAAGGCTTTTTAGACTAAACTCAAAGATCAAACAAAATTTTATCAAATTCATGAACATTCTCTCAGACAAAATCATCCGACTACCGGAAATCAATTCAACAAACGACTATCTTTTGACCCGTTACAAAAATTTTGAAGAAGGGACAGTTGTTCTCACTAACCACCAAACTGCCGGTAAAGGGCTTGATAAAAATCAATGGGAAAGTGCTAAAGGAAAAAACCTTACTTTAAGCGTATTATTAAAACCCCGTTCAATTCACACCTCCGATCAGTTTAAACTGAACATGGCTACTTCCCTGGCCATACGCAAATTTATAAGCCTTTATACCGACACTCCTGTCCTGGTGAAATGGCCCAATGATATTTATGCAGAAAACCACAAAATTGCCGGTATCTTGATCAAAAATCTTCTTTATGGAGACGTTATCGATACCTCGATTATAGGTATGGGGATCAATATCAACCAGGAAAACTTTTATTTGGATGCTCCCAATCCGGTTTCGTTAAAACAACTCACCGGGAAAGATTACGACCTTGAAAAAATGCTCGAATTACTGCTTAAAGACCTGGACGATTATTATCAAATTCTTTACAACGGGGATTTCAATCAGTTAAACCAGAAATATTATCAATATATGTATCGCCTTAAAGAGTGGCACAATTACCTTATCCATGGACAAAAAGTACATGCCAGCATCCAGGGCATCGACGAATTCGGCCGACTGACCCTCACTGATGAGCAGGGCCGGCTGGATGTATGCGATCTCAAAGAAATTGAATTTCTATAGGATGCTTAACCGTTTTGCCCCCATTTGCCGGGATCGCGACGCCATGCCGCCAGGGAATCCATATCCTTCTTTAGAATGTAATTATTTTCTAACGCCCTCTCAATGGCCGTTTGATAATCGGAAAGGGCAAAAAGCTCACAAGCTTCCCGGTCAAATTTCTCCCTGGCATAATCGAAATCATAGGTAAAAATAGCCACCATCCCCATAACCCTGCACCCTTCCTGCTTCAAAGCTTTCACAGCGTTCAGGCTGCTATTTCCGGTCGAAACCAAGTCTTCGACAACTACTGCTCTCTGGCCTTCAAAAATCTCTCCCTCCACCTGGTTTTCCAGGCCATGCCCTTTTTTCTTATTCCGAACATAAACAAAAGGAAGGTCCAACTCCTGTGCTACCAATGCTCCCAAAGCGATCCCACCGGTTGCCACCCCGGCAACAACATCCACAGGAGCGTATTTCTCCCGGATCAAACCGGTAAAAAGATCCTTTAACCGGTTTCTTATCACGGGATATGAGAGCGTTTTGCGGTTATCGCAATAAATAGGGGCCTTCCACCCTGATGACCATGTAAATGGATTCGCATTATTCAATTTTATTGCCTTTATTTGTAGTAAAGAATCGGCGATTTCTCTGGCTATTTCTTTCGAATAAATCATAGGACAAATGTATAAAGTTTTTTTTCACGAAAAGATGTTACTTCTCGCGGGTAGCAGTCCGGAAGTCTCTCCCGAAAGCGGAGACATTGTTTATAACATCGTAGAACAACTTCACTTAAAGAACGTGGTTTTTAACTTCCTTCATAGTAAAAAACATAACCGCGTAATCTTTTATCATTCCAATACCGACCGATTGATGGAGCTTTTTTCTGGCTTGTTTACTCCGGTTTCGGCTGCCGGCGGAGTTGTAAGTGATCAAGAAGAAAAAATCCTTTTCATTCTCAGAAATGGTGTATGGGATCTACCCAAAGGACAGGCAGAAGAAGGAGAAAAAGCCGAAGAAACTGCTGTCAGAGAAGTGAAAGAAGAAACCGGGCTGCAACAAGTGGCAATCCAACAGCTCATTAAACCCACTTTTCATATCTATTACCGGGATGGCACCTACAATTTAAAGACTACTTACTGGTATCACATGACAGCGCCGGCTTCGCAAGCTTTAAAGCCGCAAACCGAAGAGGGCATAGAACAAATCGTTTGGGTGGATAAAGAAGATATACCTGATTATGCGAATTATAGCTATAAATCAATTTATGATTTGTTAGAATATTACCTTCACCGGAAAGATGATGAAGATAATGTTTTTTAACTTTTGCAATTGGTTAATTTTAATACATTTGCGGTTTCCAGGGGCTTAAAAAAACGGCCGTCGGAACATTTTCAAAACATCCGGAAAAAAATTTCAGGGTGAAACGGTTAACTTTGATAAAAACAAATGATAAGGCGTTAATTGGCCGGATGTTATAAAAATACATGGTCTATTTTTTACGGTGATAGTTGAAAATTAAGTGAGAAAAATGATTACGGAAGGAACCATCAAAATATTTAATTTATGAAAATTGCAGTTTTTCCGGGCTCATTCGATCCGATCACCATCGGACATGAATCCATCATAAGGCGAGCTTTGCCCTTATTTGATAAAATCATCGTCGCCATTGGCGAAAATTCCGAAAAGAAAACGCTTTTCTGCCTGGAAAAGCGTATCGAATGGTTGAACAAAACTTTTAGCGGAATTGAAAAAATCGAAGTGGATAGCTTCCAGGGCCTTACGGTGGATTATTGCCGCAGTATCAATGCCAGGTACATCTTACGGGGGCTGCGCACTTCGGCGGATTTTGAGTTTGAACGAAGTGTCGGTCAGGTCAATAAGCAAATGTACAACGAAGTAGAAACGATATTTTTACTTACCACACCGGAGCAAACGGCTGTAAACTCCTCAGTGGTCAGAGACATTTTCAAACATGGGGGTGATATCAGGCCGTTTATCCCCGGTGCTATCGATATAAGGAAGCACGACCAGGGCTGAAATGCAGATTAGAATTACTCAGCTCTTTTGGAACTACAGATCAGCTATTTTCGAAAAATAGAAATGCGGGTGCGTCCGTACTTTCGCTCTTCATCAAAATAATCCATATCGGAAAGCACATGATGTTTGGAATGTTCTATCATCAGCCATCCGTTATCCTTTAAGACACCGTTTTCGAAAATCAACTCCGGAATAGACCTTAAACCTTCCATATCATAAGGTGGATCGGCAAAAATCACATCAAAAGAAACTTTTGTATCTTCCAGAAAATGAAAAACATCCGTTTTCACAACTTTTAATTCTTCTACTCCATAACGCTTGGCCGTATCTCTCATAAAAGATACTGCCTTAGAATCCTTCTCAACTGCTGTAACCTGTGGACATCCACGCGATAGAAATTCAAAGGCCATATTTCCTGTTCCGGCAAACAAGTCCAGGGCCTCCGATTCTTCGAAGGCCAGGTAACTTTTCAGCACATTAAAAACACTTTCTTTGGTTTTATCGGTCGTAGGCCGGACAGGGAGGCTTTTTGGAGGGCGCAGCTGTATATAGTCGTATTTCCCGCTTATAATCCGCATACATTGACATTAAACAGCGTATAATAAAAATGAGAGGGAAGTTTATCAAAAACATAGCTATACCGAAAGGAACTGGTCCGGGGTTCAAAAGCTATATTTCTCACATAAGTGAACAGCACTTCATATTCCCTTGAAAATTTCTTAATATTACCCATAAGTCTTAAATCGACATCCTCCGGGTTAAAACCTAATTGCTCGAGGACAAACAAAAGATAATAGATAAAATCTTCAGGTGTTGAATAGTAAAAAGAATTAAAAAACCGTAATCCCTGGTCACTGAGAATGACAATATCCAAATGCGTGTTCCTTACATTCAAAAACACCTTATTGGAGACATCTTTGTTTTTATTACTGATAATCAGACTCTCAATTAAGGGTGTAGAAAAATGAAACAACTCAGCTTTTTTAAAATTCCTGTCCACACGATATTTCAGACAATCGGGGAGGGAATAAATTTGATAGGCTTCCCCGTTTTTAAGAAAATCGCTCCGGATTTGTTCGTAGTTGGTTACATCATGATTAAAGTTCAGGTAAAGCCCTTTTTCGCTTCCTTCATAGAGGGGCTCGGGAACGAGCGTGGCTTTGGGTGATTCATAGAGAATATAGATTTTATAAAAACGGTTTTTCAGCCATCCATATTCTTCAATAAACTGATCCAACTTTTTACAGAACTGAATACTGGTTTCGACCTCATGGAGCGGGAATGTTTCCAGGGCCAGGAACTTTTTTAGCTCCGTATCCAGTACCGAAAAAGAAAATCCATCCTGCGCTAGCTGGATGGATAATACATATTTATCTGTTTTCGAGTAATCTAAAGCATCATCACGATATTTGAATGTCGGTGTAAACGTTTCATTCATATCATAATCTTATTCCCAATTTCCATCCGTGTTACGCTCTTTTAAAGAACCAAACTTCAGGCCGGGATATTTATCAATGTCATTCCGTTGTTTAATCCTGTTCAAAATCAACTGCTCGTCCATTCCCTTCAGAAAATCCTTGTAATGGGCTTTAACTTCGATTACATTAACCGTTACCCCACCTTCTTTAATGGTATCGGCTTTAAGTTGAAATTGTTCTCCGTCTGAAAATGGGATTTTATCAATTCTTTCGGGCTTAAAATCCGGCCTGTTTTTAAATATAGAATCCTGAACATTCACATAATCAATGGTGTCATTGATTGTTTTCGTATAGGTCGTGTCAGTTGGATCCTGAATGATATTTACCACGGGGATTTCCCCTTTCTTAATAAACCTTTTTAACGTGTCAAAAGAATCTGTATAAGTGTCATGGATTTCCTTAAATGCGTTCTCAGCCGAACGAATATCTTTCAGATTTTGTACTACAACCTTTTCTCTGCGCTGTCTTTCCTGCTTGAAGCGCACCGGATTCATGATACTCTCAACCACGAAATATGCCAGCAAAACAATAACTATGGTCAAAGCAATCTGGAGGGTGGTTTTCAAAGTTTTATTCATTTCACTCGATTTTGTATGATTTACTGTATTTTTTTCTTTTGAACTTGTGCAAATTTAAAATTTTTTTTTGTATGCCCTTGGGCAACAATACTTATTTAATATTTAAATTCGTTTTAAACTAACCCCGCCCGTTATCAATCATTTCATTATAATCAGGCAAGGCGTTCAAGAATTTAAAACGTTGATTTTGATAATCTATTTTCCCCCCGAAATGAGTCAGGCCATTAGTGACAAATAAATAATCAACATGTAACTTCATATTATAAACCGCTGCCTGATCAAAAACTTTTTGGCTTATCGGGACATCCGGGGATTTACATTCGCTGAGCAAAACGGGCTTTTTCTTACTTGTATATACGGCAATATCAAAACGTTTGGAAACATTTCCTATGGTAAAGGCTTTTTCAACGGCCATTAACGTATAGGGGACATTCAGGTAATTGCCGAAGTAATGGATCACATGCTGACGTACCCATTCTTCAGGAGTTAAGGCGACATATTTTTTCCTGACAATGTCCATGATTTTCTCCTGCCCTTTTTCCTTTATAATATTTGCTTCGAATTCAGGTAAGTTCAAACGTTGCATATGTGTGATATTATTTTAATGAATGAAAATAGAACAATTTCTTTAATTTTGCAGAAAAAGCACTATGAAAACAAAAGCCCAAATAGTCAAAAACTGGTTATTTCGTTATACCGGGACACCCAACGAAGAATTTGGTAACTATATCCTTTTAACCAACTTCAGCAGTTATCTGAAAAAATTCGCTCAGTTAGAGAATGTAGAAATAAAAGGTACAGACCGCCCCATGCCCAGCGCTACTTCCGGAAATATCACGATGATCAATTACGGAATAGGAAGCGCCAATGCAGCCACAGTCATGGATATACTCAGTGCAATAACTCCTAAGGCTTGCCTTTTCCTGGGAAAATGCGGCGGTTTGAAGAAGAAAAATAACCTCGGCGATTTAATCCTCCCTATTGCCGCCATCAGAGGAGAAGGAACCTCCAATGACTACTTTCCTATTGAAGTTCCTGCTCTCCCGGCCTTTAATCTCCAAAAAGCCATATCTACCTCCATCAGAAATCACAGGCAAGACTACTGGACGGGTACCACCTATACCACCAACCGGAGAGTATGGGAACATGACGAAGAATTTAAAGAATACTTACGTAAAATCCGCGCCATGTCCATAGACATGGAAACGGCGACTCTTTTCTCTGTGGGATTCGCTAACAAAATCCCATCAGGTGCGTTGCTCCTTGTATCTGACCAGCCCATGATTTCGAGCGGAGTGAAAACGGAAGAAAAAGACCGGGTCGTGACGGAAAATTATGTAGACAAACATCTTAAAATAGGAATTGATGCCCTGCAACAATTGATTAACAACGGGCTGACGGTTAAGCATCTGAAATTTGACTACGACCCGGATATTTTACAGTAAACCAAGACCATGGATCATAAAGAAATCCTCAACAATCTCCGAAAAAAAATCTATCATCCCATATATTTCCTGCATGGGGATGAGCCCTACTTTATTGACCTTGTCTCCGATTATATCGAAGAAAATGTCCTTACGGCCGAGCAAAAAGAGTTCAACCAAATAGTCACTTACGGCAAAGACACCAATGTCTCCCAGCTAATGAGCTTAACCCGGCAATTACCCATAGGAGCTCCCTACCAGGTAATCATCGTAAAGGA
>JAIPAH010000146.1 GCA_021740175.1 Bacteroidales bacterium
TGACATACTGACTTTTTAATTTTATCCCTTCTACTATTGCTTCATCTGATATTTGCATCATCTTTCATTATATTAATACCAAAATTGAAAAAAGGTTATACGATTTTTTAAACTTTTTTTTAATTTTTTTTGTTAAAGCCATATATACAGTTCTTATTCAATATTTTACAAAGGTAATAAAAAAAAATTTCAAAAAAATTTCATTTTACCGTATAACTTTTTCGCTTTTATGGTATAAATAGATAAAAGAACTATAAAAAAATTCAATATTATGAAAAAGATAAGGACATTTTTAACCGTATTAATTACTCTTTTCATCGTATCTGCAAGTGCTCAGAATAACTCCTTGAGCGGTACTATCTTGTATCATGATTCTACGGGAGCTCCTTTGCCCGATGTTCAATTAGAACTTTATGATTCAAACGGTGAATATTTAGAAACCACCTATACCAATGATGACGGAGAATATACCTTTAGCGGCTTAGAGCCCGGAACGTACAATATCAAACCTTCATACGATGCACAGGCCGGCGGAGTAACTATGGGCGATGCCATGGAAATCGTGCTATATCTGGCAGGTCTAATAGATTTTACACCCATTGAGAAGGTAGCCGCTGATGTGGATGCCGACGGGGAAGTGACAATGGATGACCATTTTTTCATTGTAGTCAACTATTTTGTCTTCGGAGAAGAGTTTCCGGCCGGAGACTGGGCTTTTGAAGATATAACAGAAACCGTAGGAACGAAAGAAGGCGGCGATAATAATGATTATGGTAATTCAGTAGGCGATGTTCAGGGTTCATGGGAAGACGGACAAAATAACAACCGGTTTGTTGAAAACCACCACAAAACCTATAAGGTATTACCCGGGGTTGCAAATACCGTAAACATCACTATGGAAAACAGCCAGGAGCTATCGGGGGCCGGTATTGTGGTCACCTACCCCACTGAATTTATTAAAGTAACCGATGCGACTACATCACTGCAAGGCGGCGAAATCGCCATTAACGACGGTGAAATCAGGATGGGATGGGCATCGCAGAGCAAGGAGTTTAAGAGCCTTGATAATAATGCAAGCCTGATGACGCTTGATGTGGAACTCTTGAAAGAAACCGGCAAGCCTGTAAAATTTCAGCTCTCCAACGAATCGCATTTCTCGGGCCGGGAAGGAGCCATTATTAAAGATGCTGAAGTAGAGATGCCCGCTATCGATCAAAACAAAGATATTATTAAGGTGAGCGGAGTACAACCCAACCCGGTAAAAACGACCTCTCAGCTTCATTTTACACTGGCCGGGGCATCCACCGTAAAAGCGACATTAATGGATATGTCCGGGAAGGTTGTGCGCACCCTTACTCATCGCAATTTCCCGGAAGGACATAATTATATAAATATATCGAAAGATGGTTTACCCCAGGGAATTTATGTATACAAATTTTATATAAACGGCACAGAAACAGCAAAAAGCGGAAAACTAATCGTTAGCGATTAAATTTCTCCACAAAATTTATCAGGAAAAGGAGAGATCAATATCTCTCCTTTTTTTTATTTTTACGATTTGAAAACATTTTCAAATCGCTAAGGGGGAAAAATGCGCAACAAATGGCTTTATGTTTTTTACTTTCTGCTATTTATCACTTTCACTACCTATGCACAAAAGGACGGGAATTTAAATGACACCCTTCCGGCATTAGCTAAAGAGTACATCCAATCGGGACACTACGAAAAAGCCGACTCGCTGATTCATCGATTATCCGAACGGAATGACAAAAAACCCTCTGCTACCTTAAATATTACCATACAAATCCTGAAAGCCGACCTTGAGCGTGCTAAAGGCAATCATGACAGGGCTTTGCAAATTTTAAAAAACATCCCGCTAAACCGGGTAGAAGATGATGCAATAAAAGCGGAATATTTTTATATCAAAAGTAAACTGGCAGAAGACAATAATGACGCAAAGCGATATGTCAAAAAAGGAATCCGGCTTAAGAAAAACATCCCCTTAAAAGGGCTTACCGACTTATCGGGTTTCTACAACTCACTGGGGGTATATTATCGGGGGCTTTATAAAATCGATTCGGCAAAATATTACTATAACAAAGCCATTGAAACGGCTATAAATATCGAGGGGAAACCCCGCATCCATGAAGATATTGCCCTGTTTTATCAAAACCTGGCATTACCTTTCGCCATGCAACAGGATTATGAAATTGCTAAAAAGCATATGTTTAAATCGGTTAACATTCTTAACCAGATAAACAAAGACAAAACTGATGATTTAGCCCGTAACTACCTTAATTTAGGGAGACTATATGTTTTTACCGGGAACCTTGATTCCACAAGTTATTATTATGATAAAGTGAAAAAGATCAGAAAAAAAAGTGCTGAAAAGAAACCAGCTAATCTTGCTATAGTGTACAATAATTTAGGAGAGCTCCAAACTGCAAAATTCAATATGGCTAAAGCGCGGATTTATTTCAAAAAAGCTCAAAAGCTTTATAAAGAGGCAGATGCAAAGCACGACCAAAAACTCCAGCAAATCTACCTTAACTTAGGTTTCACCTACCGCAACCAGGAAGAGTATCAAAAGGCCATAGATTACTTCAAACAAGCGCTGCACTCATCCAATATAATCACGGTAGGCAAGGCTTACCGAAACATGGCCGATTGTTACTTTGAGCTTGAAAAGCCCGACAGCTCCGATTATTATTTTAAACAGGCCATTGCACAATTTCAGAGTAAAAAGAAAAGGGGAAGATATGACCTGGGTCTTACCTATATTTATTATGGAAATTTCCTGATAGACCAGGGAGACGATCAGGCCCTTACGTATTTGAAGAAAGGCAGGAACACCCTGACAAAAATATTCGGTGACTTTCATCGCGATGTATCCCGGTCCAATACCTACATTGCCAAATATTATTTTCAGAAAAAAAATTATGATAAAGCCCTTTCCCATGCTCAAAAAGCTATTATCTCTTCGGTAAATGACTTCGAGGAGCAAAATGCCCGCGTGAATCCCGCCGTGGACAAACTCAGCAACAAAAGCCATTTAATCACTGCCATATCCTTAAAAGGACAAATTTTCTTTCAAAGGGGGAAAGAAAAACAAAACCCGGATGACCTTGAAACTTCCTTCGCGACATTTAAAACGGCTATTGAGCTGATAAATCGCGTGCGGCTTGATTACACTTATGAAAGCAGCAAACTGTCGATTACCAAGCGATCACAGGAGGAGTTCAGTTGGATTTTAAAAGTCCTGAAAAAACTCTACCATCAAACGAACAACAGAAAATACCTTAACGAGATTTTCCGGTACATGGAAAAAAGCAAAGCCGCCGTTTTGCTATCATCTATCACGGAATCGAAAGCAAAAATCACGGCCAATCTACCCGATTCTCTTATTGAAAAAGAGAAATGGCTTCGCACACGTATTAACGGATTTAAGAATTTGGTTTACCAGGAAAGACAAAAGAAAACCACCAACCGCAACAAAAAGAAAATCGATGAATGGGAAAGTATTATCTTTCGCCATCAACAACAATACGACAGTTTAACAGAGTATATCAAGAAAAACTACAATCAATATTATAACCTTCGCATGGAGCCCTCTATATTGGAGCTGGATCAGGTTGTAAACTAACTGGAAGAAGATGACATTCTTATCGAATATTCCATCCTGGGAGAAGAGGTGATCATTTTTGCCGCTACCAAAGAAAAGCAAACGTTCCGTGTTGTGGAATTCCCCGAAGAGGAGATTAATGAATTAATATCAGTTATGAGAAATAACCTGCAGGTGGAGGAATTTGTCAATTTTGACAAAAAATCGTACCGGCAATATACCGATGCAAGCCATCAATTGTACAAAAAACTCCTCAAGCCTGTCTGGGAGATGACCGAGGAGAGGGATTTGGTAATAATCCCCGACGGTATGCTGGGTTATATTCCCTTTAAATTGTTTCTGACAGATTCGGTTAACACCGGATCATTAGCTGATAAGATGGACTACAAAAACCTTCCTTACCTTTTAAAGAAGAAAACAATATCATACGCCTACTCTTCTACCCTTCTTTTCTCCGATATTAAAGAAAAAACACCCGATCGTAAGCGTGTCCTGGCCATGGCCCCTTCCTATGAAAATATCAGCAATACCCCTGTCGACAGCATTTTCAACCGGCGGCAGGGCGGCGAAATTTTATTACCTATCCCGGGAATCAGCACTGAGGTAAAAAACATCAGCAACACTTATAAAAGCACTGTCTTCCGGGACACGCTTGCCACTGAAAAAACATTCAAACGGGAGGCTCCCGAATACAGTGTGCTGCACCTGGCGATGCATGCCATTGTCGACGACGAAAACCCCATGTATTCCAAATTAGTTTTCTACCAGGACTCTGCAAACAAAAATCAAGGGCTGCTTAACACCTATGAACTTTTTGAATTATCCCTAAGTGCTGAGATGGCTGTTCTTAGCGCCTGCAACACCGGTTATGGGAAGCTTCAGCGCGGAGAGGGGATTATGAGCCTGGCCCGTGGCTTTCTCTATGCCGGAGTGCCCAATGTTGTAATGACATTATGGCCTATCGAAGATGAATCAACCTCAAAAATTATGAATCTCTTCTATAAAGAACTGGCTAAGGGTAAAGAAAAGGATGAAGCCCTGAGGCAGGCCAAACTGCGGTTTTTGGAAAACACCGACATGCTTAATGCACATCCCCACTTTTGGGGGAGCTTTGTGACTATCGGGCCGGATACCCCTATTAAAAATATCAATAAAAAAACCGATACAGTATACTGGATAGGGGGCGTATTGCTTTTAATTGCCGTCGGTGGGATCATTATCAGGCGATTTAGATAGCCCTAGCATGCGGTAAGTTCCGGGAGTTCCATTAATTTTGCCAAAAATTTTTACGTGTGATATATCCAAAGGATTTTGAACAAAAGCTGGGGTTTGACCAGGTAAAAGAACATCTGAAAGAACGCTGCGTAAGCCCTCTGGGAACCGCTAACGTAGATAAAATGCGGTTTACGGCCAACAAGGAGCGCCTTCAAACTCTGATAGGACAGGTTAATGAATGCAAAGAAATTCTCGCCTATGAGGGTGGTTTCCCTACCCAGGATTATTATGACCTCACCGGTGAGTTGCGACGCATTAAAATTCCCGGAACTTTCATCAGCGTCGAGCGACTCAACGAATTAAAACTTTCCCTTGTGGTCATTCATAAAATTTTTTCTTTCTTTTCGGAGAAAGCGGAAGATCGGTATCCGTCACTGCAAAGCCTTGCCGCTTATCTGGATTTTGACGAAAAAATTATCCGGGATATTGAAGTAATTATTGATGAGAAAGGGGAAGTCAGAGACACGGCTTCTTGCCGTCTTTCCGAAATCCGAAGGGATATACGTAAAAAGCGGCAATCTGTTGACGCAACGCTACAAAAAAACCTTCGCGAGGCCAAACGCCAGGGGTGGGCCAAAGAAGAAGCGGCCCCCACCCTCAGAAACGGGCGCTCGGTAATTCCCGTGCCCTCTACTCATAAAAGACAAGTGAGGGGTTTTATCCATGATGAATCTTCCACGGGGCAAACAGTGTATATTGAACCCACGGAGGTCTTCGAATTGAATAACGCTATCAGGGAACTTCAGGCTGCTGAATACCGGGAAATCGTACGCATACTCACCGTTTTCTCGGACAAGCTGCGGGAAAATATTGAGAATTACCTGGCCCTGTACCACTACCTCGGAATCTTTGATTTTATCATGGCCAAAGCGCGTTATGCCATAGAAACCGCTTCCAGCAAACCTCATGCAATCGCTGAACCTTATATCTATCTTGAAGAGGCCTATCATCCCCTCCTGCTTTTAAGTCATAAAAAACACAACAAACCCGTAGTACCACTGAACCTCAAGCTGGATAAAAAAGAGCGGATTTTGGTGATTACCGGTCCCAACGCCGGGGGAAAATCCGTATGCCTGAAAACCGTGGGGCTTATTCAGTACATGTACCAGTGTGGCCTGCTTGTCCCTGCCAATGAAAACACAGTGCTTGGCCTGTTTTCCGATATTTTTGTCAATATCGGAGACGAGCAATCCCTGGAAAACGATTTAAGTACGTACAGCAGCCATCTTACGCATCTCAACCAATTTGTCAGAAAAGTGCGCTCAACTTCTTTATTCCTGGTCGATGAACTTGGCACAGGAACGGAGCCCCAAATCGGTGGGGCCATAGCTGAAGCGGTACTTGAAGCTTTAAATGAGAAACAAGCATTCGGGGTAGTCACCACCCACTATGCCATACTCAAAAAAGCTGCCGATGAAAACGAAGGAATGGTGAACGGGGCGATGCTTTTCGATACCAAAAAAATGCAGCCTACTTTCATCCTCAAAACCGGTAAGCCCGGCAGCTCCTTTGCTTTTGAAATCGCCCAGCAAATCGGTTTGCCGAAAAGCATCCTGAAAAGAGCCGAGAAGAAGACCGATAAAAGCCAGGTAGATTTTGAGAAGCAGCTCCAGGAGCTGGAAACGGAAAAACGGGAAGTAGAGAAAAAGAAAAAAGAGTTTAAAGTGGCGGATGATTTCCTCTCGGAAATGATAGATAAATACGAGCGCCTCAATAAAGAGCTGGAAAACTCCAGGAAAGAAGAAGTGAAAAAAGCCCGCCAGGAAGCTAAAAACATCGTATCCAACGCCAACAAACTGATAGAGAACACCATTCGTGAAATTAAAGAGGCCGGCGCTGAAAAACAAAAAACCCGTCAAATCAGGAAGAATTTCGAAGAAAAAAGCAAGCAAATCCTTCCCGAGGAAAAGCCGAAAGAGCCGAAACAAACAAAGAAAGCCCCCGAAAAAGAAAAGCCCCTGAAAAAGGGAGATTATGTAAAACTAAAAGGCCAGGATGCCATTGGACAGATCATGGCCATCAGTAAAAACCAGGTTACTATTGCTTTCGATTCATTCAATTTCACGACGGAAACCGATAAGGTGGAACGCGTTACGAAACCACCCAGGCAATCCTCTTCCAAAAAAAATATTCGCCATCATCAAATTATGGATGATATTAATGAAAAAGTATCCCGGTTTAACACCACTCTCGATGTTCGCGGCAAAAAGGCTGAAGAAGTCGCCCGCATAACAAAGGAGTACATCGATGAAGCCATATTGTTGAGTATCCCCGAAGTAGAAATTATCCATGGTAAGGGCGAGGGCATTTTGCGTTCAGTAGTTAGAGACACCCTCAACCAAATTAAAGAAGTACAATCTTTCCAGGACCGGCATGCCGACCAGGGAGGCCACGGGGTGACGGTTGTCCGGTTAAAATAAAATGCGTATTCATAGCCTCGTTGCTAACTGCCTTAGCTAGGACGATACTTACAAGAGAAAGTCAGTATAATTCTCTCTGTCAGCGTTCTTTCTATCATAATCCTAAATTATTTATACTATAATGCAAATATATTATAATAATTTTTCATTACATAGCAGTTTATTTTATCTTGCTACTCCTTTCATTTCATCTGTTCGTGTCACTGCCATTATTTCCACATTAAAGCCTTGGAACCCGTAACACCAAATCCGGAATAGTCTCACTCCTTCACCCATTTGCTGCAAAAAGGCTGTAAGACCTCCGGGGATATCAATACGAAATGCCTGTTCGATAATACCCGGTCGGGATGCTTTTTGAATTGATTGAGCTGACGTAGCTTCTTCGGGAGTGTACGATTATGGCTTGATGTGCGGTAAAAAATTTTCGCAGAGAACACGGAAAGAAAATAAATGTAAGAGATTTTAGAAAATACAAGAACAATTTGTCTGTTTGTAATACCAAAAATGGCTTAGCGCTTAGTCCGAATGGTTCTGCTGGATATATAAAATATTTTGTGCTATTAATTCCTGGCAGTTTTGGGCCGGAAAAAATTTTTTACAAACCAACTCCCATTGGAACATTCATCCCACCCGACTCTCCGTGTGGGATGAATAATGACTATTCGTAAGTGATTCATTTCATGAATTTTTATTTCGCAATCACGATTTTACCCGATTGGGTGTTTCCTCCGGCCCTTAGCCTGTAGAAATACACGCCGGGATCCACGGTTCGGGTATCCCAGAGTTTTTGTCCTTGTTGCCCCTGAACCGGCAATTTTTCGACCGTCTTGCCTCGGGCATTGGTAATGGTTATGACGCCTTGATTCTCCTCGCCCGGCAACGTATAATCAAAGGCGGCCCATTTTTTGGCCGGGTTGGGATGTACATCAAGGGATATACCGCTGAGCTTGTTTAGGTCGTCCGGTTTAATGCCGCTTTGCTTGTAGCCTTCTTCCCCTTCGGTATCCGGGCAATCATAAAAGTGCTCGCCATAAACGGCCTCCAGGATGTTTTGGGCCTGGCTGCCGGCGATACCTTCAC
>JAIPAH010000147.1 GCA_021740175.1 Bacteroidales bacterium
AAAATGGTTACTTATGAGTTTTGTTAAAGATTTTAATGAAATCACTAAACAAAATGGTTAACTTTTAACTTTAATGTTTGTTAATTGTACAAATTAAATGAAAAACATGAAATCATATATTCATTATAAAGAACAACAAAAGGCTAAGGAACTCATAAATGGCTTTTCCCGTATGCCCAAAGAGGAAAAGTTGCGGAAGATTACAAAATATTTTTACGATGCTGATTCGGCTGAAGAGGATTTCAAGTCCTTCTGGTATGAAGATGAACGCATTCAAAAGCTTTTCGATGAATTTAGTGAAAACACTATCTCAAACTATTACTTTCCTTATAGCATTGCTCCGAATTTTTTGATAGACGGAGAAGTATATCATATTCCAATGGTAATTGAGGAAAGTTCAGTTGTGGCGGCAGCATCTAAAAGTGCAAAATTCTGGGCCAGCCATGGAGGTTTTCATACTAAAATTCATTCTACGGTAAAAGTAGGCCAGGTACATTTTACCTGGGAAGGAGATGCATCAAAATTGCATGCTGCTATGCCGGAGATGAAGGAAAGATTTATCGAAAAAACGAAGCCGATTACAGCCAATATGGAAGAGCGGGGCGGAGGCATTATTGATATTGAGTTGGTCGATAAAACATCCGATATGGAAAATTATTACCAACTAAAAGCTTCTTTCAATACCGTTGACTCAATGGGGGCTAATTTTATAAATTCCTGCCTGGAAGAATTTGCCTCCGAGCTCAAAAAATACGTGATGGAAAGTAATGCCTTTGAAGGTAAAGAAAAAGACGTCAACGTGATTATGTCTATTCTTTCCAATTACACTCCGGATTGTGTCGTTGAAACCTGGGTGGAATGCGACATAGAAGACCTCGCAGAGCTTGAAGAAGAATTATCCGGTAAGGAATACGCTGAAAAATTCAGGAAGGGCGTACAGGTAGCGAAAGTGGATAAATTCAGGGCTACCACACATAATAAAGGAATTTTCAATGGTGTTGATGCTGTTGCGCTCGCCACAGGTAATGATTTCAGGGCAATAGAAGCCGCAGGGCACACTTATGCGGCACGGGACGGACAGTATCGCGGCTTAACCGATTTAACACTGGAAAACGGTAAATTCAAATATTCGCTGAAGCTGCCTTTGTCTATGGGAACCGTTGGGGGTTTGACGAATCTTCATCCGTTGGTGAAAAAGTCATTGCAATTATTAAATAATCCAAAAGCCGAAGATCTTATGCGAATTGCTGCCACAGCAGGTCTGGCCAACAATTTCGGAGCAGTACATTCGCTCGTGACCAAAGGCATTCAGCTTGGTCATATGAAAATGCATCTCCTCAATATTCTAAATGCTTTTGAAGCAACCGAAGAAGAGAAAAATCAGGCTGTTAAGTATTTCAAGAATATAAAAGTGTCATACTCTAATGTAGCGGATTTTATCAAAGCGTTGCGAAATGAAAAAAGTAACCGTGAATCCTAAACAATTCCATTCAAATGGAAAGCTGTTGATAACAGGGGAATACCTTGTTTTGAGAGGCGCTTCTGCATTAGCGCTGCCTCTCAAATATGGACAGAATCTGAGAATTAAGCCTTTGGAAACCTCTAAAGAATTGCTCTGGAGGACCTACATAGACAATAAGCTGTGGTTTGAGGCTAAATTCGACCAGGAATTAAATATTTTATATTCATCCCTTAAAATCGTAGCTGTTCAGTTACAAAAAATTCTTAAAGCTACATTGAATTTCAGTGGCGTATCTGTTCAAAATCTTTCCGGACATGAAGTAAGAACGGATATCGATTTTGACATTAACTGGGGCTTTGGAAGCAGTTCATCACTTATTTCCAATATCGGTTACTGGTTACAAATTAATCCTTTCCAATTGTTATTTGCTACTACCAATGGTAGTGGTTATGATATTGCAGCAGCCCGGTCGGAGCAACCGATCTTGTATCATCTCGAAAATAAAGCTCCGCACTATCAAATCGCTGACTTTAATCCTCCTTTTAAAGAAAACTTATTTTTTATTTATCTGGGCCAAAAGAAAAAATCCGAATCAAGCGTAAAACAGTTCAGCGAAACGGAAGTGGACAAAAAAACAGTAGCGCGGGTTACTCAACTCTCATATGAAACCATAAAGGCTGCAAACCTGGAAGATTTCCAGGAAATCATTGATGAACACAACCAAATTATATCAGATATTATTAAGCAACCTTCGCCAAAAGAAAATCAATTCAGAAATTTTGAAGGCAAAATTAAACCGCTGGGAGCATGGGGCGGTGACTTTGTACTAGCCGCTACCCGTCATGGTAAAGAATACGTTAAGGATTACTTCGGCTCCAGGGGCAAACAAACAATCTTTTCATACTCGGAATTGGTCAAAAGTTAAAAAGTGAAAAAATATTTCAGTCAAATAAAATCGCTACCCCGGGAATTTTCCTTCCGCACCGGATGGAAGAGCCCTTCAAACATAGCCCTGGTTAAGTATTGGGGAAAACAAGGGAAACAGTTGCCCATGAATACTTCTCTGAGTATGACGCTTCAGAATGCATATAGTAAAACCTGGCTGACCGTAATACCAGCCGCTGCCAGAAAAATTGAATTCTACTTTGCTAACCGGAAACACGATTCCTTCCTTCCTAAAATCGAAAAATTCCTGGATCAGATACAGGAATACATGCCTTATATAAATCAAAGTCACCTGGTTGTAGAAAGTGAAAACTCCTTTCCGCATTCAGCGGGCATAGCCTCCTCGGCTTCAGCTATGAGCTCCCTGGCTCTGGCTCTAACTGAACTTGATGAGTTTCTCCAGGATAAAAAGCTTTTAGATAAATACTTTTACAAAAAGGCTTCATTATTAGCGCGCCTGGGTTCGGGAAGTGCATCCCGCTCTGTTTTCCCGGAATTCAGTTTTTGGGGGCATTCCCCGGAAGTAGCCGAATCCTCCGACAAATACGCAATAGGTTTAACAGACCATGTAGACCCGGTATTCAAAACTTTTAAAGATACTATTCTTATTGTCAGTTCAAAACCTAAACCGGTTTCCAGTTCATCGGGGCACGATTTGATGGAAAACCATCATTTTCGGGAAGCAAGAATCACCCAGGCAAATCAAAATACAACTGAATTACTTAATATCCTACGTAATGGCGATCTTCTTTCTTTCACCGAATTGGTAGAGCATGAAGCTCTCACATTACATGGGTTGATGATGTCATCGAAAAATCCGTACATTTTATTACAACCTAACACATTGGCTATTATTGAAAAAATCAGGAAGTTCAGAAAACAAACATCTCTTCCGCTTTGTTTTTCTCTGGATGCAGGCCCTAATGTTCATATCCTGTATCCGGCTGAGAATTACGGCCGCATAAGAAAATTTATAAGTGATGAGCTTGCTCTTTATTGTGAAAATGGCTACCAAATGGATGATGAAATAGGCAAAGGACCTGAAAAATTAAACTTGTAAGCTCATGAATAAAAATATCTATTACGCAAAAATACTTCTGTTTGGAGAATATAGTGTTATTTTTAACTCTATGGGATTGACCATTCCTTATACTCATTTTACCGGCCACTTAAGTATGCCCAACCTTAAAAAGTATACGGATATGGATTTTGCGCAAAAATCGAATGAATCCCTTCGCGAGTATTATAAGTATATGCTCTCTCTCAAAGAAAGCAAAACGATCAAGTTTGATTTGGATTTCGATGCTTTTGCCCACGACATTAAAAACGGATTATACTTTGAATCCAATATACCCCAGGGTTTTGGACTGGGAAGCTCGGGAGCTTTAGTCAGTGCTATTTATGCTACATATGGAAAAAATATCATCAATAAATCACGGCAGATGCCCGTTAAAGATATCCTGGAGCTTAAGAGCATTTTTTCGCAAATGGAGTCTTTTTTCCATGGCACCAGCTCAGGACTGGACCCATTGAATTGTTATATTCAGTTTCCGCTTTTAATCCGGGAAAAAGATGATATCCGCATTGTCAATATCCCCAAAAATCAAAATGAAGACAGTGCTATATTTTTGATAAATACCGGTAATCCCGGAAAAACGCAGCCCTTAGTTAACCTCTTTTTATCGAATACAAAAGAAGAAAGCTATAAAAACAAAGTTATTAACGAGTTTATTCCCTATACCAATTCAAGTATCGAAGCTTTGGTGGAAGGAAACTATGAGCAGTTTTTTGATAACCTGGCCAAGTTGTCATCTTTTGAATTTGAATATCTCAAACCCATGATTCCCGAAAATTACAGGCAGATATGGGAAGTGGGAAATACTTCCAGCTCTTTCCATCTCAAACTTTGTGGATCGGGCGGCGGTGGTTTTTTACTGGGGTTTGCCAAGGATTATGCCCTGGCCAGGCAAGAATTAAGCCGTTACAACATTCAACCGGTTACGGTGTATCAGAGAAGCACTTCCAGAATCCTGAATAACGAATACAGTTAATCAAGTTCTTTTTTTAAAATAGATGCTATTTCGTGGATAGTATCTTGTATGGGGATAAATTGATAACCCAGAGTTTCCTTTATTTTTTGATTGGAATAATAACTATGACGTTGACCCGCTTTGGATGTTTCACGTGTAACAATGGCTTGCTGTCCCGTTAGCTTACTCTTAAGCCACTCTAATCGCCAGTATATTCCGGCCATAAAAGGGGTTGCCCGCCATTTGGGAGCGGGTTTATCAAAAGCTTTAGCTATGAGTTCAAATATTCGTTTGAAACGCACATCTTCGGCATTGACAATGAAACGACGGCCATGAATATCGATGTTCATGAGTTGCAGCATGACTTCCACCACATCTTTTACATCCACAAAACCACTGGTACCCCCGGTATAAAATTTAAGCCCATTATAAACCTTAGTAAATAATTTGGTACTACCCTTGGAATAATCGCCATACCCCAAAATTATGGAAGGATTAATTATAATAATATCCAGCCCTTCCTCATAACCCCGCCAGGCTTCCAGCTCACCAAGGTATTTGCTTTTTCCATAATGGGTGGCACTTTTGGAATTACTCCATCTCTGGTCTTCCTTATGTACATTATCATTATCAGGTTTATCCAAAGCCGCCGTGGAGCTGACATAAATCAATTTTTTCACATTTTTTTTAAGGGCAGCATTCACCACGTTGGCCGTTCCCTGCTGATTGATTTGAAAGAGCTTTTTTTTGTCTTCAGGTTGAAAAGAAACATATCCGGCACTGTGAAAAACATAATCCACTTCATTCATGGCCTCTTGCAGAGATACAATATCCAGAATATCTCCATTGACCCATTCGATTTTTTCAAAATATTTTTCCCAGTCTTCCTCAAAATAGATTTTAAACACCTTCTTTATGACATCCATCGAACTCGTATCCCGGCGTAAAGCCTTTACGCTTTCATTTTTTTTTGTTAACTCTAACAACAAGTACGACCCTAAGAGACCGGTTCCACCGGTTACAAAATTCATATATAGCCTTATTTGGAATTATACTTCAAAAATAAAATATTCCTTGTTTTGTTCAATCCCTTTATCTTTGCTGCGTCATAAAAATTTATAAAAATCATGAATCTTGTTGAAGAATTGCGATGGCGTGGGATGGTGCACGATTTCATGCCCGGTACGGAAGATTTGCTTAAGAAAGAAAAAGTGGCAGGATACGTGGGGATTGATCCTACGGCCGATTCTCTGCATATCGGCCACTTAGTAGGTGTGATGATGTTAAAACACCTTCAGCGTGCCGGGCACAAGCCTCTGGCACTTATTGGAGGAGCTACTGGCATGATAGGCGATCCTTCAGGAAAGTCAGAAGAGCGTAATCTTATGGATGAAGCTACCCTCCGTCACAATGAAAGCAAAATTAAAGAGCAGCTAAAAAACTTTCTTGATTTTGATGATACGCGGACGGATAACGCCGCTGAGATGGTGAACAATTATGACTGGATGAAAAACGCCTCTTTCCTGGAATTTATACGCGATATAGGTAAGCACATTACGGTAAATTACATGATGTCGAAAGATTCCGTTCAAAAACGTCTTTCGGGGGAAGGTGCCGGTATGTCCTTTACGGAATTCAGCTACCAATTGGTGCAAGGAAATGATTTTCTGCATCTTTATAAAACAAAAAACTGCAAGCTTCAGATGGGCGGCTCCGATCAATGGGGGAATATTACCACCGGTACGGAACTTATCCGGCGCAAAACCGGCGGGGAAGCCTATGCGCTCACCTGTCCGTTGATAACCAAGGCTGACGGAGGAAAATTCGGTAAGACAGAAACCGGCAATGTATGGCTGGATCCCAAGAAAACTTCGCCGTACAAATTCTACCAGTTTTGGCTGAACACATCAGATGCTGACGCCGAAAAATATATCCGAATCTTTACGGTGTTGAGCAAAGAAGAAATTGATGAAATGATTTCCCGTCACAGGGAGGAACCCCATAAACGTGAACTGCAAAAAACGCTGGCCAGGGAAATCACCATTATGGCCCACTCCAAAGAGGATTACGAAACAGCAGTAGAAGCCTCTCAAATCCTTTTCGGAAAATCCACGGCCGATAAGCTCAAGCAGCTTCCCGAACAAATGCTACTCGATCTTTTCGAAGGCGTTCCTCAGCATGAAATAGTAGCCGGTAAAGTTAGAAAAGGTATTCCGCTAATAGAATTCCTCGCCGAGGAAACATCTATCTTCCCCTCAAAAGGAGAAGCACGACGCATGGCTAAGGATAACGGCATTTCCATCAACAAAGAAAAAGTGAAACCCGATTATGTGGTAAACGAGAAGGACCTCATCGGAGGAAAATACATCATCGCCCAAAAGGGAAAGAAAAACTACTTTTTGGTGATGGTGAAATAGAAATTTATAAACATGTAAATTCCTGGATTTAAGAAAGCTCATTGGTGTAAATGAGGAGAGCCCTCGCTGAAACAACTAGCAAACCGCATTGGTGTAAATGAGGAGGTCTTTTCCCACATAAATAAAAAGAACGCTTTGGTGTAAATGAGGAGGCCCCTCAGTCGCTTCGCTCCATCGGGGCGACTTTATTAGAGGGTAGCACATGGAAAAAGGCCTGGAAAAGCGCTGCCCACTCCGGCGCTTTTTCCAGGCCTTTTTCCTACTCTGCTCACAATACCAGAGTCGCCCCGAGCGAAGCGAGGCCCGCCCGAACGAATGAATTCGTTCATTCGGCCGGGAACCTCCCAATTTACCGTAATACGGTCGGTTAAAAATTCAATTTCTCCCCTTCTCCCTGGGGAGAAGGGGTTGGGGGATGAGGGGCAACCTGTCCCGATTTTTTCGGGAAGGGGTTGGGGGATGAGGGGAAATCCCCTTTGCCTCTCTCCCCAACTTTCCTTATCTTTGAAGTGAACCTTAAAAACTCAGGCGCATGAACCGCTGCAAGCTTTTCTTTTCGATGGCCCTTTCGGGGATGGTTTTGTTTTCTTCTGCTTTGGCACAGTCTTATGGCGACGGCACGGTGTTAACCGGCCAGGATGAGCCGGTCAAACAGGCTAGGGTGGAGATTTCGCACCAGGACGGGGCCGACAGCCAGACCGTCTACACGGACGATGAGGGCGCGTTCTCCTTCAACAATTTATATACGGGAACAAGCGACGGCGGAAGGCTGGAGGGCATCACCGTCGCGGGCAGCCCGGGAAGAATGCATACGGTGGTTTATCCCACGCCCGGGGAGGATGACGGAGTTGCGCGACTTTACGGCATGAACGGCCGGTTGGTGCGCGAGATACCTGTCGACACTCGTGACGGTGTTGCCACCGCTTCTTTTGGCGATGATTTATCCCCTGGCGTGTACTTGTACAATGACGGGAACCACACTGCCAAGGTAGTGCACACGTCTAACGGTCCTCGTGCCTCGCAGTCGATGCCTTCTTTCAAATCATCCTCTGAGCGTGACATGTACACGTTTACCATCACACCCCAGGATGGTGAGAGTAACGTATTGTTTGATGAGACTGTGAGTGATCAGAATCTGGAGTCAGGGTATAACACTGTTGATTTGACTGTTGTACCCACTGCTTTCATGCACTCTGTGAGTGGTGAGGGTAATGTAGGAGGTGCTGAATTGGTCTTCGAGAACGAGGGAGAACAGATCTTCCAGACCACCACTGACGGTGATGGCACGTATCAGACTGGCAGTGACTATCTTAACAATCGGACTGAGGATTTCAACATCACGATCACACCACCCAGTGATGATTATGAGAGTCTGGACACTCTGATAACACGGAATTGGAACGAGGGAGAGGGTAGCACCTTCGACTTCAACCTTGACGA
>JAIPAH010000019.1 GCA_021740175.1 Bacteroidales bacterium
ATGAATGAAAAAAATGTAAATCCAGGATCTGACCGAACCCGGGAAACAAATCCCGGTGACTTTGACGCCGGAGGTTAGAAAAATAGACACGGGGTTGCAGGGTAAAATACCTATCATTACTAAAACTCAACGTGTCAGTATTATAAATATCATTAACCCGATAATCCCCCTTTAGCCCGAGACTTAAAAACCTGTTAAATGCCCCGGCATTAAAGGTATAAGGTAATTCCAGCCCCCCGGAAACTTCAAATTGATTCCATTTAACAAGCTTTTCTTTATCATCTACCTCCAACACTCGTTCTCTTCTGCCGTAGCTCGTACCAAAATTTAATCTCGGGTACCACCCGTCATAGGCTACTTCCAAATAATAATTACCTCCTTCATCGTCATAATCATAATAATAACCGGCGGATGTAAACGTACTGCTCATCAGATTCTGAGAATGAACGGAAACACCAGGTCCATAGAACCGGTTGTTTTTGCTGTAGCCAAAAGGGGTCAGGCTGTGAAAATTAAAAAGATTTTTCTCTTTTTTGTAATCCGCTATCTCTTTCTCCGGTTTCGGGAGATCTTCGTAATCTATCGGTTTCTTTTTTATTCGGCTTGCCAGACGAAAAGGTTCACCGGCAGGCACCCTGGTTTTTTTCCACAAACCCTCTTTAACATCAAAACCTCTCAATTTGTATCCATCGGCAGTGTAGCTGGAAAGCAATATTTCATCAGAATAATGAAACGAGGGGTAACCGACACCATACCTGGCATTAGTAAGGCGATAAAGATCGCGGGTTTTTAGCCGGAAGGCAAAAAGGTCATTCTTCCCATAATAGGGAGCTATAAAAAAAAGATACTCCCCGGTAAGATAAGGATGGGCGATGTCAAAATGGGTTTCCCCAAAAATCTTCTTCACTTTATCCATGGATGGATCGAGGGAATATATCGCCTTGCCTTCCCCGGTTACTTTAACAAAAACTATCTTGTCGCCCTGTGAAGACCAGCGGGGCGTCATGATAAATTCTCCAGGGGGAAAGACACGTGAATAAGTGATTTTGCCGGACTTCGGGTTCATCACTACAAGCGAATAATCTCCGCTTTTGTTTGCCCTGACGGCAACAAGAGCTTCTTTTTGGGGAGACACATCAGGTGCAAAGTAGCGTTTATTTTTGGGGGTTAATTCAGAAGATTCTTCTCTTTGATAATCATATCTTTTCAGCACCGAATAGTTTTGCAGCCCCCAGCGAGGGTCATTGTAATACTCCGCCCAGTAGACTGCATTTTCTCCAATCGCTAATTTCTCATCAAACACATTGCCCGGGTAGTGAAGGATTTCTTCCTTCGCTCCATTTAGCCTAACAAAGGCAGGGATATCTTTATAACTTTCCCGGTAGGCAATGATGTCATCGCCCACTCTTCGGGCATGTGTATACGATTTATAAACTCCTTCGGGGGTATGAATCGTATCATAATCCGGTTTTTGCTTTTTTTTGAATTCCTTATTATCCACCACCTCGCGCATCGCTTCTTGATAAAAGGCCTCCAGCTTTTTTCCTGTATGGTGTTTTACTGAAGCGGCAAAAGGAGACGGTGCATAGGGTTTCCGCGCTGTTTCACCGCTCACCTTGCGCCATAACGAGTCGCCGTATTCTTTCTTCCCATAAGCCACAAGATGATAACCCAAATTGTAATGATTCAGCTGCTTATCCTTATAAGAACCATTAATAGCCTTGTCATACGAATATATCTCTCCTTCGTTCATGGCCGCTCTTAGTTGCATCAGGAAATCGGCATCCCGGCCCCGCCCGCTTTCCGAATAGGCCGTTTCACCGGCTACGGCTTCCCCTTCAATAAACCAGAATGGTAAGCGGGACATAGCTCCTGCTATGGCAGCGTCTCCCATTAGCCAGGTTAAATGTCGCGCAAATCCCTGGCGAAAAACTTCAATCTGCTGAGTATGATAATATTCATGCAAAGAGAGCTGCTGAAGCCACTTTTGTGCACCTGAAGTCTGAGGGGCAATGGTGTTGATTTCCATACGTAAAGGAGCGGGAACACTAAAACCATTGGAAACAACCGACCTATTATGTACCACCACATCGGTATGACGAGGGATAATACCGGTTTTTTCTGAAAAAAATGCTCGCGTCTTTTCCATTAATCGGGCATAATAGTAGGCCTGAAGACTGCTGCTTTCGCTGAAATGGACGGTAAAATGCCCGGTGTTTAACTGTTTCCATTCCACACTAGCTGGCTCCTGTCCGTAGAAAAAAAACTGAGACTTGCCCGGAATGGCGAGTAAAAGGAAAAACAAAAAAGCAGAAAAAAATAAAATACGATTATTCATTCACAGAACATTTTTATAATCCACACAATACCTACTTCATTAACCCAATAACCCGTTGAGGAAACCGAATGTTCAGCATATAAGTTTCCTAACCGAAATGCCTTTCAAAATATTTCCACAGCTTATCACCAGGTACCGGCGCGGTAATCGCTACTTCCGTCTCTTTAACAGGATGCGGAAAAAACATTTTCCGGGCATGCAAGTGGATAGAAGCATCCTTGTTTGACGTATAAAAACCATATTTAAGGTCCCCTTTGATAGGGTTCCCTATGGCAGAAAGCTGCGAGCGCACCTGGTGATGACGTCCTGTAACGAGTCGGACTTGCAAAAGATAATACCGGTCACTATGACCAATTGTTTGGTATTCCATGCGAGCTATTTTTGCATTTTTCCGGAACCCGGGAAAGGCGTAAGACTTATTCTTCTGCGGGTTTCTCACCATATAGTGTACCAGGGTTCCCGTGGATTTCTCCATAGCCTTTGCAACCACCGCCCAGTAATATTTTGTGATTACGTGCTCCTGGAGCATCCGGTTCATTCTTGCAAGCGCTTTACTTGTCTTGGCAAAAACAACGATCCCGCTTGTAGGGCGATCGATACGATGAACAACACCCAAAAAAACATTTCCCGGCTTATTGTCTTTTTGCTGAAGGAAGTGTTTGTATTGTTCATTTAAAGGTATATCACCCGTTTTATCCCCCTGAACAATTTCGGAAGGCTGTTTATTAACAATCAGGAGATGATTATCCTCAAAAAGTACTTTCGAGGCCAAATCGTTATATGTATTCCCGGTCGGCAAAGGCTCTTAATATTGTTCCCTATCATTGGGGAAATCCAAAGATTTAACATCCTGAATATAAGTTTGCACCGAACCTGTTATCTCTTCTTTCAAATTATGATAGCGTCTCAAAAAACGAGGAGAAAAATCCTGGGTAATACCCAGCATATCATGAAGCACCAGCACTTGTCCGTCAACATCGGGGCCTGCACCTATTCCTATTACCGGGATACTCAATTCTCCGGCTATTCTTTTTCCAAGATGGGCGGGGATCTTTTCCAGAACCAGGGCAAAGCAACCGGCATCTTCCAAGCGGTGGGCATTCTCTATAAGTTTATTAGCTTCTTCATCCTTGGTAGCCCGAACAACATATGTCCCGAATTTATGTATGGATTGCGGTGTGAGTCCTAAATGGCCCATAATTGGGATTCCTGCGGAAAGAATGCGCTCTACCGATTCGATAATCTCTACTCCGCCTTCCATCTTTATGGCATTAGCTCCACTCTCTTTCATAATACGGATAGCTGAATTCAGGGCTTCCTTTGAATTGCCCTGGTATGTTCCGAAAGGCATATCGACAACTACCAGCGCCCTTTCTACAGCACGCTTAACCGAAGTAGCATGATATATCATTTGATCGAGGGTTATTGGTAATGTTGTAGTATTGCCTGCCATAACATTGGAAGCTGAGTCGCCCACCAGCAACACATCTATACCTGCTGCATCCAATATTCGCGCCATAGAAAAATCGTACGCAGTCAACATGGCTATTTTTTCTTGTTTGAGCTTCATTTCCTGCAGGACATGAGTTGTTACTTTTGGCGCCGGTGACATTTTAGCTGATGACATAAGCTATTGTTTAATTTTCTTCATTCTAATAAGACGAGCACAAAAATACAGCCTTAACACGTGATTAGTAAATATAGTTTCGATTTTTTTTTGCCTGATATTTATTATGTGATGGTGATAAACCTACTGAAACCTTTTATTTATTACATTTGTCAGTTGTTAAAATAATTTTGTTTTCAATTATGAATAAATTCTCCTTAATTATAGCCGGCATTTTCGGTGCTCTGCTTTTCCAGTCATGTGAAACGGATTTTGATGTCACGGCAGAATGGCAGGATATAACCATAGTGTATGGCTTGCTGAATACGAATGACAGTGTTCATGAAATCAAAATAAACAAAGCTTTTCTAGGTGATGGGAGTCTTATCGAATATGCCGCCAATGAAGATTCCGCACTTTACGAAAACCTGGATGTCAAACTTCAGGAGCTTAATAAAGACTCAACCGTAATCGATGAATTCCCGCTTGATACCACCGTAATTCATAATAAAGACACTGCCGGTGCTTTTTTTGCTCCCGACCAGGTGATCTATACCACCGGAAGGGATAATAAGGTTTTTCTGGATGATGATTATCTTTATCGGCTTAAAATATACATCCCGGCGCGGGATAAAACCGTCACGGCAACTACCGGCCTTGTGTACAATAACGACAACCATTTTTCGGAAGACAACTTAACCATTGATAAACCTTCTTTGGGTGGTTTCGGTGAACCTACTATTTATTTCTCTATGAATGAAGATTTTTATCAAACAGTAAAGTGGAATACGGCAAAAAACGGCCGGCGCTATCAGCTTGAAATCCATTTTCGATTCCAGGAACGAACCCAAAACGGCGATATCAAAAAACGAACTATCACATGGTCTTCCTTTGACCTCAAGCAGTCACGTAGCTCCGAAGGTGGAGAAACTATGGAGATTAGGTTCCCCCATACAAAATTCTATAAATTTGTCGCCGATAATGTCCCCTATGAAAACCAAGAGAAAGAAGATGAAGTATCTTTACGGATCGCTAAAAAAATTGATTTTGAAATCTCCGTAGCCTCCGATGTTTTTGATACTTACATGCAGATATATGAACCCTCGCAAGGAATCGTAGAATACCGACCGGAATTCTCCAACGTGGAAAACGGGATGGGGCTATTTGCCAGCCGTACTTCAAAAACACGTTCCTTTGTTCCATCAATAAATGTAAAAGATATCTTAAACGAAGAATACACCCTCCTCAAGTTTCAAAAAGTTGATAACTAAAAATCAGGAGGTTCAACCCTAATATTTCTTTAAAAGTTTACACACACAAATTCAAGTGCTTAAACCAAACTGTCTTTTTGTCACAACACCCAAAACTTCAGTAATTGCTAGACAAATACATGTCATTATTGCATCATAAGGATGTAAAATATTTTTGGCATAATGATTGAAACGTTCTTTTCTGAAAAAAAATTTGTAAACAAAAAAGGAATAAAATGGGAAAAGTAATAGGTATAGACCTTGGAACTACGAACTCATGTGTAGCAGTAGTTGAAGGTAAAGATCCGCAAGTTATACAAAATAGTGAAGGCCGACGCACAACGCCGTCTATTGTTGCGTTTACAGAAAATAATGAACGCAAAATCGGCGACCCGGCAAAACGACAAGCTATAACGAATTCAGAAAAGACGATTCATTCTATCAAGCGTTTTATGGGAGAGACCTATGATAAAGTTGAGCAAGAAATCAACAGGGTCTCTTACAAAATCGAAAAAGGTGACAACAATACCCCGCGAGTTAAGATTGATGATCGGATGTACACACCCCAGGAAATCTCAGCGATGATTCTTCAAAAAATGAAGAAAACAGCTGAAGATTATCTGGGTCAAGAGGTTACGGATGCGGTAATAACCGTGCCGGCTTATTTTAGCGATTCACAAAGGCAAGCTACCAAAGAAGCAGGTGAAATTGCCGGGTTGAATGTAAAAAGAATTATTAATGAGCCGACAGCAGCATCCTTGGCTTACGGGCTGGACAGAAAAGACAAAGATGAGAAAATCGCCGTTTATGACTTGGGTGGAGGTACTTTTGACATCTCTGTACTCGAGTTAGGCGGTGGTGTTTTTGAAGTTAAATCCACCAGCGGTAATACTCATCTCGGTGGCGACGACTTCGATGAGGCTGTCATCAACTGGTTAGCCGAAGAGTTTCTCAAAGACGAAAATATTGATCTTCGGAAAGACCCGATGGCATTGCAGCGATTGAAAGAAGCTGCGGAAAAAGCCAAAATTGAGCTTTCCAGCGCTCAATCCACGGATATTAATCTGCCATACATTATGCCGGTAGACGGTATTCCGAAGCACTTGGTCAAGACCCTTACAAGAGCTAAGTTTGATGCGCTGACCGAAGATTTGGTTAAATCAGCCTCAGACCCGATGAAAAAAGCGCTGGATGATGCCGGTTATTCACCTAGTGACATTGATGAAGTGATTCTTGTAGGAGGTACTACGCGTATGCCTTCTATTCAAAAATCCGTTGAGGATTTCTTTGGTAAGAAACCATCCAAAGGAATTAACCCCGATGAAGTCGTAGCTTTAGGTGCCGCTATTCAAGGAGCTGTTCTCGGTGGAGATTATCAGAAAGAAGATATCGTACTTCTTGATGTAACTCCGCTCTCATTAGGCATCGAAACATTGGGTGGCGTGATGACCAAACTCATTGAGGCTAACACGACTATCCCGACCAAGAAGACGGAAACATTCTCCACAGCTGCCGATAATCAAACGTCGGTAGAGATACATGTGCTGCAGGGTGAGCGACCAATGGCTAAAGACAATAAGAGTATCGGTAAATTCCATCTCGATGGTATTCCACCGGCACCGAGAGGGGTCCCTCAAATTGATGTCACTTTTGACATTGACAGCAATGGCATTATCCACGTATCGGCCAAAGACAAAGGCACAGGCAAAGAACAGAATATACGCATCGAAGCCAGCTCTACGCTTAGCGAAGAGGAAATCAACAAGATGAAAGAAGAAGCTAAAGCGCATGAAGAAGAGGATAAGAAACAAAAAGAGCGTGTTGAAAAACTGAACCAGGCCGATGGCTTAATTGCTCAAACTGAAAAACAGATGAAAGATTACGGGGATAAGTTGCCGGCCGATAAGAAGAAACCGATTGAAGATGCCTTGCAAAAGTTGAAAGATGCCCATCAGAAACAAGAGATGGAAACCATCGATTCAGCTATGGAGGAGCTCAATAAAGCTTGGCAAGCTGCCAGCCAGGACCTTTACAATGCTCAGCAACAAGAGCAGTCAGGTCAGCAAGGCGGCGGTGAACAAACCCAGGAAGAGAGCCAGGCCAGCGGCCAGGAAGCTTCATCTGAACAACAGCAGTCTTCGGGCAGTGATGATGAAGTGACAGACGTTGACTTTGAAGAAGTCAATGAAGAAGATAAGAACAAGAATAAAGATAAAAATAAATAACAGATAATCCCGATTAGTTAAAAGCCATCTTTATCAAAAAAGATGGCTTTTTTATTTTTCAAAAATTCTTTAATTTTACATCATCCTTAAAAAAGTAAAAAGGAGAAAAAGATGAAATACCAATTACACTAATAAAAACTAAAAAATTATTGAATTATGAGAACACTATCTACTCTTTTTACAGCAGCATTCATAATGGCTTCAATCTTGTCTTTTGGCCAGAACAAAGAAGTCATTCTTGAAGAGACCTTTGATGACGGTCTGGGCGAATTCACTCAATACAGTGTGCTCGACGATGATCTTAACTGGTATTGGGACGAAGAATATGGTGATCCGGCACCATGTGCAACAATGACAGGTTATGGGCAGGTCAACAACGAAACGGAAGATTGGCTGATATCCTCTGAATTAGACTTCACAGATTATGAACAACCACGTCTTACGTTCATAGAAGCCATAAATTACGAAGGGGTTGGTGTCAACGAAAACCAAAAGGTCATGGTTTCTACGGATTATTCAGGATCGGGTGACCCAAATAATGCTACCTGGGACGAAATGGAAGTTACCAACCGTACCGATGGCCAATCTTGGAGCTTTATTGAACCCGACCCGGTTGACCTCACCGATTATGAAGGTATGCCAGGTGTTTACATTGCATTTAAGTACACTAGCTCAAGTGATAATGCCGCAACATGGGAAATAGACAATATTGTCGTAGAAGAAGCTACGGCCGAAGAACTTATAGTTAATACCCCTAACGGGTTAGAACATTGGCAAAGGGGTGAAACCTACGAAATTACCTGGACCTCCAACAATTTTGATAACAATGTAAAAATTGAATTGACAGGGGATAACGCCCAGGTTCTTGAAGAATCGGCTGAAAACACAGGTTCTTATAGCTGGGAAATCCCGTCAGACATTGCTTTAGCAGATGATTATAAAGTAAAAATTTCAGACGTCGATGACGGCACGCCTATGGGCCAATCCGATACGACTTTCTCTATTATTGACCCGATTTATTTTGAAGGTTTTGAAGAAGATTTCGGTGATTTCATGACAAAAAATGTTACCGGTGAGCAAGTGTGGCAGCAAGAGACTTATGAAATGCGAAACTATGCCAATATGAGTGGTTATAGCGATGGAGCCGTCGAAAATGAAGACTGGCTTATCTCACCGGCCTTTGACATGGATGCCTATGAAAATGAAGTCCTTACTTTTGAAAGCGCCGCCAATTATGAAGGCCCTAATATTGAACTGAAAATGTCAACAGACTATGACGGTTCAAGCGACCCGAGCGAGCAGGGAACATGGTCTGATATAACAGGTGAGGCTGATTGGTCGGAAACAGAGTATAACTGGGTTCCCTCCGGGGAAATTGATCTTTCAGCAGAAGAAGGCTCCTCCGTATATATAGCTTTTGTTTACAAATCAAACCCGGATGAAGGCGCTATGACTTGGGAAATAGATAATTTCATGCTGCAGGGAGATGAAACCAACAGTATTGGTGATAACGAGTTTAGCTCCGGCATTTCCATTTACCCGAACCCCTCAAACGGACAGTTTACAGTTGACTCCGAAAATCTTGAAAATGCTGAAGTAGCTGTTTACTCCATTACCGGGGCCAAAGTTTATGAAACCCGGATAAGTAACACCAAGCAAAACATGAATCTCTCAAACCTGGATAAAGGCATATACACACTGCGTTTTATTACACAGGATAACAAAGTAGGCGTTAAGCAAGTGGTTATCAAATAACAACGAAAGGTTCTTATAAAATTTAAAAGCCGCCATCATTTTTATGGCGGCTTTTTTTTACTCTTTATCTCTAAAGAATTAATTTTAACTTTACTTTTAAGATTTTTAATAATAATTTTATATAAGAATACTAATATCTATAATCAAATTTGCATCTTTACATCGAATTAATTCATAAACGACAAAACTTACTTAAGGATGAAAAAGTTTACATTTTTAATTTTAGCTTTTTTCGGTGTCGGAATTTTAGGCCACGCCCAAATCATCAGTCAATACATCGAAACCAATTCAGGAACAGAACCAAAGGGAATTGAAATCTGGAACAATACCGATTCCCAGCTTGATTTTAATGCCAATACCCTCTTGATTGAGCAAGGGACCAATGGAAACCCTTTATCAGAAGAGTACACTTTAGAATCCGGCACGCTGGATGCAGGAGATGTGCTTGTAATTGGCACATCCGATTTGCAAGCCACCACTGAAGGCAATGGAGCGGATTTTTACGAGCATACATTTCAGTTTAATGGCAACGATGCCTTAGCCGTAAATTACGGAGGAACGACAATCGATGTCTTCGGTATGCCTGAAGAAGATCCGGGCAGTGCCTGGGAAGGCAATGGTGTATCTACGGCAGATCAAAACATAGGGCTGCTCGGCGGCATCACATCGGGGGACCCTGATGGATGGACCGACCCAAGTGAGCGTTTTGAAACCGTCAATACCGATCCGTCGGGAGATAATGGTGACGAAGGATTTGGGATTGCACCTGAAGGTGGCGACAACCAAAACCCCTCGATTACTAATATTGTGCAAACCCCGGAAGTCGTTACTTCTTCCGATGAAGTAAACGTCTCGGCCGATGTGACCGACAGCGACGGAACGGTGGAAAACGTGGAACTCCATTGGGGTACCGAATCCGGCAACCTGGACAACACCATCAACATGTCGACAACGCGTGCCACGTACACAACCGACAGCCCCATCCCATCCCAGGCTGACGGGACAACGGTATACTACGAAGTTTTTGCCGAAGATAACGAAAGCGGCACCTCCACATCCGCCGAATTAAGCTATACCGTCACCGACCCGGCTACCACCGGCCTGCCCTACGAGCAGACATTTGACGCGGACCTGGGAGATACTTATACCTACAGCGTCTCAGGCGACGATGAAGAGTGGTACTGGTACGATGACGATGGAAATGGTGTTGCAGCTATGAATGGTTATGACACCGGCGACACGGAAATCGACTGGCTCATCCTGCCGGGTATCAATCTCGATGAGTATGAAAGCGAGTTTATGACTTTCGAATCATGGTATCAGTACGGTACGGACAACGAAAGCAATTACCTCAAACTGTACTATTCGACCGATTATGAAGGGGTCGGCGATCCCTCGGAAGCCACCTGGACGGAGCTGGAGTATAACCAGCCCGAAAGCGAACAAACCTGGGCTTCTTCAGGCGAGGTCGACCTCTCGGGCATTTCCGGCACTCAAGTATATATTGGCTACAAGTATAAATATGAACCGGGGATGTATCGCCTGTGGCAAGTTGACAATATTTCCATACAGGAAGAAGGGAGCAACGAAACCCCGGAAATTACCAATGTCACTCATACACCTGAGGTTGTCACTTCCTCCGATGAGGTGAATGTTTCGGCTGATGTCACCGATCCCGATGGTTCCGTGGATGTGGTAGAACTTAACTGGGGGACTGAATCGGGTAACCTGACCAACATTATCAATATGTCGACCAGTCGCGCCACATACACCACCGATAGCCCGATTCCGTCACAACCCGACGGCACAACGGTTTATTACAAAGTTTACGCCATGGATAACGGTGGCGGCGAATCGACCTCTTCGGAAATGAGCTACACCGTCACCGACCCGGCTACCACCGGCCTGCCTTACGAGCAGACATTTGACGCGGACCTGGGAGATGCCTATACCTACAGTGTTTCAGGCGATACCAAGGAGTGGTACTGGAGTGAATATGACGGGAATGGTTTTGCGGCCATGAACGGTTATGACAGCGGCGATACGGAAATTGACTGGCTCATCCTGCCGGGTATTAATTTCGATGAGTATGAAAACGAATTCATGACCTTCGACACATGGTACAATTACGGCGAGGACAATGAGAATAATTACCTAAAGCTTTACTATTCAACCGATTATGAAGGCGTAGGTGATCCCTCGGAAGCCACCTGGACGGAGCTGGAGTATAACCAGCCCGAAAGTGCTGAGACATGGGCTTCTTCAGGTGATATTGATCTCTCGGGCATTTCCGGTACACAAGTGTACATTGGCTACAAGTACCGTTATGAACAGGGCATGTACCGCCAGTGGGAAGTCGACAATATATCCATCGATTATAGTACCGGTATTGCATCGAAATCAGATTTAAATAAACCGTTTTCCATTTACCCGAATCCCTCGAGCGGGCAGTTTACAGTTGACTCCGAAAATCTTGAAAATGCTGAAGTAGCTGTTTACTCCATTACAGGGGCTAAAGTTTATGAAACCCGGATAAACAGCAACAAGCAAAACATAAATCTTTCAAACCTGGATAAAGGCGTGTACACACTGCGTTTTATTACACAGGATAATAAAGTGTCCGTCCGGCAGGTAGTCATCAAATAGCAATTAAAGATTTTTATAAAACTCAAAACCGCCATTTTTTTATGGCGGTTTTTTTTTTAACTTTATTATTGGATTCATTTTAATATTGTTTTGAGGTGTTTTAACATTAGTTTTACATAAGAAAGATTACTATTTGTAATCAAATTTGCATATTAACATCGAATGAATTCATGAATGACAAAATTTACTTAAGTATGAAAATAAGTTTATGATGCTAGAAACCTGGTACCAATACGGTGAGAATGATGAAAACAATTTCCTGAAACTTTATTATTCGACCGATTATGCCAGTGTCGGTGATGTTTCGACGGCTAGGCGGAACAAACTTAGCCACCACATAACCGGAAAACTCATAGACAAAGCTGAAATTCCAATTACACGAATAACAAACTAAAATTTTATTGAATTATGAGAACATTATCTACTCTTTTTACAGCAGTATTAATAATGGCTTCAATTTTGACTTTTGGTCAGAACAGAGAGGTCATTCTTGAAGAGACCTTTGACGGTGGCTTGGGAGAATTCACTCAATACAGTGTGATCAATGATGATCTTAATTGGTATTGGGACGAAGAATATGGTGACCCAGCGCCATGTGCAACGATGTCAGGTTATGACGGAGAAAACTACGAAACGGAAGATTGGCTAATATCTTCAGCTTTAGCCTTTACAGACTATGAACAAATAACGCTTACGTTCGTGGAGGCCATCAATTATGAGAATACCGGTGTAGACGAGAACGAAAAGGTCATGGTTTCTACGGATTATTCAGGCTCGGGTAACCCAAATAATGCTACCTGGGATGAAATGGAAGTTACCAACCGGACCGATGGCCAATCATGGGACTTTATTGAGCCCGACCCGGTAGACCTCTCCAGTTATGCCGGCATGTCAGGTGTTTATATTGCATTCAGATATACAAGCTCTACTGATAATGCTGCAACTTGGGAAGTCGACAATATCTCCGTAGAGGGAGAAGGGAGCAACGCAACCCCCGAAATCACCAATATCACCCAAACCCCGGAAGTCGTCACTTCTTCCGACGAAGTGAACGTTTCGGCCGATGTGACCGATAGTGACGGTACGGTGGAAAACGTGGAACTCCACTGGGGTACTGAGTCCGGCAGCCTGAACAATACCATCAACATGTCGACAACCCGCGCTACGTATACCACCGACAGTCCAATTCCGGCCCAGGAAGACGGGACGACGGTGTACTACGAGGTTTTTGCCGAAGATAACGAAGGTGGCACATCAACCTCCTCCGAATTAAGCTATACCGTTACCGACCCGGCTACCACCGGCCTGCCTTACGAGCAGACATTTGATTCGGATTTGGGAGATACCTACACCTACAGCGTCTCCGGCGATGACGAAGAATGGTACTGGTACGACGACGGCGGTAATGGCGTTGCAGCTATGAATGGTTATGACACCGGCGACACGGAAATCGACTGGCTCATCCTGCCGGGTATCAATCTCGATGAGTATGAAAGCGAGTTCATGACCTTCGAAACATTGTACCAATACGGGGAGGATGATGAGAACAATTACCTCAAACTGTATTATTCGACCGATTATGAAGGGGTCGGCGATCCCTCGGAAGCCACCTGGACGGAGCTGGATTACAACCAGCCTGAAAGTGCTGAAACCTGGGCTTCTTCAGGCGAAGTCGACCTCTCGGGCATTTCCGGTACTCAAGTATATATTGGCTACAAGTATAAATATGAACCGGGGATGTATCGCCTGTGGCAAGTCGACAATATTTCCATAGAGGGAGAAGGGGGCAACGAAACCCCGGAAATTACCAATGTCACTCATACGCCTGAGGTTGTCACTTCCTCCGATGAGGTGAATGTATCGGCTGATGTCACCGATCCCGATGGTTCCGTGGATGTGGTAGAACTTAACTGGGGGACTGAATCGGGTAACCTGACCAACACTATCAATATGTCGACCACTCGCGCCACATACACCACCGATAGCCCGATCCCGCCACAACCCGACGGCACAACGGTTTATTACGAAGTTTACGCCATGGATAACGGCGGCGGCGAATCGACTTCTTCGGAAATGAGCTACACCGTAACCGACCCGGCTACCACCGGCCTACCCTACGATCAGAATTTCGACTCGGACCTGGGTGATACCTACACCTACAGTGTTTCAGGCGATACCAAGGAGTGGTACTGGAGTGAATACGACGGGAACGGTTTTGCAGCCATGAACGGTTATGACAGCGGCGACACGGAAATCGACTGGCTCATCCTGCCGGGTATTAATTTCGATGAGTACGAAAACGAGTTCATGACCTTCGACACATGGTACAATTACGGCGAGGACAATGAGAATAATTACCTAAAGCTTTACTATTCAACCGATTATGAAGGCGTAGGTGATCCATCGGAAGCCACCTGGACGGAGCTGGAGTATAACCAGCCCGAAAGTGCTGAAACCTGGGCTTCTTCAGGAGACATAGATCTCTCGGGCATTTCCGGTACACAAGTGTACATTGGCTACAAGTACCGTTATGAACAGGGCATGTACCGCCAGTGGGAAGTCGACAATATATCCATCGATTATAGTACCGGTATTGAGCCTGTTGCAAATAATGGCGATCGAATGAGTGTTTATCCCAATCCGGCTCAATCATCGTTTACACTAAAAACAGATTTGGAGAAAGGCTCGGAAGTATACATTTATTCTGTTACCGGGCAGAGAGTACACCGGGAAACTTTGAAAAGCAACGAAACCCAAATCAGTGTTAATAACCTGGAGCCAGGAATTTATACAGTTCGTATTCATGAGACAGGAAATCAAAAGACTATTTCAGAAAAATTAATTATCCGGTAAGCTTTTCAATAGCTAACTTGGAGATAGCAGTAAAGGGGGCATTTCGACCTCTACTGAATCAATTAAAACGCCCTGTAACCCCCCATTGGGATTACAGGGCGTATTTTTTTGATAAAAAAGCCCCCATTTCAAGGGCTATTTTATTTTGTTTCGTTTTGCGGCGTAAAAGTACCCTGGCCCTCATTATCTTCCGAAGGCCCTGACAGATTTTCTTTAGGAGGGTGGAAATACTCCATCTTTTGCCATTTCTGAATATCGTCGATTCTCTTTCGCTCCTCGAAATAAGGTGGCAAACCCGGTGCAATATATTCCTTCGAATAAACCAAATGATCTTTCGACAAACGCACGGGTGAAACCAATCCCTTATAAGTCGGGCCAATTTCAGCCCATACATCTCTCTTCATATCCATTAGGAAGATCGAAGTATGCGGGCCGTTATGCGGGTCCAGCTCTATCCATTTTTGCACGGCCAGATACCTGGAATCAGTACTCCACAAAAAGTTGCGTGCGAAATACATATCTTTAACTATATGATTATTAATCTTCATCCTGAAAAATGAAGGCCCGAAACGGATGTCTCCTATATACCTGAAACTTAAAATATAATTCCCGTCAGGTGAAATATTTCTATTCTTTTTTTTCATAACTCCCTCTGCTATTTATTATATGGAAATATCTAAATATGGCTAATGGACAATGTTTAGAATAGGCTATTTGTTCAAAAGAAAAATGTTAACGTTTTGTATACAGAGATTTCTGTGGTATACCTATCAACACCTGAAAAGATATGGAGCCCTTAAAAGACAGCCGAAAAGTTTGTTATAATTTTCTTAACAACATTAAGCCGTCTCTTAAAGGCAACAAGACATTTTCCACTTCGGGGTCATTATGCACATGATTATTAAAAGCAACAATACCAGCCGTTTCCGGGTCATCTGCCGCGGCTTCGTCAACTACTTTACCATTCCACAAGGCATTATCGGCAAGAATAAATCCTCCCACTCGCAATTTGGGTTTAACGATCTCATAATAAGTGAGGTAATCCTTTTTCTCAGCATCTATAAATACAAGATCGAAAGGCCCGTCGAGATTCTTTGTTAGATCCCGGGCATCTCCAATCATCAGATCAATCACCGATTGCAAACCCGCTTTCTTTACATAATGCTTGATAAAATCTTCCAGCTCCCGTTCCATCTCAAGGGTAATAAGTTTCCCCCCGCTTCGTATGCCGTCAGCAAGACAAATAGCTGAATAGCCGGTATAGGTTCCGATTTCCAGCACCTTCTGAGGTTGTATCATATGGCTGACCATCTTCAGGTAAGCCCCCTGGATGTGTCCTGATAGCATCCTTGGTTTGGTAGCCTTCAAGTGGGTTTGCCGGTTGAGCTCATAGAGCACTTCATCTTCCTTAGTGGTATGCTGTTCGATATATTCTTCCAGTCGTTTATCAATCATCATGTTCGTTTTTTGTAAACCAACGTGGTTAGTTGATTTTCATCAAAAATCTCATTCGCTACTTCCTGTATCTCTTTGTCTGAAATACTTTCGATTTCTGTTGCCAGTTCCTGCAACGGTTTCACTTCATCAAATAATAACCGGTTCTTAGCCAGGGAAATCATCTCATTAAGGTTCGACTCATAATTAAGAGCCATTTGCCCGATGAGTTGTTTCCGGGCCATGTTAAGTTGTACCGGTCCCAGATTTTTCTCCCTGAGATGTTTCAATTCATTGAAGACAAGATCAATCGATCGGTCGAGGTTCCCGTTACTGCAACTCACATACACACTGAAAAGACCCGAATCGGTATAGGGCATGTAGTTGGATTCAACCATATAGGCATAACCCTTTCTTTCGCGGATAGAGAGGTTTAAGCGGGAATTCATCCCCGGACCGCCCAGGATATTATTCAACAAATTCAACACCAGCTTTTTTCTCGGCCTCAAGTGGCTGTAACCGATATTTCCTATCATGCAATGATTCTGAAATACCCTTTTATTTAATGCAGAATATTCCGGCTTATACCCTTCAAATTTCGCTCTGCTCTCCTGTCTCCGGGAAGCGGGCATCTGACTGAAAAACTTTTCCGCTATTCGGATAAGTTCTCTCATGGAAATATTGCCTACGGAAGCCACTACCATCTGGTCAGTGGTGTAGTTTCGCTCAAGGAAACGCTGAATGTGCCGCCGATCAAATTTTCGGATATTTTTTTTACTGCCAAGGATATTGCTGCCTAAGCCATGATGTTTGTACACCATTTCTTCAAACCGGTCGAAAATCATCTCCCCCGGATTATCCTTATAAGAATCGATTTCGTCAAGGATCACTTCCCGCTCCTTTTTTAGCTCATGCTCAGGAAAAGTGGAATTAAAAACAATGTCGGCCAGCAATTCAAAGGTACGGCTGTAATATTCTTTCAGAAAGGAAGCATAAATCATGGTATCTTCCTTCGTTGTGAAGGCATTCAGATCAGCCCCTATTTTATCGAGGCGACTAATGACGTGGTAAGCTTTTCGCCGATGGGTTCCTTTAAAAAAAGTGTGTTCAATAAAATGCGCCAAACCCTGCTCGCCTTCCAGCTCATCGCGACTTCCGGCATTAATCATCACTCCGGCATGGGCTACCATTCCCGGTACCTGCTTATGTACTATACGAATCCCGTTTGATAGCGTATAATATTGATACAATTCTTTTTCCATAGCTTTTGCAAAATTAAAGATTTAGTGAATTCCGCAGAATGTATTGAATGAAAGCTCAAAGAAGAAATCGGCTCTATTGATATACGAAAGTCTCAGGATCAGTTGGCAGTTGGCAGGAAGCAGTATGAATTATTTTCAAAATCAATTTACTATTTTCTTATCAGAAAGATATTCTATTGGACACTTGAATTTCCAACAACTTTTCTATATTTACAGTTGAATTCAGGGAATACCTTCCATTCCCGTTAGAATAAAACGCATGGACAGACTGGATTTACGTCAAAAACGAAACTTTTACATTATCCTGTCAGTGACATTGCTCTCGGTAGTTGGAGTAACTACCATCACCCCTGTATTCCCGGAGATGAGTAAAGAGCTCAATGTGTCGCGCGATAAAATCGGGTTGCTCATCACCGTATTTACCTTGCCAGGTGCCGTCTTAGCTCCTATAATCGGAGTAGCTGCCGACCGGTGGGGGCGTAAGAAGGTGTTGATTCCAGCGCTAATCCTGTTTGGAATTAGCGGGACACTATGTTTTTTTGCCCGCGAATTTGAAGTCATTTTGGGGCTCCGTTTCTTCCAGGGTCTTGGCGCCGCCTGCCTCGGCATCATTAATACAACGCTAATAGGCGACATATTTTCAGGTAATCAAAAAGCCAAAGCTATGGGATACAACAGTGGAGCATTAAGTGTTGCTGCTGCGCTATTTCCGGCAATTGGCGGCCTTTTAGCTACCATCAACTGGTATTATCCTTTTTTGATACCCGCTTTGGCTTTAGGGGTCGCTGTGATAGTATATTTTTACCTGGACAACCCCGAACCCGAAGAGAAACCCCAATTAAAAAATTATTTTCAGAATATTATCAAATCCATCTTTACCAAAGAAGCCATTACATTATTTTTACTTTGCTTCACCACATTTATCCTGCTTTTCGGGGTTATTATGACCTATCTCCCGATTTTCCTGAAAGATCAATTCAACCTGACAAGTAGCGAAATCGGATTCCTTTTATCCTTTCTGGCCATATCCACAGGCATAGTAGCATCTCAGCTGGACAGGATATCAAAGATGCTTCCGATGAAATTTCTTATTATCTTCGGGTTTTTCAGCTACCTGGTAGGGTTCCTGGCCATACCCTACGCAGAAAATATTTACAGCATGCTCATTCTTTTATTAATCATTGGCATCGGTCAGGGCATTAATGTTCCCACGATTTTCAATATTCTGACAAGCATTGCCCCACTAGACCACCGGGGCGCTTTTATGTCGGTTAACAGTATGACCATTCGCGCCGGGCAAACGGTGGGGCCATTAATTGGCGGTGTTTTATTCAGCCTGTGGGGAATCTCCTGGGTCTTCTGGGCGGGAGCCATTGTAGCATCGTTCTTTATACTGGTTGCAATGCTTTTTATCCCGTCTTTTGCTCATTCAAAAACTTAATACCTTAATAATCAACCGGCTATATTAGCATTTGGGGATTTGGGATCCAACTTAGAGTAACCCCACAAATCAAAAGCAAAATCCCAATGCTTATTGATTAACCGGACATCTTCCGGCTGGATCTCGTAATCCATCTTCTCCCACTTGGGGCGATTATCGATATAGTGCTTAAACTCATTATAAGCTTTGTCAAAGCCCTGCAAATCAAGTTTTTCATAAACTTCACCGAGTGTTGATAAGGGTTGCCCCGTGATATCCCGATAGCTGATTTCCACCAGCTGATTGGGATTCAAAAGTTCTTTTTGCTCAAGATATTTCTGATGTAATTTTTGATAAACGTGCAGCACCAAACTCTTTTTTTCCTCTTCGGAAATGGTTTGCAAAGCAACCGTATTCAGCACATGTGTCCACAGTTTAAGGTTAGAATAAAACACCTCATAGGGATTCCGGTGAATGAAGATAAATTTTGCACCCGGATAGATATCCAGTAGATACTTCATCCGCGCCGTATCACCGGGATTCTTAATAAGCAGCCTGTCTTCCCGGTTTTTTAGATAAACCTTGTTTAAAACGGAACGCATGGTATCTCTCCATTCCTGTAATTCCTGATCGGAAAGGTCTTCGAGAAAAAGATACTTATCAAAATAAAATTTAGCGGATTGCGGGAAAAGATGGGCCCAGTGATATGTAAACTCGGATATCTCGCTTATCAAAGCCGTATCCGACTCCGAGGGAGTATCCAGGTTCATGGTTTTAGAAATATTACTCCGCCACTCCTTTACCGGGCTAAAAAAATCCATAACCCTCGACAAAACGGGCTTAAAAAAATCCTCCGTGGTCAGAAAATTATCCGAAAAGAAATTTTGGAATTTATTCTGATAAAAAAATCCGGGATCCCGGCTAAGTAAATAGTGAGCAAAAGTCGTCCCGCTGCGCCAGTGCCCGATAATAAATACGGGAGATTTTTCAGGACCAATCCTGTCCACTTCTTCTTTAAATTTCCTGCGCTCAATTAATCGAAAAGGCTCTGATAAAAGCAGCTTAAAATAGATAAGGTAAAGCATGTTTTTGTTGGGGCCTCCATTGAAAGCCTGATGCTGCTTCAATTTCCGGGTAAACGTGGTAAGCGGACTTTCGGATTTTTCCATTTTTTTGGTTTTTATTTTAAAATTTTCGCCCGTCGAAAACAACATCCATTTTTAATATCCAAATCAATCTCTCCAAACGCAATTGCCGCAAAGATAATAAATCTCGGGGGCTTAATTAATAAATGGTATTTTAATAATATTATTCCATAATCTCATCCGACCATAATTTGTCTAAGAATATGTGCCAGGGCATAACCAGGATTTCACCCACCTTACGTGGATACGCATCCAAACTTATAAGAATCAACTGCTTTGTGGTATATTCCTCTGCAAAACTTTTCAATCCCTTCATATGAAGCAGGGTAGCTTGCTCAACGGCCTTTACCTCAATGGCTACTCAAAAACATCAGAAAGTAAAAGATCAAACCACAGGGAGTTAGGATACAGTGCTTTAAGTAAAGTACTTTTCCCGGTTTGCCGGTGTCCCCATAAAAACAAACTCTCATTTCCTGCACTGCGGAAATCCTGTTTTCTTAAATACATGCATTTTAAAAGTAATTGTTTAAATTATCATGATATTTTAAATCATAGATAAATATTATCATAATAAATAACAACTCCTTTGACACTACCCATTTACCAATCAACTAATTGCCAACTGACTGATTTCCAACTCCTCCAATAACCTAAACACATAAACACTTACGCACTTAAGCACCTGACAACCATAACTTAAAAACCTACAAACCTCAAACTTAAAAACCTAATAACATACCAACTTACAAACTTCCAACAATCCCCCAATTGTTTGTAATTTTACCTTTCAAATAGCAATTCAATCATGAGCATTAATAATCTCGGCATAAAGACACCTACAGCGATTATTGATACCGACATCGTCGAAAATAATCTCAAACAGATGCTGGCCAAAGCCAAAGAAAACGGGCTAATGTTTCGTCCGCATTTCAAAACCCACCAATCGGGGCATATCGGCGAATTTTTCAGGGCCAGGGGCATAGAAAAAATAACAGTGTCGTCGGTGATGATGGCCGAGTATTTTGCTAGCTACGGCTGGAATGATATCACTATTGCTTTCCCGGTCAATCTGCTTGAAATGGAAGAAATCAATCGGTTGGCCGAAAGCATTGATTTGAGCCTTTTGGTAGAATCCGTGGATACACTTACCCAATTGCAGGAAGCTTTGTCTTCAAAATGCGGCATTTTTGTTAAAATCGATGCAGGCTATCGCCGGACAGGTGTTAAAGCCGGAGACCTTAAGACCATTTCGGCGTTGACCGAAACCATCCATCATTCCCCCAAAACCCCTTTCAAAGGCTTTATCATCCACAACGGCCACAGCTATAACGCGACTTCTTCTGCCGAAATCCTCAAACTGCATAGCAAAAGCCTGGAAAACCTCTCCGAACTTTACAAATGGAAAGAAAAGCACTATCCGGAGTCGGTCATATCCCTGGGGGATACACCTTCACTGTCAATTGCGGATAATTTCAAAAATGTCGACGAAATACGTCCGGGTAATTTTATCTTTTACGATATCATGCAGCACTACCTTGGAAGCTGTTCCCTTGAAGATGTAGCTATGGCAGTGGCTTGTCCTGTTGTCGCTTCTCACCCTGAAAGAAACGAAGCTGTGATTTACGGAGGGGCCGTCCATCTCTCGAAAGACTCAATCAATCACAAAGGCAAAACCTTGTATGGTCGTGTGGCAATGCTGAGACAAAACGACTGGCGTATTCTTCCGGCCGGCAATTACGTAAAAAAACTCTCCCAGGAACATGGCGTAGTTCACCTCGATGATGGATTCATTCAACAGTTCGAACCCGGTGACCTGATAATGATCCTGCCGGTGCATTCATGCCTGGTACCCTCATTGCTCGGACATTACATGTCCACCGAAGGGGAAACGCTCTCCGTCATGAAAAATTATCGTGACCTATGAAAACCTCGCTACTGCTTCTGGTTTGCATAGTCCTGGGTTCTACGGTTTCTGCCCGGGATACCATCGATGCGCCCGAGAACCGCATTGTAATCCGCCAAAATTATTACACCCATGAAGACAGCGCGAGTGTTATTGCCCGACTTCCCGGAATAAAGCTGGGAGAAAAGCTAGGCCTGGAGCTTTATAAATCAGGCAAAGTTTTCGATAAATCCATAGTGTATCCGCAAATCATCAATGAATCCCGCTTTAGCATTTCGGACTGGGGGGATGGCATCCACCCCCTCCGTTACCTCCTGAAAAAAAAGGACTCTGTAGTCAATTCAGGCAAGCTTGTTTTGAGAAAACTTCCTCCTAAAGACAATGCGGTAAAAATCGACAAACTAACCGGGAAACTGATTTCAGAAGGATTACCCTTTTTTCCTTTTGGATTTTACACCTATTCGCCGGTGCAGGAGGGTTTGATTGCCCAGGAGGTGACTTCGGGATTTAACATGATATCGCCCTATCAACAAATCACCAAAAAGGGGATTGAGCAACAAAAAGCTTACATGGACCGTTGCGCACAGGTAGGGATGAAAGTTAATTACAACCTCCTGAGTGTTGCCGGAGGCGGCGGAGTGAACATGAACAGTTCCCCGATGAAGCGGGAGAAAAAACTGAAGCTGCTGGAAAAAGAGGTCAAACGATTCAAAGACCATCCAGCCCTGCTATCATGGTACATCAGCGATGAACCCACGGGACGAAAAGTCAACAAAAAATGGCTTGAAAAAATCTATCGCCGCATCAAACAAATCGATCCCTATCATCCGGTTACCATTGTCTTTATGAATGCCGAAAAAGCCGGCAAATATCGCGATGCAATGGATATTGTCATGACCGATCCCTACCCGGTACCCCATCACCCGGTAAATCAAGTGGAGAAGCCGGTCTCTTTCCTGGAAAAGGAATTCTTGATGGAAAAACCGGTATGGGTGGTGCCGCAAGCATTCGGAGGTAACGAGTGGTGGCAGCGCGAGCCCACCGCCCGGGAGCTGCGGGCCATGACCTACCTCGCATTACTTAACGGAGCCACCGGTGTCCAGTATTTCATTCGCCACGGCCTGAACAGCTTCCCCAAATCTACAACCACTTGGAATGAAGCCGGCGAGATTGCCCTTGAAATCAAACAGCTAGCACCCTGGCTCACCTCAGATCATCGGCCCCGGAAACTTAAAGTGTCAGACACTGCTGTTCTGGCAAAATCTTACCAAGCGGATGGTAAGCGCATCATCATCGCTCAAAACCGTGTGAAGGAACCCAAACGAATCCAAATCGAATTACGTGAGGAACTTTTGGCACAAGATATAAAAGTGCTTTTCGAAAATCGCATTATCAAACCTGAGAACGGAAATTTAAGGGATTTCATAGAAGGTTACGGAACAAGGATATACAAACTCGGGGCAACGGATACCGTAACGGATTCAACCAATTTAGTCTACAATCCCGGCTTTGAAAAGGTTTTTAGTCCGGGCGTGCCTGCCGGATGTTATGCCAAAGTTCGTAATGATAGAGGCGCCACGTATTTTGTGGATTCGCGGATCAGCCACAGCGGCCGTCATTCCCTGCAAATGATTGCCCCTACCGAAAATGAGGGCATGCGCTTAAAATTCTTCCCGGTAAAACTCCATGCCGGCAACTCCTATGTTTACACCGTACATGCCAGGGCTTCCAAAAAGCTGTATATCGAAAAGCCCGAGCGTGGCTTTTTCCAGAAACTTTTCGGGATCAAAAAACCGGGCGATTCGACGGTTCGCTTCAAGCTGTCGCTGGGGCGCTCTCAACGAGAATTTCGGCTCAACAGGGAATGGCAGTCCTGCCGCATCATACACCACAGCAATCATGGCAAAAATGTGCAGCGAATTTCTCCACGCCTATGGATGACATCCTCCGGGAAGGCTTGGTTTGATGACCTGGAAGTTACGCCGGATCCTAAGATTCATCTGGAAGAATCCGAAAACAATCTCTACAAGGTCTCTTTCACAACACTATTTGACAGCGCTGAGCTAAGATACACCCTGGACGGCTCGCAACCCGGATTATCCTCAGAACTTTACGAAGGACCCTTCACCCTCAAAAAACCCGCCGATATCTCTGTTTCGTCATTTCGCGGGGATACGCTGCTGACCACAGCCTCGATGTCGGTATTCATTCACAAAGCTTCCGGAGGGGAAGTAAAGTACTTATCATCCTACGAAAAATACACGGCGGGTGGAGACAAAGCCCTTACTGACGGGCTTACCGGCAGCAAAGATTACAAGGACGGTAATTGGCAGGGTTTTATCGGCAAAGACATGGAGGTGGTCATCGATTTGGGATCGAAACAAAATATCGAAACCATAAAGACCCGCTTTCTCCACCACCCGGCCAACTGGATTTTCCGGCCCAAAAAGGTCACGGTAAAAATCTCGGAAGACGGTGAAAACTTTTCGGGCTTCGGCAGTTTCGATTTTGCAGAAGCTGACCAAGAACTTAACACAGGGATTTACCCGGCCGCTGTTAAACAAAAGAAAACCAACGCCCGTTATGTTAAAATCACCGCCGATGCTTACGAGGTCTGCCCCCAATGGCACAAAGGAGCCGGCAATGCCGCGTGGCTTTTCGTCGATGAGATTGTAGTATTTTAAATATCAAAACCATGAAGAAAACAGGCAACATCCGGAAAATGATACCCCGTCTCGAAAACCCGGTTCAGTATACGCTACCGCTAAAAGACATTCTCGAAGACCACGAGCAGGTGGACATGAACCCGCTGGTGGGACGGGAAATCAAAATCACCTTCGAAAACGCGATTCACTGTGTGGTTACCGGCAAGAAAATCAAAAAAGCTTACGGCGAAGGGATGAGCTACCCGGCTTTTAAAACCGCTCCGCAGGCCGTGGAAAGCATTATCCGCCCCGAGCTTTCGCGGGCGCACCTGGGTGAGGCCCTGCGCGACTGGGAGTGGGAGAAGAAACACGACCTGCAGCCGCACTACGTCTACCTGGCCCTCACCAATGCCGTAAAGGTTGGTGTCACCCGCCAGAGCCACCTTACCTCGCGCTGGATGGACCAGGGCGCCCGGAAAAGCATTATCCTGGCCGAAACACCTTACCGCCAACTGGCCGGTTTGATTGAAACCGACCTTAAACAGCACGTCACCGACAAAACCAACTGGCGCCGGATGCTGAAAGATGAGCGAATGGATGTTGACCTGGCCCAAAAAAAGGACGAGCTGGCCGCCCTCCTTCCCGAAGAATACCGGCAATATTTTTATGCCGACAATAAAATCACCGAAATCGAATACCCCGTGCTGCACTATCCCGAGAAGGTCAAAAGCATGAAACTCGACAAGGTCCCGGAGATTCAGAAAAAACTGATAGGCATACGTGGACAATACCTCATTTTTGAAGATGAAACCGTGATGAATGTCCGAAACCATGCAGGGTACCGGATTAGTGTGGAGTATTGATAAATAGAGGTAAACAGAGCCAGAGGAAATCTTCCTCTGCGCCCTTTACTTGAATTCGGCTATACACTCACCTCTCACCTCTTCTTCCTCTGCGCCCTCTGCGTGAATTATTTTACCGACATCAAGTCATGATTGCACACTCCAGTATAAGCCGTGGCGCTCAAACAATACGAAAAGCATCAAATAATCATTTTGCATAGATAGCCCGAAAGTTTTTTGGTCTTCTTCTTCATGCTCCCTGCATTATTCAACGGAAAGAAATAAATTTACAAAGATCATCCAATAGAATCATAAATTTTACTTGCTTTTTGATTGTATTATTTTTATATTGGGTACATCGATGAAATAAAACTGAATGGAAACCTTCCGGCTTAAACCCCCTGAGCGTTTTAAGCAGGAACATTGGAGAAAAGATAGGTCATTCATCGGTACATCTACACAACAATGAGGGCAACATTTAGGGGAGTTACTTTTTTATCTCGCTGAGCGGCGAGGTAAGAAACGAATGTGCCGTAATTATGGTGCAGGCTACTATAACAAATTCATGGAATCCCTTTAAAATCATACGTTTCTTAGAGGGTATGAAGGGGATTTTAGCGAAAAGCAATACAGAAAGAGCCTTATGACGGAAATCTTAAAAACCAAATAACATGAAAAAATTCATCTTACTTCTAACGGCTCTGACATTTTTCGCATTCAAAACAGGGGAGATACGCAGTAACTATAATATACCCCGTTCCGCATACAGTGTTACCGCAGGCGATATTGACCTTGACGGGGATCAGGATATTGTGGTGGGGCATAAAACAGCCTGGGAAAATTCAAATCCAACAATATCTATTCTAGAAAATAATGATAGTGGATATTTCAATATTATTGATACTTCGAAGGCTTTTTGTGGCTATCAGGAAAACATATTGCTATTTAATATGAATGATGACACACTTCCGGATATTGTTTCTTTCTACTCGGATTTTTCATCAGGAGAAGCAGAGCGGTACATAAGAATATATTATAATGAGGAAGGAGCATTTAATAATTTTAATGATTATACGCTTGATACCAATGCAATATTTAGCTACATAAATTATGGCGATATTAATGGCGATTCATTAAATGATATTGTTGTTGTATCTAATAATGATCAGTTTTGGGGGATCTTATATAATGACGGTACAGGAGGTTTCTCCGCCCCGGAATATCATGAAATAGAAGGTTCATACCCTACAGATATTGCCTGTGGCGACTTAGATGGCAATGGAAGGGAAGATATTGTGGTTTGTGGCTCCAAAGTTGAAATTCACTATAGCTTTGAAGAAGGGTTTGAATCACAGTTGCTTACTGAGCATGAAACCAGAGCTCGTATCACTGACTTTGACCTCGATGGAGATAATGACATTATTGCGCTTACTGATCTTTATATCGTTGGAAAAGCTGCTTTTTCTATTTTCGAAAATACAGGGGATAATGCTTTTACCGAGCATGAAGAATACAATATTGAACCTTCCGGAAATAAGTTTATAACCACCGATATGAATAATAATGATTTACCGGATATTGCTTTTTTGTCTCATTTTCCTCACTTCCCTGATAGCATTGATACAGAAAATGATACCATTGGTGGAATATATCTTATCTATAATGAGGGAAATAACACATTAGCCGGCCAACCTCAGTTTATCCCTCTTGAAAATTACAGGGAAGGCTGGAGGGATATACACTGTGAAGATATGGACGGAAATGGGTATAATGATATTGTTATAGTTCGTACACTTTATGCTCCATTACCGGCTAACCTTACTGTTTTGTTTAATGACGGTGACGGTAATTTTGTACCGGAACCGCTCAATACTCCGGAATATCCGGGAAATTTAAACTGGAATAATACATTGACTTGCTATCCCAATCCGTTTAAGCAGGAAACAACATTCGAAATAAATCTAAAAAAACCGGCACAGGCGGAGCTGGCTGTTTATAATCTTAAGGGACGCTTCATCAGATGTTTAACCAATAAATTTCAGAAAGGAGGTTCAATTATTAAAATAAAATGGGACGGGCTTGACGAATCCGGAAATCGCTGCAAGCCCGGCCCCTATATCGCTTACCTTAAGGTAAACGGAAAAATCCGCCGAACGGTGAAAATCTTAAAAACCAAGTGACATGAAAAAATTAATTTTACTATTCGCAATCATCCTTCTTCACCCAACATATTCTTTCTCCCAGGAATGGAGTGAGCCGGTATTAATATCTACTATGGAAGGGCATAATGAAAACCCTGACTTTATTATTGATCATGAAGGGATATTGCATTGTGTTTGGAATCATGAAGTAGAAGATAATTTTTATAAGCTCTATTATTCTAAATCCGAAGATAATGGAGAAACCTGGAGTGAGCCTGAAGATATTTTAGGAAATGATTCCCTATGGATGGCAGATCCTCACCTGGCTGTAGATTCAGAAAACAACTTATACCTTAGTTACGATTATAATGCCGGCAATCCAGGTGCCATGCAGGTATTGTTCAGAACATACACTGGGAGCAACTGGAGTGAACCGGATACGATTTCAGCCGACCTGTATGGTTCAATGCACAATAAATTAATAATTGATAATAATGACAGAATATACGTGTTTTGGTATAGACCGGAAAGCATTTATTATAGGTATTTTGAAAACAATAGCTGGAGTGAAATCCAGTGTCCGTACAATAACGATAACCTATATTTTCTGGAAAAAGCCGTTGTGGATAGCAATAATAATCTGCATTGTACAGGTAGTTTTCATTATGAAGGCCAAAGTGGATACGATGACAGAATAATTTATTTCAAATATACTTATGAAGATAATCAATGGAGTGAAGTAACTATATTGAGTGATGATACTTCATGGCAAGGAAATGATATCGATTTGGATAATGATGATTTACCTCATATTGCATGGGGGCAATATACATCAGATAGCATACCACCTAATGACGGAACATTTTATAGTTATTATAACGGCAATAATTGGACAACCCCCGAACTTATTGTTGAAGACCCCGAACATCAAACCATTGCTATTGACTCGCAAAACCAAACTCATATTACCGATGAAGAAAAAACTGAAACCGGATACCAGTTAGTACACTATTATAAATGCCAAGAAAACTGGAATGGACAAATTATTGATACCGCCGGAGCTGCATTAGCTAATTCAAAGTTAATCTATTATCAGAATCAATTGTATACAGTATATATTAAATCACCCGAACCTACCACCGAGCATATTAATATAGTATTTTCCAGATATGAAATTCCCTCCGGTGTGGGGAATGAGATACCCTATACATATTATCTCCGGTTAAAACAAAATTACCCCAACCCATTTAAATCAAAAACAACCATTCCCTTTGAGATAAATAAAAGCGGACATACAACACTCAAGATATTTGACCTTAAAGGAAAGTTAATTAAAACTTTGGTCAACAGCAATAAAAGAAGCGGAGCACATCATGCTATGTGGAACGGTAAAGACCAAAACGGAAAGGAGGTCAATTCAGGGCTTTACCTCTATCGCCTGCAGGTAGGCAGGCACGTGATGACCCGTTCTCTGGAAGTATTGAAATAGAAGATATATAAATTAAGTATCCTATGAAAAAATGTCTTTACATATCATTAATTTTGTGTACAATATTCTTCTCAGCGAGTTCACAAAACTGGACAGAACCTGTGAAAATTAACACTTTCATAGGTTTAAACAATAATCCTGATTTTTCCATAGACAATAGTGGAATTATCCATTGTGTTTGGAGCTTTAGGATAGAGGAGAACCACCGTGTTATTTATTATAGCAAGTCTATTGATGATGGGCTAAGCTGGAGTGCACCTGAAAATATATCGCAAAATGACAGTCTGTGGATGGAAAACCCACATATTGTAGCCGACTCCCAAAACAATTTACATCTTACTTATGACTATAATACCGGAAACCCGGGAGAAACTTTAATTGTTTACAAAAAGTTTGAAGGACAAAACTGGAGCGAACCAGATACCGTATCTACAGATTGGCCGGGAGCTCGTCACAATCGTCTTGTAATAGATCATAACGATAAAATCTATTGTTTCTGGTTTCATGATTTTCAGAACGGTACTACTTTTTTAAGAACTTTGGAAAACGGGCAGTGGGGAGAAATAATGACGCCTTATGACAATGACAACAGCTATTATGTTGATAATGTAATTGTCGATTCTACTAATGTTATCCACTGTTCGGGTTATCATTTTTACAATGGCCAAACATCTTACGATCAGGAGATAGTTTATTCGACTTATGAAAATCAGGTGTGGTCTGATTTGACTGAAGTAAGCCAAAGCCACGACTTTGAAGTTTGGGCAGGTAACGATATAGCACTTGATAATAAATTAAAACCACACATTGTATGGAGACAAACAGTTTCCAACACAATTCCGGCTAACGACGCTACAATGTATGCAAAATTCAATGGAAGCAATTGGTCTTCCCCGGAAATAATAGTAGAAGACCCAAGTGACCAGGCCATTGCTATTGATAAAAACAATAAAGTACATATTGTAAACAATGAAAAATTTGAAAATGGATACAGGTTAGTTCATTATCAATTTGTAGATAATGAATGGGTGGGTCAATTAATTACAGAAAATCAATATGATTATTTTGACAACAAATTATTTTTAAAGAATCAATTTCTTTATCTGCTTAATGGAAGGGTTGACACAATTTACCCTTCAGAAAGTTCAATAACATTACGAAAATATGAACTAAAACCAAATACAGTAGAAAGTTTTTCGTCGGCTTTTAATTCACTTACCATTTATCCAAACCCCACACATGGGAAGACTATTATTACTTATATTTTAAAAGAAACAAAGCATATAGCGCTGAAAATATACAGTTTAGAAGGAAAATTATTAAAAACAATTATGAAAAAGAAACAGGCACCGGGCGAGTATCAAATTATCTGGAAGGGTACAGATAAAAACGGAAAGGAGGTTGACAACGGCCTGTATCTTATTCGTCTGCAAGCCGGCAGGCAAATTATGACTCGTTCGGTGGAGATAATTAAATAAATTTTTAAACCTGACTCAAAAACCGGAAAGAAGGAGCATACATGGCCGGTGTACTCAACAAAAAGGCCGTGTCGCTCCTACACCCGGTTTGAGTCACAAAATTAACAATTATGTGTAAATTAAAAGCTTTATTGTTAGTATTGATTGTTTTTGGTATAAACCAATTTGCGCAATCACAGGAAAAGTATGCCGTGCTCATTACCGGCGATTATGCCGGCAAATCAAATTCTTCGCTTGATGAATGGAACAACGGACAAGGAAAAGGCACTTACGGTTTTGATGAATTCTGGAACAACACCTTTTTAATGTGGGAAATGTTGCAGGAAAAAGGTTATTCACCGGATAACATTGTCGTACTGTTTGCTGGGGGTGAAGATTTTTCAGAAACAAATCCAAATATCGCCGATAGATATAAACCAGATCCGGGAGAAACAGTAACCGACTATTCAGCCAGCATATCCAATGTAAATCAAGTATTCAATGGCTTGCAAAATGGTACCGGAGGATTTCCGAAAGTAACGGAAGATGATTTCCTTTTCGTATGGACATTCGATCACGGGGGCTGGGACGGCGAAAACGCCACGCTTGGCTTAATTGACGGAGTGATGACGGATGAAGAATTTGCCGCTCTTGTCAATCCCATTAATGCCAACAAAAAGGTGTATTGGATGCAGCAATGCCATTCAGGTGGTTTTGCCGATGATTTGGAAGCTAACGATGCGTTCTTTCATGCTGCTTGCCAGGATTATGAATCGGCACGGAGAGCAAATGACACACCGGATATTGAGAACGAGGTGATCAATGGAATTACCTATCATCATGGGGAGTTTAATTTCCATGTGTATTCACCAACTAACCAGGAATCACCGGCTGATGACACCGAATATAATGGTGAGCCTTATGCTGATGCTGATTTGAATGCGGATAATTACATCACAGCTTATGAAGGCTGGATATGGGAATCGAACCATGAGAATACCCTGGAAACACCTGTTTTGTCTGATCAAGGGAGTATTGGAAGCTATACATCCTTTGAATACCCAACACTTCTTCACACTGATGTTACTTCAAACGAGTTATACAGAGGAATTATCGGGGTTTCCAAAGATGTTCATATTACAGCCGGTAACCAGGTTACCCTTGCCAACAATGCAGACCTTACGCTTTTAAATGATGCTCATTTAATAGTAGATGCAGGGGCAACGTTGATTATCCGGGATAATGTTAAACTAGACGGCGACCTGTCTAATCAAATTGTTGTTAATGGTGAAATACAGGTGCAGGCGGATGAATTAGCCCTGGAATCAGGTTCGGCCTTAACCTTCAAAGGCCAGGGAAATATGTATTTCACGCAAAGCAATTCAAAATTCATCATAAAACCGGGTGCGCATGTGGTTGTGGATGAGCTCACCTTAACACGGTCAGGCAATAACACCTGGCAAGGCATCCAGGTATGGGGCCAGGCCGATTCATCTCAGTTTTGCATCTCTGAACCCTGCCCCCAGGGCAAGCTCGAAATCATCAACGGCGGTACGATTGAAAATGCCGAAATTGGCGTTGATTTGTGGCACCCCGATCACTGGAACTCGATGGGCGGTATTGTCCAGGCCGAAGATGCTGTTTTCCGCAACAACGCCAAAGCGGTGCATGCATCTCACTATCATAACTATAACCCTTACGACCCGGGCACAGAACGCGACAACCTAAGCTACTTCACCAACTGTACCTTCGAAATCACCAATGATTACCCTGGCACGAAAACCTTCTACAAACATGTGGACCTGGCCGATGTGCGGGGCATTGATTTTAGAGGGTGCGACTTTTCAGTGAATGACCAGGTTAACGGTGTTTCCACCTGGAACGGCGGTATTTCCGCTTATGATGCAGGTTTCGGAGTTTATGCCCGTTGCACGAATAATACTATTCCCTGTAATAATTACGACAGTTGTACATTTACAGGTTTTTACAAGGCTGTAAGCGCTACCGCTACGAGTCGCAGCACTTACAACTTTGCCGTGAAACGAGCGCAGTTCACGAATAATGTGCATGGCGTATATGGGGGCGCCGAAAGCAATGCCACGATATTGTTCAACCATTTTGCCATTGGGCCGAATAACACGGGAGACAGCATTCAGTGCATTAATTCGGCTGGTACGGGTGTATTTATTGATAATGCCTCCGGGTTTGCCATTGAGGAAAACTCCTTTGAAAAAGCCCAGGGGGCGCCTACAGATAACTATATTGGGGTAAGAATCAAAAATACCCAGGCCACCGACGAGGTCTACAAAAACGATTTTGAAGGCCTGAGCTATGGTAATTTCTCCGAAGGGCAGAATTGGAAGGATGGAGATAGATTCAAAGGCCTTGCTTATTACTGCAATGAAAATACAGAAAATTATGCGGACTTTTTTGTCTGTGACGAAAGTCCTTCCGGTATCCAATCCAAGCAAGGGGATACAGCCTATTCAGCCGGGAATACGTTTTCGCCTTCCGCTGATTGGCATATCTATAATGGCGGCGACCATTTAGTAGCCTACTATTATTGCAATACTTGTCCCGGTGAGACGCCAGAATATTATAATAATGGTGGAGTGGTTACTATCGGGCAAGATACAGCTAATCCCTGCCCCTCGCATTACGGCGACGGAGATGAAGAACGACAGGTGACCCTTACTTCCGATGAGCGACTGGCTACGGAAGAGGATTACTACGACAATTACACCAAATACAACAATGTTGAAAGCCTATATAACAACCTGAAAGACGGTGGAAGTACCCAGGCCGAACTTCAAACCGTTGAAAATGCCCAGCCTGATGAGATGTGGGAAGTCCGCTCACAGCTTTTGGGCGATTCGCCGCATTTATCGATGGAGGTTTTGAAAACCACGGCGGATAAAACGGAGGTATTTTCCGATCAGGCCATTTTCGATATCATGGCGGCCAATCCCGACGAGCTGAAGAAAGAAGAGCTTATCAAGTACCTGGAAGAAAAGGAAGAGCCGCTGCCGGATTACATGATCTCTATCCTCGAAGAAGTGGCTGAAGGTACTTCCTACAAAACAGTCCTTCAACGGAAGATGGCTCGTTACAACCGGGGCAAAACCCGGGCCGCCCATGACATCATCCGCAGCATCCTGAGCAAGGATGAGCTGGATGTGCAGGATTTGAGAAACTGGCTGGATAACCTGGGCGGTTTGGCAGCCGACCGGCAAATTATTTCCACCTATGTTCAAAAAGGCGATTTTGCCAATGCCTTCACCCTGGCTGAAATGCTGCCCGAGCTTTATAAACTGGAAGGCGACGCACTGGAAGAGCACGGCCACTACATGAATATGCTCAACCTTTACCAGGACCTTGAGCAACAAGGACGCAATACTTTCCAGCTAAAAGACCAGGAGCGACAGGAAGTGGAATACATCGCCTCCGCCAGTGAAGGTATCGCCGGCAGCCAGGCCCAAAACATCCTGGAGGCCGTTTATGGCGAGCACTTTTATGATTGCCCGGATACCGAAGGGGAAGAAGGCTACAAGCAAAGCGGCATTAAACCGGACGACCTAAACAAGCTCAG
>JAIPAH010000148.1 GCA_021740175.1 Bacteroidales bacterium
ACAAGAAGTTATGTTTCAACCAGTATTAATTTTAGCAGTGATTTTCGGGGCAATCGTTGCGATTGTCTATCTGCAAGTGAGACGTAAAGAAAGAATGGCATTGCTGCAAACAAATAAAGACGCTTCAGTATTCAAAACCAGAGAGAAAAAAGAGTCGGCATCATTAAAATATGGCCTTCTTTTAATTGGAGTGGGTTTAGGTATCCTTTTGGCCAATATTTTTGTAAGCATGGGTGTTCTCTCTGAAGACGTGGCTTACTTTTCCATGGTATTTCTCTTTGGCGGTATCGCCTTAATTCTCGATTTTTTTCTTCAGAAGAAAAACATGAAGAAGAGTGAAGAAACAGAGGAGATAGAAGAGAAGCAGGAATAGCCGGCACGTCTGAAAAGGGTCATAATTCCGGATGGGTTCATTAAAAGAGGTATCCGCTAAGATGAAAAGATCGGGAGTTATGAGCCTTTTTATTTATGTTCAAATTTAAAGGTTTCAACGATGTGATATTCCGGGCCGCTAGGCTTCAAAATGCTCTCCAGGAGGTGAAAGTTTTTGATTTCATTCTTTTGGGAAAACCGGGTTTTAAATTTATCGATCATTTCCTGGAAGAATTTTTTCTGATGGAGCTGTTTGACCCGTCCTATCGTAAGGTGTGGCACGAAATTCTGCCGGTCTTCATAGATGCCGATTTTCTCTAATTCGGCGGCAATGTTTTGTTGCAAACGGATAATTTCTTGGTTTTCCTCAAACCCCAGCCAAATGACTTTAGGATTGTAGCGGCTTCCGAAAATACCCAGGCGGTTGATTTTCATTTCAAAAGGCTCCACACCCGAACATGCCATATCAAGCGCATCGCAGATATCATCGATTTGATCGTCCGGGGTCTCTCCAAAGAACTTTATCGTAAGATGCGTATTGTAAAGGTCGACCCATTTGATTTTGTCGACTTTGAGTTTTTCCTGTAATTGGTTCAAAGAATCGATACTTTCCCGGGTCAGATGAATGGGTATGGCTGCAAATAAACGTTTCATAATTTTGCTTTTTCACAAAGATGAAAAAGTTTCACGTGAAAACAGAAAATTTTTATCTTTGCAGCCGCAATAAATTGGAAGGTGTTCTTAAAAAAGGGGAATTAGCTCAGCCCCGATTTGGTTTACCAAATCGAGGGTCCTCGAAAAGCGAAGCTTTTCGGGATTGGCTAGAGCAATGAAACCCCAATTTTATGATTTAAAGAAGGGGAATTAGCTCAGTTGGCTAGAGCGTCTGACTGGCAGTCAGGAGGTCATCGGTTCGAGCCCGATATTCTCCACAACAGAAAAGTGAACCAGGAGGTCATCGGCCCCGAAAAACCGCAAATCTGAGATTTGCGAAGTTTTTCGAGGGTGCGCGTCCGCACAGCGGACGGCATTCAAGTCCGGTATTCTCCACTATTAAAAAAAGTCGAAGAGGGAGGTTTTCGTAAAGAAAATGCTCCCTCTTTTTGTACTTTTTTTTAAAACGCCATCCAAAAACCGATGGTCCAGTTTTCTGGTGCAAAGCTGGTTCGGAATTCACTGGTTCTGTTTTCCGCCCGGTCATTGCGCGAATCCTTCACCTTGTGGCGATATTGTAGTAACCCAAAGGAAAAGTCCACCCCGGCATTGTCGAACATTTGGTAGCGAAATGAAGGTATAAGCCCGAGGTTAAAATAGTGCTTTTCGGTGGTTTGCTCACTGTTTAACGATGAGACCGGGATTCCGTTTCCATTACCTATACTATCATTACCGATAATTCCCCCGCCACCAATAATTTCTCCGTTGTCTATACTATCACCGGCATATATTCCGAACTGAGAATTCAATTTCCTATCGATTTCTTCGTTAACAAAATCATACCTTGAATAGAGGTCGAATGTGAGGGAGAAGTTATCGGCAAGCTTTTTACTGTACTGCACGAAAGCCATTGGACTAAACGATGTAGATTGGGTCACTGAATTTAAATAGCCGATATAAGAATTATTCCATCTTGTTGGCCCATCTCCCGGTTCGGGCGCATCGCTTTCCGGATTGATTTCTTTTTTGCTATGGTTGAAGGATACCCCGATTCCATAGCGGAAATGTGTTTTAAACTTTTTGCTGATGTTTAGCGAGAGAGAAAAGTCTGAAGTGATTACTCCGAAAATGGGGTCATTATAAATGTTTCTCTCAGCATCCGTTTGATCTTTATGATCGTAACTGTATCCAAGGTTTGTTTCAATAAGGTATTGATTTTTTGAAGGTTTTTCCTGGCTTGTTTCTTGACCTTTAGCAAACATAAAACTGCTGCCAACCAAGAGAATAATCAGAAAGTGTTTCATTGTAATTGGGTTTTTTAGGTTAATAGTTGATTTATTTAGTATCCAATACATGAGAAATAATCAAAGTCTCTAATATACGAAAAGGTTTTTTTTTGCAAAATTTTTTATTCCCATTTTTGAATTCCGGCATCAGGAATTATAGGACAAGAAATTGTCAATGGTTGTTTGAAGTGCTGAAACCCATTTTTTATCATGATCCCAAAATAGTCTATCAGTAAAAATTCCTATAAAACGGGACCTAAGATATGCTATAGTTACAAAACGATGGAAGGCTAATGCGCTGAAATTTAATTTTTTATAAAAAGGAACGGTTTTTGTAAAAAAGTGGTAGAAAAATACTTAAAATATTTAAAAACTGAATAAATTACAATTCGGTAAAATGAATTGAAGTATTTGACGTAAGAAATAAAGAGGAGAAGAGTTTACTTTTACAAAACAATAATAAAACCATGCGATATTTCATAGGACTCGTTGCGATAAGTTTGCTTTTTATAAATAATTTGAATGCCGGAGGTTTGAGTACGGAAAGTGACTCTACCCGTAACATTGATATGGATGTCAGTATCGTGAGTCAACACGTGTGGCGCGGTACAGCCCAGGGACAAGCACCGGCGGTAAAACCCGACATTAGTGTTGATTTCTCCGATGGGTTCAGCATATCCGGGGGAGCTGTTTACAGTGTGGATAGGAGCTATGATGAAATGGATCTGTCAATGTCTTATCAATTCAATGATTTTGAAATTTCTTTTTCCGATTATTACGCTCCTGCGGCTAAAGGCTATAAGGCTAAAAATCTTTTCAATTATGATGAACAAACTACTGATCATTTCCTTGATCTGGCCTTGGCCTACAAACCTTTCAACCAAATTCCGTTTAATTTTACGATGGCCACCGGTTTATGGGGTAATCGTTTTAATACATATAATAAAAACCGATATTCAACTTATTTTGAAACCACCTATCAGGTAGAGCAGGCGGATTACCTTTTGGACATTTTCGTTGGTGTAACACCGGGTGAAGGTTTTTATAACGAGGAGTTCAGTGTCGTTAATATGGGAATGGCTTTTCACAAGATGTTTGAATATAGTCAGAATCGGTCTTTTCCGGTATCTGCCTCTATTGTTGGCAATCCCGCCCATAAACAGTTGCATGTTTCCTTTGCTTTGTCTTTTATATAGGGGACGGACTATAAAATCTACTATTCAGTTTGAAAAAACAGGAGCTTTTGTTGAATATTTATCCTGATACATATATTTATTTTTGTTGATGAGATATATTTAAATATAGACATTTTTTAACTTCTAACTATCAATTTAATAGTATTATTTAGAATAGAAATATTTTCTTAAGAATGTTTTGCATTAACGAAAAAGAAATTACTTTTGTTAATCAAAAAACAGCAAAGGCTAAAATTATGAAACCTACTCACATTGAGCATATTGGGATAGCAGTAAATAGTTTGGATCAAAGCATTCCTTTCTATGAAAACGTTCTTGGATTGGAATGTTATGCTATAGAAGAAGTTCAGGATCAAAAAGTAAAGACCGCTTTCTTTAAGGTGGGCGATACAAAAATTGAACTTTTGGAACCCACGGATGAGGATAGTCCGATAGCTAAATTCATTGCCAAAAAAGGAGAGGGAATGCATCATATTGCTTATGCGACAGAGGATGTAGGAAATGCCCTTAAGGAAGCGGAAGAAAAAGGCTTGCGGTTGATTGATAAGAAACCCCGCCAGGGTGCTGAGGGGATGCAGATAGGATTTTTACATCCCAAATCAACCAATGGGGTTTTAACAGAATTATGTGGTAAAAAATAAGTATTGAACGAGAAAACGAAAGGTAATCGTGAATAATCAAGATAAAATTAAAGAACTCATTCAGCTTCGCGAAAAAGCGAAGATGGGTGGAGGAGAAAAACGGATTGAAGACCAGCATAACAAAGGAAAAAATACGGCCCGGGAGCGTATTAATATGCTTCTTGACGACGGAAGTTTCGAGGAGTATGACATGTTTGTCACCCATCGCAGCACAGATTTTGGGCTGGAAAAGAAAAAATATTACGGGGACGGTGTGATTACCGGGCATGGAACAATTGATGGTCGTGTTGTTTTTATTTTTTCCCAGGATTTTACCGTTCTGGGGGGGTCCCTTTCCGAAACCTTTGCCAATAAGATCTGCAAGGTAATGGACCAGGCCATGAAAATGGGGGCTCCCATTATTGGTATTAATGACTCAGGTGGAGCACGTATCCAGGAAGGTGTAACTTCTCTCGCGGGCTATGCCGAAATTTTCGAGCGAAACATACTGGCTTCGGGAGTTATACCCCAGATTTCGGCAGTATTCGGACCTTGCGCGGGAGGTGCTGTGTATTCCCCTGCTCTTACCGATGTCATTATCATGTCCGAGGCGACATCCTACATGTTTGTTACCGGCCCGAAGGTAGCCAAAACCGTAACCGGCGAAGATATCTCCATAGAGGACCTCGGGGGGGCTGATGTACATTCTTCCAAATCCGGAGTGGCTCACTTTAAAGTAGATGATGAGGAAGAAGGATTATTGGTGATAAGAAAAATTTTGGAATATGTTCCTAACAACAACCTTGAAGACCCGGCAATAAGCGAAAGCGATGATCCTTTTGATCGTAAAGAGGATTCCCTCAATGAAATCATTCCCGAAAATCCCAACACGCCTTATGATGTTAAGGAAGTAATCTATGGGATTGTGGATGACCAGGAATTCCTGGAGTTTCATCGCCATTGGGCCAGAAACGTGGTAGTGGGTTTTGCTAAATTCGATGGTCATCCGGTAGGTATCGTTGCCAATCAACCCAATTACCTGGCAGGAGTGCTTGATATCAATGCTTCAAGAAAAGCAGCACGCTTCGTACGTTTTTGTGATTCCTTCAATATCCCGCTGGTGACCTTTGTTGATGTGCCGGGATTCCTTCCGGGAAGTTCCCAGGAATATGGAGGTATTATCACCCATGGGGCAAAACTCATGTTTGCCTATGGCGAGGCAACTGTTCCGAAAATTACAGTAACCTTGCGTAAATCGTATGGCGGAGCACATGATGTGATGAGTTCCAAACAGCTACGCGGTGATATCAACTATGCATGGCCTACCGCTGAAATTGCCGTTATGGGACCTAAAGGTGCCATTGAGGTGCTGGAGGGTAAGAAGATTAAGGATATGGAGGAAGAAGAAGCGAAAAAATTTATAGAAGAAAAAGAGGAAGAGTACAGGGAAAAGTTTGCCAATCCTTATGTAGCAGCCAAATATGGTTATATTGATGATGTGATTGAACCGCGGAATACGCGTTTCAGGGTAGTGAGAGCGTTGCAGACATTGGCAACCAAAAAGGATACACTACCTCCTAAAAAGCATTCGAATATACCATTGTAGTACGTAAGCAGAGGCCTCCCTCTGCTTTTAATAAAAGGAGAGAAAATATGTTATTGGAATTAACTTTTGATTTGGGAGCCATAGACCAATTTGGAATCATTTTAGCTGTAGTAGGCTATGTTGTGGTTTTTGTTGTGTTGATTTTAATGTTCGCTATTTACAATAACTTGCCGAAGGTTCTGAATATTAAGAATCGCTATAAGATGAGAAAAAAGGGCAAGGAAGAGTGTGAGGAGTGTGAAGATATAACCGGCGAGATCAATGCAGCAATGAGTATGGCTCTGCACTTATATTTTAATGAAATGCACGACGAGGAGAGTGATAAAATGACAATCAAGAGAGTTTCTAAACGATACTCTCCCTGGAGTTCTAAGATTTACGAACTGAATCCTTATTTTCAAAAAATATACCGATGAAAAAATTTTCATTTACGATAAACGGGAATCAATACGATGTTGAAATCAAAGAGGTGGAAGACAATATTGCCCAGCTCGAAGTGAACGGGACCACCTATGAAGTAGAAATTCATCAGGATGTGAAGAAATCTAAAACACCTACCCTTGTTCGCTCTGAAGTGCCGACAAAACGTCAGGACAGTAAAATCAAGAAAAATATCAGTACAACGGCCAATGTTGTTAAGGCTCCTTTGCCCGGCAATATAATTGATATTTTGGTTTCCGAGGGCGACGAAGTTAAGAAGGGACAAAAAGTCCTCACCTACGAGGCCATGAAGATGGAAAACGAAGTTCATGCTGAGAAAGATGGTGTAGTGAAATCCATCAAAGTAGCCAAGGGAGATAGTGTTTTAGAAGGTCAGGAATTAATGGAAATTGCTTAGGTCATGAGAAAATTACTTACAGTACTGGGCGCCATTCTGCTTTTAGCTTTTATATCTTATGCATTCGACACACCTGAAGATCAAATAGGTCCACAGCAAAACACTCAAGAAGAACAACAAGAAAAAGTAGTAGGAGGCGACACCGAAGTGGAGGGTAGTGCAGCTACCCATGGAATAAATCAATTTTACAAGTTTACCGGTTTTCGTAATGTCACCCACAAACACCTGATAATGATCGTTGTGGGGTTATTTTTTATTTTTCTTGCCATTCGTTATGAGTACGAACCGCTATTATTGATACCTATCGGGGTGGGGGTTATTATAGGTAATATCCCTTTCCTACAAGGAGCGGGTTTGCAGCTAGGTATTTATGAAGACGGGAGTGTGTTAAATTATCTTTATTTTGGTGTGACGGCGGGGATTTATCCACCCTTGATATTTTTAGGCATTGGAGCAATGACCGATTTTTCTACCCTGATGTCCAGCCCGCGACTGATGTTATTGGGAGCTGCGGCACAGGTAGGGATCTTTCTTACTTTCCTGGGTGCCCTGGCACTTGGATTTGCCCCACCTGAGGCCGGAGCAATTGGAATTATTGGCGGGGCCGACGGCCCGACTGCGATATTTCTTTCATCAAAATTAGCTAACGGGGTGAATGTTTTACCGGATGGAACCACAGTGCGAAACCTTATCGGCCCGATTGCCATTGCAGCCTATTCTTATATGGCTTTGGTTCCTGTCATTCAGCCTCCGCTGATGCGGCTGATGACAACCAAAAGAGAACGGGTTATTAAAATGAAACCCCCACGGGCTGTATCAAAACTCGAAAAAATTCTGTTTCCGATCATTGGGTTACTGGTGACAGGCTTTATTGCTCCCAGTGCTTTACCGCTTCTTGGCATGCTTTTCTTTGGCAATATTTTGAAAGAGAGCGGTGTAACAAGGCGCCTGGCGGAAACCGCACGGAACTCCCTGGTTGATATTGTAACCATATTATTGGGATTAACGGTAGGTGCATCTACGCAAGCTACCGTGTTTTTGAAAGATACTTCTTTGCTGATTTTTGGCTTGGGAGCCCTGTCTTTTATGATAGCTACCCTGGGCGGCCTGACTTTTGCCAAAATCATGAACTTTTTCCTGCCTGAGCATAAAAAAATCAATCCTTTGATAGGAGCATCAGGCGTTTCTGCTGTCCCTGACAGTGCCCGTGTCGTACAGCACGAAGGCTTGTTGCATGATCCTTCTAATCACTTGCTGATGCATGCTATGGCACCTAACGTTTCAGGGGTGATCGGATCGGCGGTAGCAGCAGGAATATTGTTAAGTTTCTTACTCTAAACATTAATGAGTCTAGTCTAAAAAGCCATCAAGCTGCTGATTTTTAGCGTTTTACCCCTTAACTGCTAAAAATCAGCAGCTTGCAAAAGTCCCCTTTAGGGGATTTAGGGGTTATAAAGCATTTTTACCCGGTTTGTATTGAAATGAAGGTTTTCTGTTTTAATAACAGTCTCATTGAATGGCGGGGGATGGCTAATCGAAGAGCTGATATATTCGTTATTTGGTTTTCTTTTTTATAATTTTGCTAAAAATCTTGATGACCATGTTAATCATTGGTATTGCGGGAGGATCCGGATCGGGTAAAACAACCGTGGCCAAAAAAATTATTGAAGGACTTCCCGAAGAA
>JAIPAH010000149.1 GCA_021740175.1 Bacteroidales bacterium
GGCAGTTCAAAAGTGGTCTTATTGCCTTCCATTTGCGAGCCATATACTTCAACTCCCGTATTGCTGTATACAACCATTCTGGCATCATTAAACCCGTCAGAATCAACCGTTATCCGGTCAGATGCCGGGTTGGGATAAAACGCAACATTATGCTCCCTTTGTGGGTCAGGAATGCCCGTAAGCATGTCTCCCTGAAGCTTAAAATTATCTATGGACCACTCAGACGCTCCGTCTTCCGGATTGGAATAATATACAAATGCTACATAAACAGAACTTCCTTCGATGCCTGATAAGTCAAGCTCGCCGGAGCTCACCCAGTTAAAGTCGGTTTCAGACCAATTCGCTTGATCGGTAATATCCGTCCATGTTCCTTGCTGGCTCGGGTCGCTTTCTCCATCATAATCCGTGGAATACTTGAGCTCCAAATGAATCCCGTCATAATCGGTGGCACTCTCAAACATAAGGATTTCATTTGCATACTGACCCATATCAAAAGCCGGCGAAATGAACCAATCCTCGTTTTCCAGGGGTTCACCGTCGTAGCCGGTCATATTGGCATAATCCCGCTCTCCGTAAGTTTCATGATACCACGTCTGTTCACCTGTTACGCTATAAGGGCTCCAGTTGCCCAGGTCCTCCTCAAAGCCTTCAAAATATAAGGCTTCAATTATAGAGAATGTTGTGTCGGAATCATCCGAAGGTTCTCCGTCAGTAGCATCCGATAAACTAATTTTATAATCATCGCCCAGAGAAATATCTGAAGGCACATCCCAGTTATAAGAACCGGTATTCTCCACGGATTCTTCTATCACCATCGACTCAGCACCTGTGAGTTCAATTTTTATGTCATTAGACAGATTGTTAGAAGTCCAGGTAATTTCGTAAGCTTCACCCCTTATCCAATGCTCTAAACCATTTGGAGAAGTAACCGTAATCTCCTCTTCCGTGGCTTCATCAATAACAATGTTATCAACCTCCCAGGCTCCTGCATTCTCAGATGAGCTGGTATAGCGAAAGGCTACGTATACGTCTGCCATACCATCATAATCAGAAAGGTCAACCGGATCGGGGGTAAAAAAATCCCACGAATCACCGTCAGGGCGATTGGTTACTTCCATCTCATCCCAATCTGCCTCGTTTGGGTCCCCTTCACCGGAATAGTTTGTTGAAACCATAACTTTATTGTTACCATCCACATCCTCCTCATAATTAATGGCCTCAATAAATGTCAAACGCACTTGCTCATTATCGGTAAAATCCAACGGAGGGGAGATCAGCCAGTCTTCATTCTCCGTAGGCTCCTCTGCATCATAATCATACCCCTCCATATGTGCACATCCCGGGGGGTCTCCATAATCTTCCCAATGCCAGACAAATTCATCATTGATGACACTGTAACCAGTGTAAACTCCCAAATCTTCATCAAATGTTTCTTCATGAATAACTTCCCTGGATTGTCCGAATGACATCAGTGAAAGCATCATGAATGCTGTTGCGAAAAACGTAATTAATTTTCTCATTTTAATTCATTTTAGTTCAACTTTTATTAAGCTTTTTAATTAAATGACATTAACCATGTCAAAAGGTAAATTTAAAAAAAAAGTTAAAGAAAAACGAACATTATTTGTGAATTCCCGGCCAGTAAAGTTAACTAAATAATAGACTGATAAATAGCGGATTATTAAGCTACAAATCAGATCTTCTTCCTCCGTTAAACTTTCAATAATCTAAATTTCAAATCAATAGAGGGATAGAAAGTGCCCTTCCTCTAACCTTAAGGATGGCCAATTCCCTTTACCAATTCAAAGCATATTCTGCCCCGAAACGTATCCATCGTCCCGGCTGCGGGACATTACCATGATCGTAATAAGTTTTATCTAGTAAATTGGATGCCTCGGCATAGATTTTCCAGTCGGACTCCTGCCAGGTCAGGCGGGTATCCAATAACCAGAATGGTTTGTAGGGTGTTTCCTCACCATAGGAGCCGTCTGAATATTTTACAAAGGCTCCGGCGCGGTCCTGGTAGGTGACTCCCCAGTTGGCATGCATGTTGCTAAACACTTGATGCCGCAAGTTTATGGACAGCTTATGCTTCAGGTTATCCAGCACGTATTGGGAAATCAAGTCGCCGGCCGCTTTTTCGAGGTCGGTGTAGGAGTAGGCTATCTGAAATTTCGATACGGGCAATGTTTCGATAACCGCTTGCGGACGAAATTCCCATGAGATTTCCAGTCCGGTGGCATTCAGTTCGACCAGGTTTTGCGGCTGCCATTTCTCTTCTTCGTTCTCTTTCACCCAATCGATGATGTTCTCTCCATTGCGATGGAACACTGCCATTTGTATCCGCTGTGCCGGGCCGGTGTATTTCAGGCCTCCCTCGACGGTAGCGGACTCTTCCGGCTTCAAGTCCGGATTTCCGATGTTGGTAGGACCGCTGTAATACAGGTCGGTAAAGGTAGGCAGGCGCATCGCTTCGTTGTAGGAACCGAAAATGCGAAACCCGCCAAAAACCCTGTAGCTGGCCTCCAGTCCGGGATAAACCTGGACCTCCTCTACCTCCGAATAGTGGGTTGCCATCACTCCGGCAGCCAGGTGAAGGCCTTTCCAGTCGAAAGAATACTCGGCATTCAGGCTGAGCGTACTGCGGTTGTCTTCTTGGGTGAATACGGCACTTTCACCCGGAACATCAACGGGATCGTCCATCTCTTTTCCAAGCACATTACTGAAGATATGCTCATTGCGATAATCCAGTCCAAAAGCCAGATGACCGAAGCCTGTATTGGCTGAACCGCTGACATTGGCTCCCCAGACGTCGGTCAGGTGATGGTTGTGTCCGCCATACCAGTCAGGCGCATCATCCCTGAACAGCTCAAAGCGGTCCTGGTGGCGGCGGTAGTAAACCACCGGACGCATTGTAAAACCCTCTTTGTGGAAAGTGTAGCGCACACTACCGAAGCCGGTTTCGGTAGCTTCGTACTGGTTGGGATAGGCCGGGGTGTAAAAGCTGTTAGCTCCAAATCCTTTAGTTTCCCATCCGCCCTGGACGTCGAATTGTCCGTCTGGGGCATTAATCTTGCCATGATAAAAAATGTTGGTGTTTTTAAAATCAGTGTTATTAAGTTCGTGATCCTGAAGGTATCCATTCGACTTTTTATGTGAAGCAGAAACAAAATGCCGGAACTTTCCCGTTTGAAAATGGGTTGACGCATCCCCTTTCAAAAAGCCAAACTCTCCGCCTGATAAGGACACTTTTGCTTTTTGTTCCTTCGAAGGATTGGTAATGATGTTAATCGCCCCGTTAAAAGCATTGACCCCAAAAACCCTGGAAGCGGGACCTTGCAGTACTTCAATGCGGTCTACTGAGGAGAGGTTGAGTGGAAGATTGAGGTTGTGGTGACCGGTCTGGGGGTCGGTCATATTCACGCCATTGAGCAGCACCAGGGTTTGGTCGAAGGTCCCGCCCCGCATGGCGATATCGGCCTGCACGCCGTGATTTCCTCGCTGGCGGATGTCCAGGTTCAGGACATATTCGAGCAGGCCGGTGATGTCCTGAACCGGCGCCGATTCGATCTCCTCCTTATCCAGCACCGTCACGACCCGTGCCAGGCGCGAATAAAGCACGGGCGTTCGTTCACCCGTTATGACGACCTCATCCATTTCATAGGTTTTCGAGATATCGGCAGTATCTGCCTGCGCCTGGGTGGTTTTTACCTCAAAAACAAGCGAAAAAGCTAATACCATCGTAGCGATAGCTACTTGACGTCCTATAGATTTAAATACGCCATATCTGGCTCGGCTCCAGTGCTTGAAAACAAATTGTTTTCGGTTTTGTGTGTAATGTCTATTTTGCATATTTATGTACTTTTTGTTTTAAAATTGGCGGCAAAGGTATACACTAATGGAGCGTACAAAAAACTTCTGACCCTTCGGGCTGCAATTCATTTTGATTTACGCATAAATACTTACCCGGAATAATTCAGGTTAGAGAGGTGGATTCGTTATAAACTGAGATATAATAATTTTTAATAGCAAAACTTAATCATTTTTAATATCTTTGGATATCAACCAGAAAGCTATATTAAAGCGCTGTACATGTTCCTGAATATAATTATTTGAATGCCATACAATATGGATTATTACTCGTATTCAATAAACTAAAGCCTATGAAAGAAAATGAAAAAGACATCGAACGATTCCTCGAAAGCCTGGGTGATAAGTATGATATGCTTGAAGAAGGAATAGACATGGAAACCCAGAAAGTTTACATCGAACATTCCCACTCTTTTGGAGAAGGCGAACTTAATGATGAAGAACTGGACAATATAAAGAAGGTACTGTTCCATCCGGAGACAGACATTGAAGGTAAGAAAAGAGCTTTGAGTCTTTTGGCTCACTTAAAATCGATTCGTGCATTCCGGGTTATTGAGGAATATTACAACAATCCTGACCATAAAATTAAGCAATGGACTGCCCTGGCTTTACAGGAAAGTAAGATGATGCTTGAGAGCATGGTTTTCGGTCTTGATAAAGTATACTTATCCAGTGGCTTGGGTGGTATAAGAAACAAAATGCGTTTTTATTTTATGGTACTACCACTAACCGGACAGCTTTTTACAAAAACCCATCATGATATTATCAGAAAAGAACTTTCATTGGTTTATCATAACAAGAATGCTGAGGTAGAAAACATTGATTCACAAGCATCTTATGTGGGTATTACTTCGTTGGTTCCCCTGAATGTTGCCGTTGGACCACTTATCGAGGAAGTTATAGAAAAATGTAACGAACTAGGCGATTTTGTGTTTGAGCATTACTATATTACTAACGGCAATATTCCCGATAAGACAGAAATTCAAGAGATTATTGAAATCGTAAGAGGTGAAAAGCCTGCACCCGAAAAATAAAACCTTCGCATTTCCTATTTTAATTGGTTTCTTCCTCCTGATACTATCAAAGCGTATGGATCCTGAAGTGGGAATATTTTATGTATCAGAAGCCCTTTTTTATATTTTTCAATCAAACAGCTTCTTTGAGATTCTGTTCAGGGTATCAAGGCACTGTTCGATTTCTTCCTTTGAGAATCCGGCATAAACCTCTTCCAGTGTTTCTTGGGCGATAGGCGAAAGTTCGGTATAAATCTTTTCCCCTTCAGGAGTAAGAAAAATGGTATTATATCTTTTATCCTCCTGAAATGGCAGACGGGTGATATATCCTTTTTCCTGAAGGACATCCAGTACTCTTTTGGTCATCACTTTATTCTCGCCAAGAAAAATTCCGATTTCTTTCTGGTTACTCTTCGTCCTGCTCTTCAAAAATGAAATAACCGTCCATTGTCTGGATTTGGGTACAGCGTCTGCTGGCCTGGGCAGCGGTCTTGCTGGCTTTATTTTTCCGTAACCCGGCTGTTTCAGAATATGAGGTATTTGGGTCGATTTTTCAATTTACCGGTTCGGTTTGGTTGTTTGTTTTACTGGCGCTGGTGATTATTGCCTCGCTCCTCATCAAAAAACCCTGGTGCAATTTTTTCTGTCCGATTAATCCCATATTCGGATTTCTGAGTGTCTTTCGTAAAAAAATGCGATCATTATGGAAAACAGGTTAAACCGCAAAAAAGAAATTGTAATTTCGATATTCATCCTTCTCGGGTTAGGCTTGATTCTGACGCAGCTTGTATCTAATATTAGAGAGTCACAACCTCGTCAGCCTAAGGAGCCGAAAGTTTTTCCGGCCGGCAGCCAGGAAAAGAAAAAAGACAGCCTAAAAGAGGTTCGCGAGGATACCCTGTGGGAAGGTACTGAATTTATTCAAGGGGATCAATAATATCAGGATAACCGAAATGAATTAATTTTATAACAATATTGCACTTTAAAGCTTATGGATATGACAACAGAGGTAGAAAAATGGCTTGAGGAAGAAGGAGTGAACTATTTAAAAAATCTCGGTATTAAGGAGAACCAAACTGTCCTTGATTTTGGCTGTGGAAGCGGGCACTACACTATTCCGGCAGCTAAAGTGGTTGGTGCAAAGGGGAAGGTGTATGCCATAGATAAAGACAGCGAAGTTTTAAACCAAACAATGGAAACCATCCAGAATGAGGGCTTAAAGAATGTAATTCCCATTCTTGATGATTCAGAAGAATTAGAAATTGATTTGGAACCCGGAGCCGTCGATGCGATACTTTTTTACGACATGCTGCATTTCATGGAAACGGGAAAAAGAAAAAGATTGTATGAAAATGCTCATAAACTCTTAAAATCAAACGGCCTTCTCTCTGTCTACCCAAAGCATTATAAACGGGATAATTTGCCGGAATGGAACCTGGAAGATATGGAATTAGATGACATCATAGAAGAGATAGAATAAAGCAGCTTCCGCCTTGAATCAAAATCTCACAAAACTCTTTTGCATGATGACTACATAAATGAAGGCTATGTGTTAAATTTCAGGAAGGCCTGAAAACTTCAGGAAGAGGGATTTAATTTAGAATCGCTGACTTGACAGGCACACTTATTCCTGATTTAAAGTGAATACGCAATCACTGTCGCTATAAATTATAGTTTACTTCTTTTTCAACTTTCCACCAGATTATACAACAATATGGATTTTGGTTTGTACTACCAGACGATATCGTCAAATTATACGATTTAAAAGCTGAATTAATCATCTGCTCATTGGAGAGAAGATAAATTATATGCAGCATATAGATAAAGTTTCTTCAAAATTTGAAAAACTGCAGGAGCACGCTTGTAATATAATTGAAAAAAGCGACGGCTCAGGGACTTTCACGAAAGATAGCTGGCAAAAAGATATTGGAAAAGGTATCACACGTGTAATAACTAACGGTGATAAAATATCGAAAGGGGCAGTCAACTTTTCGAGAGTTTCGGGCCCGTTGAGCAAAGAAATGAGTAAATCACTTGGTATAAAAGGAGAACATTTCACGGCCACAGGGCTCTCTTCGATTTTTCATGCTGTTAACCCCTTTGTTCCTACCATTCATATGAATGTGCGCTATTTCAGGCTCGATAACGGAACGGAGTGGTTCGGGGGCGGAATTGATTTAACCCCGATATACGTGGATGTTGAACAAGCTAAAAACTTCCATCTTCAGCTTAAAAATATATGCGATAAATACGACTCCACCTTTTATCCTTATTTCAAAAAATGGGCTGATGACTATTTTTACTCCAAGCATCGTAGCGAAACACGGGGCGTTGGAGGCATTTTCTTTGACCGGCAGAAGCCTTCAAAAACATTTGATTTTGAAAAATGGATGAGTTTTACGGCAAACCTGGCTGAAGCTTATCCGGAAATTTATACCGAAATGCTGGCAAAAAATGCCCGGAAGCCTTATACTGAAAAGAATATCTTTTGGCAGAAAATCAGATGGGCAAAGTACGCCGAATTTAATCTCCTGTTTGACAGGGGAACCCGTTTTGGGATTGAAAGTGGAGGCAACACCGAATCAATTCTCATCAGCCTTCCGCCGGAAGTACGATGGGAATATAACTATACCCCTGAAAAAGGATCTAAAGAAGAACAAACCCAGCAGTTTTTAAAAAAGAATATTGATTGGATAAACCTGCCTGAAGCATAAGGTTAACCTGTAGATTTATCTATTCATTAAATTGTTCTTCATCCTTCCCCGCCAACTTATTGCCGGATATCAAACCTAAACATTCTATGAATGCCTCAGAAACAGACTATTTAAAATTATTTTAAAATAATTTTATTAAAACATGCTCATTCCAAATAATTAACTTTACCTTTGCAGCAAATTCTGATTTAATCATTGGAACATTTATCATCTAATCGATTTTTCGTTAGTATATTCTTGCTCTCCGTTTTTAAATCCTAATTTTATATTAAAAATCAAAATTTTATTAGAATGAACATTTATGTAGGAAACCTTGATTACAGTGTCGACGAGACTGATCTGGAAGGTTTTTTTGAAGAGTATGGAACAGTCAGTTCCGCAAAAGTTATCACCGATAAATTCAGTGGTAAAAGCAAAGGCTTCGGTTTTGTAGAAATGGAAAACCAGGATGAAGCACAAAAGGCAATGAAAGAATTGAATGGCGCATCCGTGGAAAACAGGGAAATCGTCGTCAACGAAGCAAGACCAAAAAAAGACAACCGTAGATAATAAATTATTTGAATTCATTTCATATCGGAAATCTTAAAATACCCGTTCCACTCATACAGGGAGGAATGGGTATTGGTATTTATACACCCAGGGTTAATCAGGCTGTA
>JAIPAH010000150.1 GCA_021740175.1 Bacteroidales bacterium
CTTGTTATTTTTGCATAATAATGGAGTTACTGGGATTTATACTTGCGATACTAATTTCCTTTTACCTGTTGGCGCAGGTAACGGATGCTTATTTTATCCCTGCGTTGGAGCGGATTTCCGAGAAGAACAACGTGCCTTCCGATGTGGCGGGGACTACCCTTATGGCGATGGGTTCCAGCGCCCCGGAGTTATTTATTGCCCTGGTGGCAGTGTTTAAACCCGGGGATCATGTCGAAATAGGCATGGGTACGATTGTTGGTTCGGCGTTGTTTAACGTCCTTGTTATTGTGGGAGCAGCGGCATTGGCACGGCGCGCTGTCCTTTCCTGGCAGCCTATTTTGCGCGACGTTACTTTTTACTTATTGAGTATTGTTCTTCTTGCCTGGGTATTTTTCAATGACACGATCACTATCGTTGAAGCTTTGATTTTAATGGGTCTTTATGGAGGGTATATTTTTGTGGCGATTAAATGGAAGAAATGGTTCCCCTACCAGGATGACGCCACGGAGGTCGAAACACCGCCGGATGTTGACAAGGTGAAAAAATTTAAAATTCTGCGGCTTTTGTTCAGCCCTTTTGATGGTTTGATGAATCTTACCTATCCTAAAATAAAATTTCACTGGGCGGTTTTTGCTATCTCTATAGCCTGGATTAGCCTGCTTTCATGGGTGCTGGTCGAAAGTGCGATACATATTTCTCATGCCCTGAATATTCCGGAAGCTATCATCGCTCTTACTGTTCTGGCCATCGGTACCTCCATTCCCGACCTGATATCCTCTTACCTGGTCGCCAAAGATGGCAAGGGCGGTATGGCTATAAGCAATGCCATAGGTTCCAACATCTTTGATATGCTCGTGGGACTCGGTTTACCCTGGCTTATGGTGATGTTGCTCTACGACTCACCCATTGAAGTGGTAAGTGAAAACCTTTTTGTAAGCATAATCCTTTTGTTCAGCTCCGTAGTTTTAGTTTTCCTGATGTTAGCCTATCGCCGATGGATTATCCGCAAGCAAACCGGCATCATCCTTATTGGTATCTATGGGGTCTACCTGGTTTGGCAAGTGATAGATGTCGTCTTTTAAAATCCAACGCTCTATTCTAAATCCCGGATGATTAGAAAAATCAACCATTTTTATCATTGAACATGCTGCGAAAGTTCACCCCCGCAAAACGGGATTCAAAATTCAAAAACCAAAATTCAAAACTTGTCCGGCTCAGACGGATAAATTCCAATTATAAAACTCGAAACCCCAAACAGCTCACAAAGATTTGGTAAATATGAAGTTAGTTTTTCTCCCTTGCCGGGAGTTAGATTTGGTTTTTGTTAGCGAAGCCCCTATTCGATTCCGCTGAAGTGCTTCATAAACTGTACTCGCTCATAAGCTGCCGGATTTTCGGCTTTTTTGAAGCTCATTCGGCCTTTAAAATCATCGATGGATTCGAATCCATGTTTATCCATCCATTGGCTCAGGAAGTCTCTGACTTCGGTGATTTTATCGAATCCTTCTTTATAAAACAGGGAACTCATCTGGACGGAAGCCGCTCCCGCCAGCAATTGTTTCACCACGGCCTCTCCGCTATGTACACCTGTAGAAGCGGAAATATCGCAATGAACAACATCGCTCAACATAGCAACCCATCGCAATGACACGGGCAACTCATCGGGGGAGCTGAAAACATTTGATGCTTTCAGCGAAAACTTATCAATATCTATATCCGGGGAGTAAAAACGATTAAACAAGACTAATCCTTTGATTCCTGTCCAGCTTAGTTTCTGCGTAAAATTGGCAAGTCCCGAAAAGTAATAACTGATTTTGGCAACAACCGGTATATTCACCTGTTTTAATACCTTATTAATGATATTGAAGTACAATTTTTCGTTTTGGGTTCCGTCCTTTTTTTTATCAGAGGGAAGAACGAAAATATTCAGCTCCAAAGCATCAGCCCCGGCATCTTCAATTTTCGAGGCAAAGGAGGTCCATTCCGTATCCGATACGCAGTTAATGCTTGCAATAACCGGGATGTCGGTCTGTTCTTTCGATTCTTTGATGAGCTGAAGGTATTTATCGACCTCCTGGCTTTGGGTATAATTGGCTATGTAGTCTGCGGCTTCAGGATAATTTGAAGGAATGCTTTCTTGTTTCGCCTTGTGAATGTTGTAAAGAATTTGCTCCTCAAAAAGGGATTTAAGCACCACAGCGCCGGCTCCTTTTTCTTCGGCTTCCTTAATTTTTTTAGTGGAGTTCGTTAAACCGGAGCTCCCTACTATAATTGGGTTTTTTAGTTCAAGACCTATGTAATTTGTCGATAAATCAGCCATTTTACGTACGTTTTAAATTATCAAAAATTCTATTTTTCACTAAAATATTTCATAAACTGAACGCGCTCGTAAGCGGCAGGACTTTTAATCTCCTTTTGACTCATGCTGCCTTTAAATTCATTGATGGTCTCATATTCCTGTTCATCCATCCACTCGTTCAATACATTCAGCATACCGGGAATTACATCATAACCGTTTTTGTATATTGTCGATGAGATTTGAACGGCATCCGCTCCGGCAACCAGTTGTTTGATAAAGCCCTGTCCGTCGTGTACGCCTGTACTTGCAGCCAGGCTACAGTTAACCCGACCGGACATGATAGCGATCCAGCGTAACGAAATGGCTATGTCGCTGGGACTGCTTAATACATGCGAAGGCGTGACTTTCATGGTCTTCAGGTTAAAGACAGGACTGTAAAACCTGTTAAACAGCACCAGGGCATTAATGCCTGTTTCCGAAAGTTCCTTGAGCGTTGGTGCCAGACTTGAGAAATAATAGCTTAGTTTCAGGGCGATAGGTATGGATACGTGTTTTTGTACTTCTTTAACAATATCAAAGTACATTTTTTCATTTTCTTCGCTGGTGCGGGTAAAATCAGAAGGGAGTATAAAAGCATTCAGCTCAATGCCATCGGCTCCGGCGTCTTCCAACTCTTTGGCAAAGTGCGTCCACTTTTGATTGGAGATACAATTTACACTCGCAATAACAGGAATGGAAAGCTCTTTTTTGGCATCACTTATCAGCTTGATATACTGGCTCAGTGTGTCTTCAATGTCTTCATATTCAAAATAGTTGTGGGTCTCCGGGTAGAGAAAATTTTCAGATTTCATCTTGGTGAAAGTCTCCTCCATCTCGTGCATAATTTCTTCCTCAAAGAGTGATTTGAGTACTACTGCACCAATGCCTTTCTCTTCGAGTGTTTTTAATTTTTCAAGAGAATCAGTGAACCCTGAACTGCTGGCAATTAAAGGGTTTTTAAGTTCCAAACCCATGTAGTTTGTCGTAAGATCGGCCATAATATTCGCTTTTTGATTGTATCCAAAATTAAATAATTATAGCGATATTTAAAAAGAAAAATCTTAACTAAAACAGGAGGAGACCCTTTTTTAGGTATGGAACAAATAAAACAATTCGGCTAATTTTAGAGTTTGTTTTAATAAAGACATTGATAATGAAAAGGCTATCAGTTTTCATACTTTTATTTTTTACGGCGGTTTTGATGCCAATGGGCACACTAGCTCAAAATACTCCCGAAAATATTATTCTGTTTATAAGTGATGGTTGGGGGAAAAACCATATAGAGGCTACCGGCTATTATCATCACGGAGAAACAAAAGTCCAGTCTTACCGGGATTTTGACATTCAATATTATGTGAGTACTTATCCGGCTCTTGATGGGAAAGTGTGGCAAAGCGGAAATATAAACAAATACACAACCGGCTATTGTTCCGACAGTGCCTGGACTTCGCCGCAATATCTCCGAAAGCATACTACAGGCTCGGCGGCTTCCGCCACAGCCATGGCTTCAGGGTTTAAAACCGCCAAAAATGCCATAGGCGCGGATATTGATAGCTCCGATCTTTACACCATCATCGACAGGGCCAATGCGTTGAATAAATCGACCGGGCTTGTTACTTCAGTACCTGTTTCACATGCTACTCCCGCAGCTTTTGCCGCACACAATGCCGATCGCTATAATTATGCCGCCATTGCCAATGAAATGATTATAGATTCTGAATTGCAAGTACTTATGGGTTGTGGGCATCCCTACTATACCGATGACGGAAATCATAGTGATACGGTAGTCTGGAATCAGGGCCGGGAATACCTTGGCGGGATGGGAACCTGGAACAACCTGAAGGCAGGAAATACCGTTTTCGACTCTACAACCGTTAACGGCAATCAAGTTTTGCAGGATGTTGACGGGGATGGCCAGCCCGATGCATGGACTTTGCTGCACGATAGCTCAGCGTTTGTCGATCTGGCTTCGGGTTCCACTCCTAAGCGGGTTTTGGGTGTGCCGAAGACGGCTACTACACTTCAGCAATACAGGGAATACCCCGGCGATGTGGATTCCGCAGCTCCCTATGAAGTTCCTTTTTTGGAGAATGTACCCACGCTTTCGGATATGACTAGGGCTGCCCTGAATGTCCTTGATGATAATGAGCAGGGCAGCTTTTTGATGGTGGAAGGCGGGGCAGTAGACTGGGCGGCACACAGTAATCAGATGGACCGGTTGATTGAAGAACAGCATGATTTTGATGAAGCTGTGGATGCTGCCATTGAGTGGGTGGAAGAAAATAATAGCTGGGAGGAGACCCTCATTATCGTTACCGGCGATCATGAATGTGGCTTCCTCACCGGGCCGGATTATCCCGGCGATGACCCGGTGGATAATTTTGGTGTTGTGAATAACGGCCTTCATAATGTTCCCGGGCATAAATGGAATGATTACCGCCATACTAATCAGCTTGTCCCTTTGTTTGCAAAAGGTGCCGGGGGTGAAAGGATTGTCTCCTATGCCGATGAGGAGGATTATGTGCGGGGGCGTTTTTTAAACAATACCGAAATTGCGGATGTCATGTTTGATTTATGGCCTGCCCCGCAACAGAACTCACCTGATCCTAAAAATGTCGTGATTTTGAATGGCGGGGGAATGGGAAAAAATCATATGAAGACCGCGGAATATTATTTTGGTCAATCCCCGCCTTACCGGGATTGGCCTTTAGCAAAAGCTATGAGTACCTGGCCGGCTATGTCAGCTCCCGTATGGGAAAATGAGGCTGCAGAAAGTTATGATACCTGGTATAATTCGGCTGAGGCATGGACAACTACCGAATTCGTCAGAAATGCACCGACGGGTTCAGCCGCTGCTGCCACTGCCATGTTTTCAGGAATAAAGACGGCGCGGGATGCTGTGAACGTCTCTATAGATAGTACGGCATTACTATCCATAGCCCGGCGCGCTTTCGAAACCGGAAAATCGACGGGTGTGGTCACCTCTATACCGGTTTCATCAGCTACTCCGGCAGCCCTGGCAGCTCATAATGTTGACAGGAATCATTACAGTCAGCTGGCTAATGAGCTGATTATTGACAGTAAGCTTTCTGTCATGATGGGATGCGGCCATCCTTATTATACCGATAACGGAACGCATACTACCAACCCCGTCTGGGAAGATGGGCAGGAATACCTGGGAGGCATAGGAACATGGGAGAATTTACAGGAGAGCGCCGTAACTTTTGATTCGGTTACAATCAACGGCAACAGCACTGTACAGGATATAGATGGTGACGGTCTCGCCGATTCCTGGACGATGATAAACGATAGCTCGGAGTTTGCAGATATGGCTGATGGACAGACACCTGTCCGTGTTATGGGAATCCCAAAGGTAGCTACAACGCTGCAACAGCAGCGCAGCGGTTCCTCCCGAAATCGTGCCGGGCAACCTTATCAAAAGGAGTTGAACACCGGGATTCCCACACTTGCCGATATGACAGGGGCGGCTCTTAATGTGCTGGATAACAACAGGAATGGATTCCTGCTGACCGTGGAAGGAGGAGCTATCGGATGGGCTGCAAAAGAGCATCAAAAAGGACGACTTATCGAGGAGCAGGACGACTTTAACGAGGCCATCAATACCGTTATTGAATGGGTGGAACAGGAGAGCAACTGGAATGAAACGCTGGTTATAGTTACCGGGAACCATGAGACGGGTTACCTGGTAGGGCCGGATTATGGGCAGGAAGGGGATTTAATCGATACGTATCCCATAACGGATCAGGGAACATTCAATATTCCCGGAATGAAATTTCTTAGTGACAGCAATACGAATCGGTTGGTTCCTTTTTTTAGTAAAGGCGAGGGGAGCAGGCTTTTCAATGATTATGCCGATGAGCTCGACTTTATTCGTGGCCGCTACCTTAATAATACAGAAATTGCACAGGGCATATTCAGAATGTGGAGAAATAAGCCCGATGCCAGCCCTGATATTGATGATGAAGAGGTCCTGAATACCGTGAGACCGAGTCCGCATAATACATTTCAAATCTATCCTAATCCTGCCGATAATGTGATAACCTTATCCCTTCCCGGAAAGGATAAAGCTTACACTAAGCTCAAGATTCATGATGCTAAAGGGAAAACGGTTTTTTCTCTCGGGAAACATAAAGCGGGTAATCGTTTCGATGTCAGCGACTTAAGCAGTGGCATTTATTTTGTTCGTGTCATTTTTGATCAAAAGATTCTTAAACAAAAGCTTATAGTCAAATAATGCTGTAGCTCTGGCAGCCCGGAAAAGTTGTTTTTGATTTTTCAAAGTTGGAATTTATTTTGAATTTTGAACCCCGTTTTACGGGGTGAACTTTCTCAGCACGAACAAGATAAAAATGGTTAATTTTTCAAGTTACTGATATATAGATTTAAAAATAATAAAGCAACCTCGTTATGAAAAAGATTGGATTTATAGGACTCGGAATTATGGGTAGCCGTATGGCTTTCAATTTATTAGATAATGGCTACAATCTCAAAATACACAACCGAACCAAAGCCAAAGCAGAACCATTACTGGAGTCGGGAGCGGAATGGGCTGACTCACCTGCTGAAGCCGCTAGAGATGTTGACATACTCATCACCATGCTTTCCGAACCCGGTGCTGTAAGTGCTGTGGCCCTGGAAGATAACGGTTTCTTTAAAACGATGAATAAAAATGCCCTTTGGATCGACAGCAGTACTGTTAACCCTTACTACTCGCAAGAGATGGCCCGGATGGCTACCGAAGAAAGTATTCGTTTTCTGGATGCACCGGTTGCAGGTTCTAAAGATCCGGCAGAAAAAGGCCGGTTATTATTTCTGGTAGGCGGCAATCAAAAAGATGTCCGGGAAGCTCAACCCTTGTTTGATATTATGGGGAAGAAAACTATTCATGTGGGTGAAAACGGAAAAGGCACTTCGCTTAAGATGGTTTTTAATTTGTTGTTAGGCCATGCCATGTATTCCTTTAGTGAAGCCATGAAATTAGGCGAATCGCTGGGCATGGAGCAAAAGATGCTTTTCGATGTGTTGCTGGAAGCTCCGGTAGTAGCTCCTTTTGTTAAGTTAAAAAGGGAGAAGATGGAAAATTCGGAATATTCGCCGGAGTTTCCGCTGCGATGGATGCAGAAGGATTTGATGCTGGCATCGGAAACCGCCTCGGAACAGGGTGTCAAACTTACGGTGAATGATATGGTCAAGCAGGCTTACCGTAATGCTATCGATAATGGAAGAGGGGACGATGATTTCTCAGCAATTTACGATGATTTGAAGTAATAACTGTACAACATCAGCGAGTGCCTTATGAAGATTTTCGAAATAGAACCTTGAAACTAATGCTTGCATGTGGATTTTGGCAGCCAGAGGCTGCAAGAATCTTTAGTCAAAGCGAAGACGTTTTGACTAACCTCTCGGACGTGGAATGTAAAATCTCAGCCTTAGGCAAAGCCCGAACGTTAGGCGAAGCGTCCTCGCTTCGCCTTCTTCCATTCTTTAAGCCTCTGGCTTATGTCAAAGTTTTTAGGAATTCTCTCTTGCTTGTATAGTGGCTGGTTTTTGAAGAATTATAGCAGGAATTTTTTTTTTTGATTGGATATACATATCGATGAATAGTTACATCAGTATGCTTGCATGCGATCCGGCAGCCAGAGGCTGCAAGAATCTTTGGTCAAAGCGAAGACGCTTTGACCAACCTCTCGGACGTGGAATGTAAAATCTCAGCCTTAGGTAAAGCCCGAACGTTAGGCGAAGCGTCCTCGCTTTGCCTTCTTTCATTTTTTAAGCTTAACCGATTTTTACAAGCTGGCCTCTGGCTTCTGCATAAGGTTTTTTCGAAATTCCTTCATTCAATGAAAGTGGGATTCCCGAAATAG
>JAIPAH010000151.1 GCA_021740175.1 Bacteroidales bacterium
TATCTTATTTCCCCGAAAATCATTAAGTTTGTAGAAGACAATCATCTGGTGCGAAATGAGTAAGCAGAATCAAACAGAAGTCATAGATAAAGCAACTATTAACCAAATAGTCAATAAGTTAGCCGCCAAAGGCAATCCTGATAAAATATACCTCTTTGGCTCTTATGCGAATAACCGCCCATCCAAAGACAGCGACATTGATCTTCTGATTATTAAGGATACGACCAAGCCCAGGCATGATAGAAGCATTGAATTTCAAAGGATACTGATTGGAACGAAATTACCGGTGGATGTAGTTGTTTATACCAATAACGAGTTCGAAAGCGAAAAAGCCAGGCCTGATTCTTTTATTAACTCCATTTTGAAAGAAGCCCAATTGATTTATGAGCGCAAATAAAAACAGACTGCTGGCCTGGATTCGAAAGGCTGATCATGATTTGGGTTCAGCTATAATCATAAACCAATATATAAAGGAGTATTCAGATACTTTAGCATATCACTGCCAGCAAGCCACAGAAAAATACATTGTGTGTCTTCTTGAATATCATTCAATTACGTTTAAGAAAACCCATGATTTGAGATATTTACTCGATTTATTAAATGATGTTCTAACAATTGATCAAGACCTGTATGAGAAAGGACTAAAACTAAATTCCTTTGGTGTGGAGGTACGATATCCTGACTATGAAATTGATTTAAGTCAGGGAGAAAGAAATGAAGCAATAGAAATCGCTCGTTTGTTTCGAAATCTCGTAAGAAAAAATATTAATATCAATATCGACATCGGCTAAACCTATCTTAAATACCATTGTATTCGTAAATTTAAGGATACATTAAAACACCGCTACTAACTCCAATCTTTCGCTTTGTTCAAACATCCAGCTAATGATTACGTTGTAAACTTCGAATAAAAAACAATAAAACAAATGATGCGCAAATTAATAGCCTTTCTTCTTGTTCTGGGCTTGACCACTTCCTGTACGGATGAGGAAGAGCCCTCACCGGATAACGGAGGAGATGATAATGGAGACGATAATGTGCAGAATTATCATAAAAAACCAGTTGGATATTCCGCCAATGACTTATTGGCATCGGAGGAATTTAAACAACTCCAAATCGAGATTATCTATGTGCAGAATTATGCACCGGAGGACGCATCTATTCAAAATCTGACAAACTTTCTACAGAATCGGCTCAACAAGCCCGATGGTATTACCATTTCGACCACAGCCATCGAATCGCCCGGTCTGGCACCCTACTCAACGGATGACATTCTGCAGGTGGAAGGCAATAAACGTACGGCTTTCAACAGTGGCAACACCCTCACGGTCTATGGCTTTATTGCCGATGGTAAATTTGAACAAAACGACAATGCCCTTGGGGTAGCATACCGAAATACCTCTTTTACCTTGTTTGGCTCAAAAATCGAAGAAAACTCAGGCGGTATCAACCAACCCTCTAAAGCACTGCTTGAGAGCACGGTCATGAATCACGAGCTGAGCCATTTGCTGGGACTGGTCAACAACGGGACACCTATGCAAAACGACCACCAGGATGAGGAACATGGCCATCACTGCGATAATGAAGATTGCCTGATGTATTGGACAGCTGAAACCGGTGATATCGTATCCTCGTTGGTAGGGGCAGATGACCCTCCTTCACTGGATGATAACTGCATAGATGACCTGCAGGCTAACGGTGGCAGGTCTGTGGCTATTCAAAAATAACTCAGGGCTTTATTTTCTCCCGGTAAAAATTCAAATAATCAGTCCAAGCAGAGCTCCCACACCTCCTGAAATCAGGATGTTTTGTTTTATGCTTTCAAGACCGGCAATATTCCTTCCCAAAGACTCTACGATATTTTCAGAGCTACTGAAAATCGTATCCAAGGCAATATATTCTCCCTGAATCCGCCCGAAAATAAAATATCCTACGACGAGGCCAATTATTGCAAAAACCAGAATAAAAATTATATACTTTTTCATAAGTTCTTTTTGACTCTAACAAGTCCATCACCTTATTGTTGATAAATATTCTCTTGAAAAGATATTCATCAATTAAAATCAAGCTCTTGATAAACAATTTGATAAAAAATTTCTTTATTAAGAAAAAGGAATTGAGGAAAGAAATGAATATCATCCCAAAAACAAGAACATTTTTGACAGCAGCTTTTTTAGCCATCCTTATAGTGTCGGGGTGTAAAACCACTGAAGAAAAAAGTATGGGAGTCACTGCTACAGCTTATAATTCCCTTGCAGCTCAGACCCACAAAGACCACCCTGCTTTGACGGCCTGGGGAGACACTTTGAAACCGGGAATGAAAGCTATTGCCGTTTCCCGCGACCTGATTGACTCGGGATTAACCTACGGGACTGAAGTTGAAATTGAAGGTTTGAAAGGAACCTATACTGTCCGGGATAAAATGAACAAAAGATGGAATCAAAAAATTGATATCTACATGGGCACCTCCGTTGAAAAAGCCCTTAATTGGGGCAAACAAAAAGTCACTATTCGCTGGGAAAAATCAGAATAAACTTTTAGATGCCAATTGCTTAGAATTAAGACAAGCAGCGCAAAGTAAAAACAGAAAAATTAGGAGAATACCAAATTCATCATTTATGCATAAAAAAGCCTTAGCGCCTTTTCCTCCTATTCTTCCTCACTTTCGAGATGACTTACAGCCCATTTAGGATTAAGCCATCCCACAATTACTCCGTAGAAGAGATGAATGATCAAGGTGAAGGCCGGATATTTAATTCCGGGGTCTACATACATCATTTGATCAGGTTCCAAAAGACTATTTGAACCCCCACCGAAAAAACCCCAGTCTACCCCGGGGCTAATAGCTATCATCATCACAATCCAAGCTATTATGGATAGAGATATTCCACGACCAAAATTCACCTCATCCCCGTAAAAAAGGACCAAAACAATAGACCAAAAAGCTCCGTAAAGGAAATGAAGTACAATAGCAACAGCCTTGATATCATATCCTAACACATTGACAAAAGCGTGTGAAGGAGTAACGTTGAAAGGGGCGATTCCGGTTATCAGGGAAATCTGTAAGAGGATAAACATCAGAAGACTTCCCGCCAAACCAACTATTCCGGCTTTAATTACTGCTTGGAGATCCATAATGATATTATTTAATGATTAGAACTTTATTTAAATTTATTCTAAAATTAAAAATAAATTGATCGAAAACAATGATATGCAAATATTTTTTTACATCCAAGTTGGTTTTTATTATAGAAGTCCTTTTTCATTCTTCATTCCCACAAGTTTTTGGCCACACGATATGTATTGCAATGGGCATCCACAATATTGCGAATCTGGCGGGAATATCCACCGCCCATAGAAGCTATAACAGGAATATTACGATTAAAGGCATTCTCTAACACCATCCGGTCTCTTTTTCGAATACCTGATTTTGAAATATTTAGCTTCCCCAGTCGATCATCCCCCATAATATCCACTCCGGATTGAAAAAAAATGATGTCGGGTTTTATATGATCAATAAGGTAAGTAAGATTTTTTCTCAGTAATTCCAGATATTCATCATCAGTAATTTCAACGCCCAATGCCAAATCCAAATCCGAGTGCTCCTTGTGCAGGGGATAATTTTTGGCTCCATGCATACTAAAAGTGAAGACTCTCGGCTCTTTTTCAAAGATTTTTGCCGTCCCGTTACCCTGATGCACATCCAAATCCACAACCAATACTTGCTTTACCATTCTTCTATTCAATAAATACTGCGATGCAATGGCAATATCATTATAAATGCAAAAACCTTCCCCCCGGTCACGATAAGCATGATGAGTGCCGCCGGCTATATTAAAAGCTATCCCGTTGTCGAGGGCAAACAGTGCGCCCTGAACAGTCCCGGCGGAAATATGTTCTTCGCGATCTATCAAGCTTTTACTCCAGGGAAAACCAATTCGTCTTTCCTCAAGCTTATGTAAAAGTCCGGCATTAAGTTTATAAATGTAGTTTTCATCATGAACAGCACTTATTACATCTTGCGTCATCGACTCGGGTTCAAAAAAATGCTTCTCATCAAAGGTTCCTTCATAAAGAAGTTGTTGCGGAATTAACGAATATTTCTCCATGGGGAATCTGTGATTCGCCGGCAGGGGATGATGATATTTATCCGAATAGGCGATTTTTATCATAACACATCAAAAACGTTATGGTTAAACGTATTGTTTAACGCGGTTATTGTCAAAGGCAAACTTTTAAAAAAATTAGTCAACAATCCGCTTTGTTATACCATTAACAAAGCAAAAAACTTTTTTAAATTTTAATTGTTGCATTATAATACTTAAAATGGTATTCTTTTTTGAATTTAAAAACATTGAATGCAAAAATCTTCGCTAAACCATTAAAATATGAAAATAGGTCTCCTTAAAGAACCGGATGGTGAATCGCGAGTAGGCTTACTTCCCGAAGGAGTAGAAGAGATTATCCAAAAATTAAAAGCAGGAATCCTTCTTGAAACAAATGCGGGATCGACCACGCATTCATCGGATAAAGCTTACGAAAAAGCGGGAGGTGAAATAGTGTCCCGCAAAGAACTCTTTGAGAAAGCTGATTTAATTTTGGGTATTAATAAACCCGGTGAAAAAGAGCTGATGAGTCTCGGGGAGGACCAGGTTTTGCTGACTATGCTTCAGCCCCTCTCCTATCCTGACCTCGTTAAAACATTAAGAGATAATAACAAAACGACCTTTAGCCTGGATTCAATACCAAGGATTTCGCGGGCTCAGTCGATGGACGTCCTTTCGTCCCAAGCTACAGTGGCAGGATATAAGGCCGTCCTAGAGGCTGCTGGCCGTTTACCTCGTTTTTTTCCGTTGTTTATGACAGCTGCCGGCACCATTAAACCTGCCAAAGTGCTTATATTGGGTGCCGGTGTAGCAGGTTTGCAAGCTATCGCAACGGCACGTCGATTGGGTGCTGTGGTCGAGGCCTTCGATGTACGTTCCGCTGTTAAAGAGGAGGTGAAAAGCCTTGGCGGAAAATTTATTGAGGTGGAAGGAGCGAAAGAAGAACGAACTGCCGGAGGCTATGCGGTGGAACAAACCGAGGAATATAAGCAGAAGCAAAAGCAGCTTATCCATGACCATGCGGCAAATGCCGATGTCGTAATCACAACCGCCCAAATTCCCGGCAAACAAGCACCTAAATTGCTGGAAGAAGCTACCGTTAAAGCCATGAAATCCGGCTCGGTAATAGCCGACCTTGCGGCTTCAAGCGGGGGGAATTGCGAGGTAACGAGAAATAACGAGATTTATGATTATGAGAACAGGATTACCATTATCGGAAAATCCGATTATCCCTCCGAGATGCCGATCGATGCCAGCCGAATGTTTGGCAAAAATGTAATCCATTTCCTTAAATTGATTATTGATAATGAAGGAAATATGAACCTCAACTTTGAAGATGAGGTGGTAAAAGGCACTTGCATTACCTACAAAGGAGAAATCTATAATCTTAAAGTGAAGGAATTTATCGAATCTTAAAAACATACATTATGGCAGAAATTCTGGAGTTTTTTTACACCAATAAAGAAATCATTTTTATTGTCATCCTGTCCGTTTTTCTTGGCGTTGAAGTCATTTCCAATGTCCCCGCCGTTCTCCATACGCCCCTAATGTCAGGGGCCAATGCCATTCATGGAGTCGTTATCATCGGGGCAATTATTGTTATGGGACATGCTGCAACGACATCAACCATGATACTGGGCTTCATCGCTGTGGTGCTGGGAACATTGAATGTTGTCGGGGGTTTTGTAGTGACTGACAGGATGCTGGAAATGTTCAGGAAAAAATCGAAGAAAAAGTAAAATACCATGGATGACCTTATTAAAATAAAAGAAACCATAGCATTCACCCTCGGGGAATCGGTATTGGAAATCAGTTATGTGGTAGCTTCCGTACTTTTTATCATCGGCTTGAGGATGCTGAGTCACCCGGACACCGCCCGGAGAGGGAATATCTGGGCCGCTGTAGGTATGGGTATCGCTATTGTGGCCACTATCCTATTCCATAAAATGGATGGAGAGCCCATCGGAAATATCGGTTACATTATCGCTGCCATAATTCTGGGAACGGCTATCGGATGGATCATTGCTCTCCGGGTAAAAATGACAGCCATGCCCCAACTTGTATCATTCTTCAATGGTATGGGCGGCGGAGCGGCAGCCCTGATTTCCATTATGGAATTTCCGCATATAAGCGAGGGGTTAGTGCAGCAGTACGGAATGCTCAACGGGGAAGTCCTCTCCATACTTTTGGGCCTGATGATCGGCAGTATTTCTTTTGCGGGAAGTATGGTCGCTTTCGGAAAACTTGACGGAAGAATCAAGGACATCACTACACCTATTTTACGCTATATCAACATAGCTTTACTGGTAGTCCTTGTAGGTTTTATCGTTTATATTATGTCCCTGGGCCAAATCAATCCTGAAAATATAATGTATCTGGTTTACATCATGTTAGCCATTGCATTGGTTTATGGTGTTTTGTTTGTCATGCCCATCGGAGGAGCCGATATGCCGGTTGTGATTTCGTTGTTGAACTCCTTCACGGGACTAGCTGCTGCTATGGGAGGCTTCCTATACAATAACCAGGCGATGATAACAGGCGGCATCCTTGTTGGATCGGCAGGTACCATTCTTACAATACTCATGTGTAAAGCCATGAACCGCTCTTTAACTAATGTTGTCATAGGAGCTTTTGGTGGAAGTGCCTCAGGTGCTGAAAAAGAACTAGGAGCTATCAAAGAAACGACAACGACCGACGCGGCCATTATGCTCAATTATTCACGGAAGGTAATTATCATTCCCGGCTATGGCCTGGCCGTGGCCCAGGCTCAACACCTTGCCCATGAGTTGGATAAGTTGCTCGAAGAAAACGGTGTGGAAGTAAAATATGCCATACATCCCGTAGCAGGTAGAATGCCCGGCCATATGAATGTGCTGCTCGCCGAATCGGATGTCCCGTATGATAAGCTTGTTGAAAGTGAAGAAATTAATGAAGACATCGAAAATGTTGATGTTGCCGTCGTGATCGGGGCCAATGATGTTGTGAACCCGGCTGCCGAAGACGACCCGGCCAGTCCCCTGTATGGCATGCCTATCGTCAAAGCCAACAAAGCCAAAAACACCATTATTATGAAACGGGGTATGGGAAAAGGTTATGCCGCTATCGAAAACCACCTTTTCTATGCCGATAATACCAAAATGCTGTTCGGTGATGCTAAATCGAAGCTCCAGGAATTAATAAATGAAATCAAGCAGCTTTAAAAAACTTACAGTGACCGCATGACTATACTTCGAGTAAGTGATTTTTTAATCATACACCTTCGACAGGTTATTTAAAACTTCATTCCGGTAAGCCTTTTGCCGAGAATCAGGCTTCGTGCCATTCGCGCAGCGGCTTTAGCGAGCAGCTCATCCGCATTATGCATGGCTTCTTCCAGGTTAACCGGCTTATCGGTGATCGGATAGAGGTTATCGAAAGAGCTTTTGAGCAGCTTTTCATAGCCTTCCCCCAATGTACCGGCAAATCCCACGACGGGGATATCATACTTTTTAGCCATCATGGCGACTCCATGCGGTGTTTTTCCGTAGCCCGTCTGGTAATCAATCATACCTTCACCGGTAATCACCAGGTCAGCTTCTTTGATGGTTTCCTCCAGCCGGATAAGCTCACTTATAAGGTTAAACCCGTTTTGAATCCCGGCATCCAAAAATCCGGCCAATCCGGCCGCTAAGCCACCTGCTGCTCCGCCTCCCGGAACATCCTTGATTTTCCTTCCGTTCGTTTCGGTAATCTTTCGGGCAAAATGATTCAAATTGTTTTCCAACTGTTCCACCATGGATTCATCCGCCCCTTTCTGCGGAGCATAGACTCTTGTAGCTCCGTCAGGACCGGTGAGGGGATTTCTTACATCCACAGCAACAATGATTTCCGTATCTTTGACTTCGGGCATTAAGCCTGTAAGGTCAATTTTTGCTAACTTATCCAGTTGGCCGCCGCCCTTTTCAATCTCCTCTCCATCTTTATTTAAAAGCTTGGCTCCCAAAGCTTCAGCCATTCCTGCCCCGGCATCATTTGTTGCGCTTCCACCCACGCCGATGATTATTCTCTTAAAATTCTTTTCTATCGCTTCTCTAATCAGCTCCCCGGTGCCGTAGGTTGTTGTGATCA
>JAIPAH010000020.1 GCA_021740175.1 Bacteroidales bacterium
CTGAAACTGCAACGGTTTCCTTCGGTTCGGATGCACCGGCCGATAAGGGTGATGCGATAAGCCTTTACCCGAATCCGGCCAGCGATTACGTCAAGCTGGATGTAACCGATAATGTAGAGTCTTACAGGGTTCTCAACACTGTAGGGCAACTGCTTATCGATAAGCAAGTAAATGGTGAGGACATTATCAATGTAAATACCGAGCGATATGAGCCCGGTACATACATGGTACAGTTCATCACTAACGACGGCGATGTGGTAACCAAACGATTCGTTCTGGTTAAATAATCGCCCGCTTTAGAATATTTAAAAGGCCGCTTGTTTTCAAGCGGCCTTTTTTATTTTTAGAAAACTTCCTTCTACAACTCAAAAATTTTATGATATTTAAGAATAATAGATAAATTCTATGATTTGAATAGGGGTTTATTGGTTTTGAGTTGTCTTTATTATAAGATTTTAACATATAATTAACTAAGTAAATCACGAACGGCTTTCATTAACCCCATAGGTAGCCCAAAAAACGAAAAGCTTATGTTAACAACCAATTTTACAGCACGTAGAAAAAAGCGTCTACTCCACCCCCTCCTGATATTTATCGTATTCCTTTTACCCCCGGTAGCTGTGCACGCCCAGGCAGCTTCACCGGGGGTAAAATACTCCCTGAACATGCAGGGTTCGGTGGATTGTGATGACGTTACACTGACATGGAATGAGGCTTCAGAAAAAAAGGGTGATTTATCAGATAGACAGTCAGCCTATAATCTTTATCGAGGGGATTCCCTTTTGAACCAGGAACCCATACAGGACACAATTTACCTTGATCAAAATGTGCATGTCGGAAATTACATGTACTACCTGGAGGTGATATCCGGCAGCTTTGAACGACAGGATTATTCCGACTCAACCGAAGTGGAGGTAGAGCAATATTATGGGGAAATCGATATGAATGTTGATAATCTTTCCTTAAGTTGGTCCCTGGAAAATGAAAATGTTCAGAATGCAGAATTCACCGGATATACTATTTATCGTGAAGGGGTACTGATTCAGGAAGATTATCAATCTGAATTTTTTATTTTGTATGAACCGCCGGAAGTGCCCCGGCAATATTGCGTAGAGGCTAATTATTCCAATGGTTGTACCAGCCAGATGGCATGCGATTCGGTTTACCCGGTTTCGGACTCATTGTTTCCTCCCCAAAACTTTGAGGCTTCGGTTGATCCTTATCCCGTATCGACAAGTCTTCAATGGAATACACCGGAGTCGAGCACTAATAACCTGGAAGGCTATAAATTATTCAGATTTCTTCAGCCACATATTGATGATCCGGATGAATGGACGCTTGTTGAAGAAGATATCGATGATACCACCTATACCGACACGAATTGGGACAACCTGAGCTGGGGGCTATATGGCTATGCGCTAAAAGCGGTCTACCAGGAAGGAAATTCTGTAGCCGTCAAATCGGATAGTTTGTGTAATGATTGTATGAGTCAAGTTTTTTTCACACTAAACCCTATACCTGATTTACCATTGGATAGCGTATATATTGAACTAAGCCAGTTTGATGGTTCATTTAATATTAGTGGATATTATGGAGATATTGATAATTATATGCTTATATTTAAAGGGTCATATTCACTGATGATGAAAGGCACTAAAACCGGGCCGGCTTATTATTGGAGTATCGAAGTTCATGAGGGGGCTTTTATCATTAATCCGACTTTCTATCTAAGAAAGCCCCGATATCTCAGCACGATCACAAATTGCAACAACGTTGTTCTGGAGTGGGATTGGACCTTCTTAGATAATGATCCGGAAGTCATCGACATGTTGGCCGGTTTTAATGTTTACCGCAACGATTCTTTGATAACTTCCGAGCCGGTAGATTCCACCTGGTTTGTCGATGAAGATTTGCCTATCGGTGAATATGAATATTATGTTACGGCGGCTTTTAAAGATAGTACCGAATCCCAGGCGCAGGACACTATACCTGTATCCATAACAAAAGATTATGGCAACACCGGCATCCAAATTGCCGAAAGCCATATTAACTGGGAAATCAATGACACGACACAAGTAGAGGTAGCAGGTTATAACTTATATAAAAACGAAGAGCTGATAGGTGAGATGTTAGATACCGTATCGATCGCTTTTGAATACCCGGATGAAACCGGCGAATATGCCTACTGTGTCGAGCCCGTTTTTGCAGATAGCTGCACTGGCCGGAAAGCTTGCGATACAATAAAGACCACAGCAGGTATAAATGCATCTGAGCTTTCGGACTTCATTCGGATTTACCCAAACCCAACCCAAGCTAAGCTCCATGTAGAATCCCCTGAGAAAATTATTAACGTTCGGTGTTACAATTTGAAGGGAACTAGAATATTCCGTCGACAGAAGGCGCGAAAGGATTTTACATTACAAACCCACCGGCTCAGTCCGGGGATGTACTATCTTCACTTTATTTCTGAAGAAGGAAGGACGGGTGTGAAGAAGATCGTAGTGGAGTGAGGAGATAGTGTCGGTTCATGAAAATCTCATTTCCGGGTAACAAAATATCCGTAAGAATGAGATGTAAAAATATATGTTTATTATCATTTGATCATGAGATATTATTTAGATTTCTCAGTCGCTTCGCTCCATCGAAATGACTCGATTTAGTGGAGTAACAAAAAAAAAGGTCGGGCGGACGCTATAAAAATTTACAAAGGTGTCCGCCCGACCTTTTTCCTCCCTCTCCAAACTTGTGGCAATTCATTTCGAACAAATCACGGAGCGATAGCGGAGTGATGCCGTGAGAAATCTGACGGATATTTTGCCAAACGTGCCATACGTATAAGGACGGGATTTTAATTGTTTTAACTACATTGTTTTAGGTAGTATTTATGTTAACACCTCAATCATATAAATCAATTAAGCACCTGATAACTATTTATTTTGTTTTTTCGACCCCGGCAGCGTCCGACGAAAGATAGGCTTGCCGGGTCTTGTTTTAATATCCCTTGTTATCATTTTCTTCACCTTAGTAACCAGAAGTTTGTAGAAACCTTCTTTTTTGTAGCATCCTGCTAAATTAATAAACCCAATGTGCCAAAGACTAGGGCCTATCTATCTTTCTTCACTCATAAATCCCTATCTTTGCCTACTTAAAGTTGAAGATATGCATTCGGTTTCCAATTTATCCATACATTTTACGGGAGAGTTTATTTTTGATGGGATCACGTTTAATGTCGACGATCGCGATCGCATTGGCCTGGTCGGCAAAAACGGAGCCGGCAAAAGTACGTTGCTGAAGATTCTTGCCGGCCAGATTGAACCCAATGAAGGGACCATAGCCTCCCCGGATGGGGATACGGTCGGGTATCTTCCCCAGGAACTCAAGGTGGAAAGCGATACGACGGTTTTCAAAGAAGCCTTGCATGCTTTTGATGAGCTGAAAAAACTGGAAAAACAGATACACGCCATTACTACCGATATCTCTACGCGCCAGGATTATGAGTCGGCCTCCTATATGAAACAAATAGAAAAACTGAATGAACTCAATGACCGCTTTAACCTGAAAGGCGGACATAATATTGAAGGGGATACCGAAAAGGTTTTGCTTGGCTTAGGCTTTAATCCCGAAGATTTTGACCAGCCGGTTAAAATTTTTAGCGGGGGATGGCAAATGCGTATTGAATTGGCGAAGATTTTGCTTCAACGCCCTGATTTGCTTCTGCTTGATGAGCCTACCAATCACCTGGATATCGTCTCCATTCAATGGCTGGAGCAATTCCTCAAAAACTACCAGGGTGCCGTTATGCTGGTATCTCACGACCGGGCATTCCTTGATAATGTGACCAATCGTACGATAGAAATCACGAATAAGAAAATATATGATTTCAGCACTTCATACTCGGGATATGTGAAACAAAGGGAGGAGATCCGCCAGCAGCAAATAGCGGCCTATGAAAATCAACAGAAGGAAGTCGCCCAGATGGAGCGGTTTATTGAAAGGTTCCGCTATCAGGCTAACAAGGCCAGCCAGGTACAAAGCCGGGTAAAGATGCTTGAGAAGATGGAAGAAGTGGAGATTGACGATAAGGATACCCGGCATATCACTTTCTCTTTCCCGCCGGCACCTCGCTCCGGCAAGGTGGTATTTGAAGGGCAGGGGGTGACCAAATCATTCGGTGATAACCTGGTGCTTAGAGGATTGGATTTTATTGTGGAAAGAGGTGATTTTGTGGCGTTTGTCGGAAAAAACGGGGAAGGGAAGTCAACGCTCAGTAAAATAATTGTTGGCGATCTGGACCATCAGGGGGAGGCGAAGCTGGGGCATAATGTGAAAATCGGGTATTATGCCCAAAACCAGTCGGAATTACTGGAAGAGGAAAAAACAGTTTTCCAGACGATAGATGATGAAGCTACCGGCGAACTGCGTAAAAAAGTAAAAAACATCCTCGGGGGATTTCTTTTCAGTGGAGACGACCTTGACAAAAAAGTGAAAGTACTTTCCGGAGGCGAAAAATCCCGCCTGGCCCTGGCTAAGCTACTGCTGGAGCCGGTCAACCTGTTGGTGCTTGACGAACCCACCAATCACCTGGATATGCGCTCGAAGGATATTCTGAAACATGCCCTGCTGCGATTTGACGGAACATTAATCATTGTTTCCCACGACAGGGACTTTCTGCATGGATTAACGAACAAAATCTATGAAATAAAAAATCATAAGATTAATTATTTCATGGGAGATGTGAATGAATACCTGGAGAAAATGAAGCTGGAGACCCTTGACCATCTGGACTTGAAAGAGCGGGGAACGCAGGGGAAGAAGCAGAAGGATAAAAAACCCGGGAAAGGGAAGCAGGAGCACCTGGAGCGTAAGGAGAAAGAGAAAAATCTGCGTAAAACCAAAAAGCAGATAGAACAATATGAGGCTAAAATAGAGGCTCTGGAATCCGAGATTGAACATATGGATGAAATCCTCTCAGAACCTGAAAAAAATGCTGAGAAAATAAATTCGGAAGGGTTGTACAAAAAATATGAGCAGAAGAAGAAAGAGCTGGCCGAAACAATGGAAAAGTGGGAGGCGTTGCATGAGCAACTGGAATCAGACTAAGCTTGCGAAATATTTTGGAACACGGATTCCGCTGATTTTCAAATGCGGATATGTGCGGATATTTTATTATATTTAAAATCAACCAATTTTATTCAATTCGCGTTCTATACACAAAGGCTGATCAGTTAAATCTGTGTGCTATTCACGCCTCCCTCTTATCCAGATAATCTACTATAGCCAGTAGCGTTCCCTTCCGGCCCTCGGAAATGTTGATGGCATCCAGGGATTGGATAGCCGCTTTTTGATATTTTTTGACAGATTTTTGTGTCTCCTCACGGATATTAAGCTGATTAAAAATCTCCAAAACCGCATTGAGTTTCTCTTGTTCATCCCAGTTCTTTGTTCGGTCAAAATAATAATTCAGACTTTCTTTCTGCCTTTCATTCGCCAATTCAAAAGCTTTTATGAGTAGGTAGGTTTTTTTATTCGTCACAATGTCATTGCCGGTTTGCTTACCGAACATTTCCTGGTCGGCATATGCATCCAGCAGGTCATCTTTAAGCTGAAAAGCAATACCCAGGTTTTTCCCGAATTCGTAGATACGCCGCAGGTCTTCCTCTGAAGCTGCTCCAATAATTCCCCCGATTTTTAGACTCGCCCCCAGTAGCACGGCTGTTTTCAGCCGTATCATTTTGATATACTCCTGTTCGTTTACATGGGTGCGCTCTTCAAAATTCATATCATACTGTTGTCCCCGGCAAACTTCAATCGCAGTTTCAGTAAATACGCTGTGAATTTCCGGCAGCTTTTCTTTCTCCGCTTTTCCTATGTATTCGTATGCTTTGGCAAACATGGTGTCGCCTGAAAGAATCGCCACATTGGTGTTCCATTTTGTATGGACACTCGGATTACCTCTGCGCATTGGTGCCTGGTCCATAATGTCATCATGCAGCAGCGTAAAATTATGAAACAATTCAATTCCGATTGCAGCATTGAGTGCATCGCTGAGTGTACCCCCAAAAAGTTCGCAGGAGGCAAGACAGAGCACCGGCCGTAAGCGTTTCCCTCCCAGCCTTAAGGTGTAATCGATAGGGGCGTACAAAGTAGATGGTTCACCTGTAAAGGTCTCTTTTTCAATAACGTTGTTGAAATATTGCTGCAATGTCTGGAAACCGTGCATAGTCTATATTTTGGATTTAAGAATTTGTAAAAGATATTCTCCATAGCCACTCTTTAGCAAGGGCTGAGCGATTTTTTCCAATTGTTGGCCGTCAATATATCCCTTGCGGTAGGCCACTTCTTCGATACATCCGATTTTAAGCCCCTGGCGTCTTTCCACCACTTCCACAAATTGTCCGGCGTCCATCAGTGAAGCGAAGGTCCCTGTGTCCAGCCATGCGGTTCCACGCCCGAGAATGCCGACATGGAGGTCCCCCCGCTCCAGGTAGGTGCGGTTTATATCGGTAATTTCATATTCCCCGCGGTTGCTTTTGCCGATATTTTTGGCAATGTCAACCACTTCGCTGTCATAGAAGTAAAGACCGGGCACAGCAAAATTGGATTTGGGCTGCTGCGGCTTTTCCTCAATGGATATGGCTTTATGGTTTTTATCGAATTCCACAACGCCATATCTTTCGGGATCAGATACATGATAAGCAAAAACAACGCCCCCTTCCGGGTCATTATGACTCATCAGCAACTGCTGAAGGCCGCTGCCGTAAAAGATGTTATCGCCCAGGATAAGAGCCACCTTGTCGTTGCCGACAAAATTTTCACCGATAACAAATGCTTGAGCCAGTCCTTCAGGATTGGGCTGCTCGGCATATTGAAAATTACAGCCGATGCGGCTGCCGTCACCCAGCAATTTTTGAAAAGCTGGTAAATCATGGGGAGTTGAGATGATAAGGATATCTTTGATACCTGCCATCATAAGGATCGATAACGGGTAATAAATCATCGGTTTGTCGTAAATCGGCATTAGTTGCTTACTGACGGCAAGTGTTAGTGGATGGAGCCTTGTCCCCGATCCACCGGCTAGTATAATCCCTTTCATACATCTATTTTTTTTGATTCGGCAACTAAGATAAAAAATTCAGCCGATTTAGGGTTTAGCTGTCCTGTTTTGCTGCTTGCTGGAAGCCGGTTTTTTGCTCTACCTTCTCAGCCTCCGGGTTTGATTTTTCTTCTCCGTTTGTGGTTTCCTCGCCATTCTTAAATATTTTGAACATCGGATTGTTGAAGGAGCGGGTGGTTATCCATTTATCAAGCGTTAAGATCAAGGAAGGTAGAATTAGCAGATTGGATAAAACGGCTACCAGTAAAGTAAAGGATACCAAATACCCGATAGCTTCTGTCCCGCCAAAGCCTGACAATGTGAAAATGGCAAAGCCAAAGAAAAGAACAATCGAAGAATAGACCATACTGTAACTGGTTTCGCGCAAGGCATTGATAACTGAAATTTTAATGTTCCAGCCATGATGCTTCAGCTCCATGCGGTATCTCGAAAGAAAATGGATAGCATTATCCACCGAAATCCCTAATGCAATGCTGAAAATTAGAACCGTGGAGGGCTTCAACGAGATGGCAAGATAGCCCATCAACGCTGCCGTCATAAGTTGGGGAAGCAGGTTGGGCACCAGCGAAACGGCCACCATTTTTCCTGAAGTAAACAGCAGGGCCATAATAATCCCAATGGCGGCAAGAGCAATAACCAAGCTGTGCAGCAGGTTGGTTATCATATATTCCGTACCCCGCATATAAACGACCGTTGTTCCTGTCAGATTCACATCGAATTTATCGGGAGGAAAGATAGCATCTACTTTTGGCCGCAGTCCGTCTTTGATTTCCGCCATTTGGTCTGTGCCGATATCAGCCATCTGAACGCTTACCCGCGTCTTTTGCAGGCTGCTGTCCGTAAAGGATGACAGGATTGTATTTTTATGTTCGGATGACTGTAAGTCGGGGAGATAGGACATTATAAAATTTTTCTCCCGGGCATTCGGGATGGAGTAATAGTCGGGATTCCCATTGTAAAAGGCTTGCTTGGCAGCTTTTGAGACCTCCGCTACAGACAGGGGTTCGGAAAATTGGGGATAAATGGCCAGGGTATCCTGCAGGCGCTCTATTTTTTGAAGGGTGGAAAGGCGCATCACCCCGTTAGGTTTCTTTGTATCGATCGAAATTTCAAAAGGCAGAATGCCATTCACCTGTTCCTGCATAAAAACCATGTCTTTATACACTTTGTCATTCGACGAAAGATCGTCAAACATTTTGCTGTTTGTCTGCATCTGCATTACACCTGCAACCCCCATGATTACAACGATTGCTGCGGCAATGTAAATGGCGTTTCTGCGCTTGAGCACCAGCCAAAGGATGTTATCGATGATTTTGTTGGTGGCTTTATTGTCTAAATGCTTGATATGTCTCGCATTGGGAGGCTTGACAAAGCTGAAAAATATCGGAATAAGCAACAACGACAGCAGGAAAACAGCCATGATGTTGATAGAGGCCACAACACCAAATTCCACCAGCAGCTTGTTACCTGTGATGATAAAGGCAGCGAATCCTACAGCGGTGGTAAGGTTCGTCAGGAAAGTTGCATTCCCCACCCGTCGCACAACCCGCGACAGGCTTTTGATTTTATTGCCGTGGGACCGGTATTCATGATGATATTTGTTAAGAAGGAAAATGCAGTTCTCGACCCCGATAACAATGAGCAAGGGGGGAAGAATACCCGTCAGAATGGTGATTTTGTAATCCAAAAGGGCCATCGTCCCCAGCAGCCATACCACGCTTATAACGACAATAAGCATGGGAATCAACACCGCTTTCAAGGAGCGGAAGAAAAGGAACAAAGCCACCGAGGCAATGACCAATGCGAGCAGGATGAAGTAATTGAGTTCATTTTGGATTTTTTGGGTGGTAAGCGTCCGGATATAGGGTAGCCCCGAATAGTGAAGATTGACACCGTGCTTTTCGCCGAAAGGTTCTATCTTATTTTTGATCTTTTCAATCAGTTTTACCCGCTTCTTGTTGTTGAGCAATTCCTTATCCAAAGAAATCATCATGATGGCGGAATGCTTTTTCTTGTTGAAAAGCATGTTTTCGAAAAGCGGTTGATTGTAAATGATTTGCCTGAGGCTATCAAGCTCTTTCTGTGTCTCCGGTTTTTTGGTAATGATGGGTTCAAAGTCAAATTTATGGGTGGCTTCATTTTTATACAGGTGATAAATACGTGCCGGCGACAACACTTGCTTAACCCCTTCCGTTTCTTTCAGCTCATAGGTTAAGTCATACATGTCATTAAAGAAATCCAGTTCAAACAGCCGCTCACTCTGCAACCCTGTAAACATGATGTTGCCGTCTTTGCCAAAGGTTCTCTTGAACTCTTCATACACGATGCTGGTAGAGTCATCATCAGGGAGCATTTTAGTAAGTTCATAGGAGAGTTTAATATCTTGGGCCTGGTAGGCAAAGAACCCGGTGATAATAACTATTCCGCTCAGGATAACAATCCGTGAACGTAAAATGAACCGTACAATATATTTCCACATACTACTTTTCGCTCAAGTCCAAACTTTTATCCGTGTAGCTCCCATAAAAATAGCCTGCTAAAATACGTTATTCTGCTTGTTTTAAAAAAAGGGTAGAAAGTTAAGATTCACTAAGAAAGTCATGTTGCATAATTTTTTCTTTATGTATGGGTTATCATTTCAAAAATTCATTTAAATTTATTTTGCAAAAAGGAAATTTGAAATAAATCTGTATTCACTATCATGAAGAAGAATATTTTTTACCTTTCACTTTTGGGAGCCATTATTGTGGGTTTAATCCTCTATTTTACCCTCCCTGAAGAGTCCGAGCAGCGTCAAATGCTCGTTCCCGTGAATTATGGCGAATTCAAAATTACCGTAACCACAACCGGCGAATTGGAGGCCGAAAATTCGCAAGCCATTCATGGCCCCTCCGATGTTAGGAAATTCGGTATCTATCGGATGGAAATTAATGATATGGTTCCCGACGGGACTGTGGTAGATTCAGGGGAATGGGTGGCTACCCTGGATAAAAGTGAGTTGACGACTAAGAAGCAAGACCTGGAATCGGAACTCGACAAACTGGAGTCGCAATACACTCAAACTCGCCTGGACACGTCTATGAAATTGCGTCAGGCACGGGAAGAATTGATTAACCTGGAATATAATGTTAAAGAACAGGAAATCAGGGTGGAACAATCGAAGTTTGAACCCCCGGCCACCCAGCGGAAAAGAAATAATGACCTTAAACAAGCCAAAAGAAAATTACAGCAAGCCCACGAGAGTTATGAGTTAAAACTGGAAAAAGCCCGTGCCGACATGCAGGAAGCTGCTGCTGCACTCGAGAAAAAGAAGCGTCGTTATAAGGAATTGAAGCAAACTATGAAGCAATTTCGTGTGACTGCCCCTGAGTCAGGGATGGTTGTATATAAACGCACACGGGATGGAAAAAAGAAAGGTGCGGGTAGCCAGATATCGACGTGGCGCAACGTCGTGGCTGAATTACCCGACCTGTCGGAGATGATCTCTAAAACCTATGTGAATGAGGTGGATATAAGCAAGGTGGAGGAAGGTCAGAAAGCTTTTATCGGGATTGATGCCTTCCCCCAGAAGGAGTATCCCGGAAAAGTTATTAATGTCGCCAATATCGGGCAGCAGATGAAAAACAGCAATGCCAAAGTCTTTGAGGTGGAGATAGAACTGGAGGAAGAAGATGAAGTATTGCGGCCGGCTATGACAACCAAGAATGAAATCATTACCGAAGTGTACGATAGTGTACGATATGTTCCCCTTGAGGCAGTATTTCATGATGAAGATATCTCTTACGTGATTGCGGAGAGCAACAGACGCTATGAAGTGAAGCTGGGGAAAAGCAACGAAAACGAAATCATTATTGAGCGAGGGATATCCAGCGATAAAAAGGTGTATATAAAACCGCCGGACGATTATGAATCGCTGGAAATGGTAAGGTTAAAAAACGAGTGATTTTGGAACGAATAAGATACCTTCTCAACATAGCACTTGAAGCGGTTTTTTTGAATCGAACACGCTCTATTCTCACAGCTTTGGGAATAGTTTTCGGAGTGGCTGCTGTTATTGCCATGCTTGCCATTGGCCGGGGTGCTAAAAAGGAAATCCTCGAACAGATTGAAATGGTGGGGGTGAATAATATTGTAATTACACCGGTGAGCGATGATAAAAGTAACGGGGATGACGGAGATGAAGAAGGAGGGGGGCAACAAAAAGAATCCAGGGAAAAATATTCGCCGGGCCTTACTTTTGAAGATGCGCAAAGTTTTGCCAGGCTGATCCCTTCGGTGAAACAAGTGAGTCCCCAGGTAAGCTATGATATACCTGTCGTTAGAAAACAGGAACAGGTCAATACGACGTTAACGGGGGTAAATCCGAATTTTTTTGAAGTCTTCAATCATGCTTTATATAAAGGTTCCTTTTTTTCCGAACAGCAAATACAAAAAGGGGCGCCGGTTTGTATAATCGGCCCCGGGCTTAAGGCTAAACTTTTTAAGAAAGAAGCACCCATTGGAAAACGTATTAAATGCGGCCCTGTTTGGATGAAGGTCATCGGCGTGCTTAAAAGAAGGGATTACAAGAAGGAAGCCAGCGAAGATTTTCGTATCCGCAACACCAATAAAAATATTTATGCTCCCATCAAAACGGTTTTGGTTCGTTTTAAGGATCGATCGGTGGTTACCGGCGGGATGCTGCAGGGAACGAATAAAGGCAATCAAGCCGGTGCATCCGGTTTTATCAATTCCAACAAAGAAAAACAACTGGGTAATAACCAGCTTAACAAAATAGTGGTTCAGGTAGAAAACAGCGAGCAACTTTCGGCGACGCGTGATGTAATAGAGCGGATGCTGCTGCGACGTCATAATGAGAAAAAAGATTTTGAGATTACCATTCCGGAGCTACTGCTGCAACAACAACAGCGAACCAAAAACATTTTCAATATTGTGCTGGGCGCCATCGCCAGTATCTCGCTGCTTGTAGGAGGAATAGGTATTATGAACATCATGCTGGCCTCCGTGATGGAGCGCATCCGTGAAATCGGAATACGTCTCGCCGTGGGTGCACGCAAACGCGATGTAGTTTTCCAGTTCCTGGCCGAGGCTACCATTATAAGCGTGATAGGGGGATTGATGGGGATTGTATTGGGCGTCGTCCTGGCAAAACTTATCAATGAGCTGGCAGGCATTGCCACCATTGTTAGCCTGGTTTCCATTATCGTATCTTTCGGGGTGGCCGCCGCCGTAGGCATCGTCTTTGGCTGGATGCCCGCCCGCAAAGCAGCACAGCAGGACCCTGTCGAGTCGCTGAGGTATGAGTAGGGCGTTTTTAAGTTTGTAGGTTTTTAAGTTACTAAGTGTTTAGGTGCGTAAGTGTTTAGGTGCGTAAATGTTTAGGTGCGTAAATGTTTAGGTGCGTGAGTGTTTAGGTGTTTAGGTTTTTAAGTTGTTTGTGTTCAAGTGTTTATGTGTGTAGGTGTTTAAGTTTTTATGTTGGTAAAATTGTCAATCGTTATTTGACTTGTCCTGAGATAATTTGATTTGAATGTTTTAAGTATTTAGGAGGGTAACACCGCACCTTTGCGAGGTCAGGCTTATGTTTTTCGTCTGAAATGTAAAGTATATTTCCAAAGGAGAGTCAATTTAATTAACTGTTTAACAGTGAATTATTTAAATTATATGAAAATTTCGATTCAAACCGAAAAATTCAAACAAAAATTTCGTTTGAAACCGAAAAATTTATATTTTTAAAGAAAATTACTTAGAATGATTTCCAGAAAACTATTGAAGTTAATAAATCCAAGAATGGATGATTCAAAGGTGATCATCATTTTAGGACCTCGTCAATCAGGTAAGACGACCCTACTGCAGGAAATAGTACGTGATAGTGACAAAAATGTGTTATGGTTGAATGGAGATGAGTCTGATGTAAGACAGCTTTTATCTAATCAAACTTCCACCGCCCTGAAATCCTTAATCGGAAATCACAACTGTCTGGTAATTGATGAGGGACAGCGAATTGAGAACATTGGACTTTGTATTAAATTGATTCACGATAACATTAAAGGCGTAAAAGTCGTTGCAAGTGGTTCCTCTGCTTTTGAATTGGCAAATAAAATCAACGAACCACTAACGGGTAGAAAATGGGAGTTTTTTCTGTACCCACTTTCATATTCGGAAATGTCGGATCATCAAGGCAGAATGAACGAGCGGCGATTATTGGAACACCGTCTGATTTATGGTTACTACCCGGAAGTAGTTACAAGTCCTGGTAACGAAAAAATGATTCTACAGCAAATCTCAGATAGTTACCTTTACAAGGACTTACTCACCTGGGAAAACATTAAAAAACCGGACCGGCTGGAATTGTTGGTGCAGGCCTTGGCATTTCAGGTAGGTAGCCAGGTTTCCTATCATGAGCTAGCCCAAACTACAGGTCTCGACAAAGAAACTGTTGAAAGATATATGCTTTTGCTGGAGAGGGCTTTTATCATTTTTCGTTTACCCTCTTTCAACAGAAACCTGAGAAATGAGCTCAAAAAAAGCCGCAAGATATATTTTTTTGATAATGGACTTAGAAATGCCATTGTGCGGAATTTTAATCCTCTGGGGATTAGAAATGATGTCGGTCAGTTATGGGAGAATTTTATTATCAGCGAAAGGGTTAAGCACATGCAAGACAAAGGCATTTTAGCCAATCAATTTTTTTGGAGAACACATAGTCAACAGGAAATTGACTATATCGAAGAAAGGGAAGGTATGCTTTATGCCTATGAAATGAAATGGAAGGCTAAGAAACATTATCGCTTTCCGGCTGCTTTCCGTAAAGCTTATCCTAACAGTGAAAGCTCTATAATAACGCCGGAAAATTTTGAAGAGTTTGTAGGTTAGTTGAATGATTCGTCAAGGTTTAGAATTTAACGAATGATGAGTATTTTATAGAATATTCAATTTGGTAATTATTTAGCTGGCATAAAAAATCTGTGAAAATCAGTTCAATCTGTGTCATCAGTGTTCTATTGTTTTTCAATAATGGCACACTGATTTAACTGATGATACTGATTCACACTGATCAAGCCTAAATAATTGCGACTTCTCCAACAAATCGATTTTTCCGAATAAATATATGCAAAGCCATTTAAAATGCCTGGAAATCGCAGCAGGAAGTCCCCGCCAACACCCCGCTTTCCGACAAAATCAGCAAAGAGCTCAAAAAGCGGGGATTTCAGTTTATCGGCACCACCGTTATCTACGCCCACATGCAGGCCACCGGCATGGTCAACGACCATACTGTCGATTGTTTTAGGTATGAGGAGGTGAGGAGGTTGGGAGGGGTGTAGGATCATGTTTAGCATCATCCCAAAAACATGGCAGCATGAATCGCGATAATGTTGTCAGAGAAATATTGGGTTTCCGGATCATTGGAGAGAATAAATGCTTTCTTTACCGGTTTGTTTAGTAATTTATCCAAGCCTTTGAGATGCCGGGCATCCTTATTGGAAATCTTTTCAGTCATCTTAATTTCAAAAGCATAATAATACTCAGGAAACTCTATAAGTAAATCTATTTCCTTCCCGTCATGGGTGTGTAAATGATACAAAGATCTTTGTTCGCCGATAGTGCGCATTTGTTTGAATAGTTCAGATACAATTAAACTTTCAAATTCATAGCCTGTTAATCCCCCTTTTTTCTGGAGTATAGCTTGTATAATCCCTTGATCGAGAAAATGAATCTTCGGCATTTTTGATAGTCGCTTGTTTAGATTCTGTGCCCAGGCAGGTATTATCACTGATTGGTAACTCAGCTCAAAGTACCTCAGATAGCGTTGAACCGTTTTTGTTGTAATTCCCAGTTTTCGGCCCATATCAGAAGCATTAATCAGAGTGGCTGTGTTGATGGCTACATATCGCTGAAGATTGAGAAAAGGTTCCAGGTCTCTGAAGGCTGCCAAATCTCTTATATCACGTTCCAGATAGGTTTTGACATAATTTGTAAGCCAATTGAACTTTTCTTCTTCTGAGAGTTCAGGATCTGAAACGGCCGGATACGATCCAAAATGCATCAAATGTTCCCAGGCTTTCTGTTTCTCTGTCATATGGTTGTCCAAATGAAAGGTAGGTAAATATTCAGTAGTATTCCTGCTCAACAGTTCCTTTTGAAAAAGTGAATCTTCGATAGGATCATCCCACGACTCGGTCTTTAATTCAGGTAATGTCAAAGGGTAGACTTCCAGAAGATTGCTTCTTCCTGCCAGGCTTTCCCGTACCTTTTCCATTAACAGTAGCTGGCTTGAACCAAGCAATATGTAGCGGGGCATTTCGAATTGATCGTACACTGATTTTATGCTCTCGATGAGCTCGGGTTCTTTTTGTATTTCATCCAGAACAGCAAATGGATATAGTTTCGACCATTGCTGAGCCGTAAGTTTACGGTAATTACTTCTCATTACAGGATCTTCAATGGAGATATACTGGTAATCAGGAAAGAGTCTGCGTATTAAGGTGGTTTTTCCTGTTTGCCTGGCACCAGTCAATACAATTATTCTTCCCGTCTTTAAAGAATTGATTCTTCTTATCTGTGCGGAAATTCGCCGATTTTTCATAGGTCATAGTTTTACTAGTAACTCCTAATATGTCTTTAGACAAAGGTACAGAATATTAGTTATAAATCGTATATTTCTTCCAATATATACGCTATTTTATGGCTTTAAATACCATAACTTACGCTTAAAAACAGATTTATTGATTGAGATAATATAGCCATAATCCTCCTTAATGCATCCCATATAAGAAACTAAGAGGCCGTCCAGAAAGAAAAAAGTTTCCGCTGAAGCAATTTGATACCCACCCATATAAACTAAAACTTAATGATATTGGGCAGCTTTCCCGGTTATTCGACAAAAAAAATTAAAGGGCAAAAGTTGTTGGATATTCTCGCTGACGGTTTGAACGGCCCCATGACATTATTCTACAAAAAAATACTAAATAATTTCATTTTGATAAAAAAATCTTATATTAGACCCATCGATGAAAAAGAGCCGATCCCCGGTTTGTTTTTACCGTGTAACAAACCGGCCCTGGAGAGAATACGAATAAATATTCATCGATATTTCCAAAATTTCCAACGAGGAGTAGCACAAGGCGAAAAAAATGACAAAAACCGCGGCAATGCGGAACGAAATTGATATGTCAAATATACGAAAAATACTAATAATTATTAAGAAATATTTAACAAAATATGTTAGATAAAACTTGACTTTGTTTTTTTGAATTAGTATTGCAAGTACAGAAGAAAATCTTCTGCCTCCGAGTGCGCATAGGAGAAAGTTAAATTAAACCTTTGTATAATGCGAATTACAACAACTTTTGCTTCAATAATAATCTTAATTTTCAGTTTGGTTTTTATTAGCTGTGAAAAATAAAATTCTAATGATAAGCTCAATTCTGAAAATCAAAATGAAGAAAATACAATTCATCAAAGATCTAATAGAATTGATGAATTAATGAGTTACTATTATCAACAGGCACAAAAAAATACAAGTAGAGGTCCATTTGAGGATATATGGAACTGGATGGTGTCCCATGCAGGTGTGCATGGTGACCGTTCATACGATCTGCCTTGTGGTCCTTGTCCTGGAATATGTATTGGTATCAGATTTACTCCAGTGGATGATGATTATCTTTTAACCCAGGAAGAATATGAAAATGGTAAAAGGCTATTGGAAATTGGATTTTTTAATGATTCAACTTTGGGTGTAAATTTTAAACATAAAGGGTTTGTAGAAAATGATACGTTATTTGTAGACCAAGACTATAATATTGGTGATGAGGCATCTGAATTATACAATAAAGACTCAATAATTATTGAAAAAGGTGCTTATCCTGTAACGTACTCTCAAAGTAAAAATGGTAGCACGATTGTGGATATAAAAAGTTATTAAATTGTATTAATGATTAGTTTATTACCTGCTTAAGAATTTAAATTCTTGAGCAGGTTTTATTCTTTAAAGTTTATTAGTAATGAATAAAAGGAAATTGGCAAGACTATATTTTATAGTGACCATGATTTTTATAATATCTGGTTGCACCCTGCTTTTACCATTTTATGGAGTTAAAAGCCCACGATTTGAAAGTATCAATAAACAAAAGGAGATTTTATCAAAATACAACTGCGATACATCGAATTTGTATTTTATAGATACGAACTACTACGATAGTCTGGATTACAATGAGAAATATGCCATCAATACATACAAGCTAAAGAAAGGAGCTGGTGCCTCGGCCATTCAACTGCGTATGTATAATTCTCAGGGAGCGTTTACATCCGGATGGTCTCAATGCTTCGGGAAAGCGGACAGACATAGGATTTTTGATTCTGTACCGTTTTTAAACAATAAGGATTTGCCTGTAAATCAAAAACTTTCGCTTCAGAATGATTTAAAAATGTTTCAAGTTTCAGAAGAAAAAAGAAAACAGATTTTGAGTGAAGCGCGTAATCACGATTATACGATTGTCCTCATCTGGGTCGGGTATGCAGGAGTTTTCACAAAACGAACATTGCGAAATTTAAGCCAGTATCAGGAAGAAAATCCCGAACATGATTTCTTTGTTTTGAAAATGAATCTTACTGCAAGGTATCATTACGAATGATGGTCTGTACTTTTTGCAAAAAAAACGGAATATCCCGGTGCTTCGCACCTCAGGGATTCAATGGGGGCATGTTTTAGCTACAAATATTCAGGTGCTCCGCACCTTCAATTACGGATAGCCCATGATTGTCTGTAATTTAGGGATTGATTTTCGTTGATACGCTGCGGTTTGAATTTGTTTATTCTAATTTTATTCCGGTTTATAATCGCAATCATCTTCGTTTTCTCTCTAAAAAATTGTTGGGGAATAGGGTTTTCAGCTGCGGAGCAGCAAAATATTTGTAGCTAAAGATACCAAAATCCCCGTCCAAAAGGTGCGGGGCACCGTAACCTCCTTCCGCTAAAAAAACCAGCAAAAAAATTTCATTTTCATTAAAATAATTTTATATTAGACCCATTGATGAAACGTGAGGCCGACCCCCCGGTTTGTTTTTACCGTATAACAAACCGGCCCTGGAGAGAGAAGACGAATAAATATTTCATCGATAAATCCATAGATTTCCAACGAGGAGTAGCACAAGGAAAAAAAATGACAAAAACCGCAGAAATGCGGGGCGAAATTGATATGTCAAATATACGAAGAATACTAATAATTATTAAGAAATATTTAACAAAATATGTTAGATAAAACTTGACTTTGTTTTTTTTTGAATTAGTATTGCAAATACAGAAGAAATAAAAATGAAAGGAGGTAATGGCAGTCTTCAGCTAATTATGATTGAGTTTTTATGAATGAAGCAAATTAATTCATAAAAGGGTGAACCCGGCATCTTATCCCAGGGCTGCTAACCGGGCGGTAAACCGGTTTAAGAGAAAAAAGCACATTACAATGAGCAAAAAGAATTTTGTGGAATTTTCCGCTCACGTAATGTGCCTTAATTGTAAAACGTTACAAATATAAGTATTATGAAACGAAAAATCATTGCATTTTTTATAGGAACAGCCTTTTTTATTGGGGCTATTGGACTCGGTATTACATCAGAATCTGAACCCGACATGATAATCCAAAACTCCAAGGCTCTTGCAGAGAGTGATCCGGGACAGGATGATTTTACCCTGTGTGCAGGTGAAGAATGGTACTGTGATGAGTATTCTGATGGTACACCTATTTATGGTATTAATGTCTTTTGGCAATTAGTGTTCTAAACTAATAGTAATTATATAGGGCATTCATCCTAAATGTTATATTTTTTTTAGCTAAATTATTTCTTACTATTTATTTTAATCTAAATAGTCAGAAAAAAACCTTTTAAATTTTGAGCATTATAGGTATGGATGTCCTATATATTTATTTTAGGAAGATATTAATTATATTAAAAACAATACTAAAAAGTAAGATTATGAAAATTAAAATTCTGAAAAATATTCCAATAATAATATTCATAGTACTTATAAGTAATCTTCATATAAGTTGTACAAAAAATAATGAAGAAAAATCACCTTTGAAAGCTTTTCGTGATTCTACACTTATTCAGGGGAATCAATTAAAAATTAGCAGTGAACATATTGGTGAAGCCACATATTCTCTATTAATAGATTCAATACTAGTCATTAAAGATACAAAAAATACAGATTATGCATTCCATTTAATCAATATCAATAAGAAAAAGTATACAAAATCATTTGGTAAGAAAGGCAATGGACCGAAAGAATTAGCTCATCCTATGGGTTTAAATAAGAATATTCAATCAGAGAATATAAATACTTATGCATCAACAAAAAACAAAATTTTTACTTATAATGTTGACTCCTTGCTGCAAAAAAATGATTATAAACCCTATTATATAAAAAAATTCATGGGCGAGTTTTTAATGCCAGTGCAAATACAAAATGGGCTATTTATAACTACCGGTCCTTTTGAAAAGGGTAGATATCGATTAACAGAAAGTGCACAGAACTTGAACAAATTTATATTTGATTATCCTGTTGATTCTGAACATGAAGAGGCCCCCAATGAGTCTAAAAGTATGGTTTATCAGGGGAGATTTAAATTACAACCTGAAGGGAAACGTTTTGCTTTCGCAACAAATAGAGCAGGGATTTTGGAAATTTTTCAAGCTAATAACGGCACAATATCTAAGGTTATAGACCAGCATTTTTACAATCCCGACTACAAAGTTCAATCAAAGTATTCTGTTCCTATTTACCCCAATAATAAAATGGGCTTTACAGACATGAGTGCCACAAAAGATTATTTGTATGTCCTTTATTCAGGGAGGACGATTTTAAAGTATAGGAAAAAATTCTTATACGGAAAACATGTTTTGGTATTCAATTGGCAGGGAACCCCAATAAAACACTATAAGTTGGATAAAGCTGTGCGATGTATTAGTGTGAACAAAACTAACAGCCTGCTTTATGCCTGGGCAGCCTTGCCCGAGCCGGCCTTACTGGAATATGCTTTTAACCATTAGCAGATCTAAAAAAATCATGATAAAGAAAACAGCCATGCATGTTAAACTCACAGTGGTCATTGTCTTCATCTTATTAGTAGCCGGATATGTGTGTAATAACTCATCGCAAAGGAGCCAGGCTATACAGAAAAAAGTGAAGCAATACCATGACAAAAAAATATTGCTCCCGTTTTCTGATAGCGTGTTATATAATAATGCAGTTGTATCATTTGGAAATAACCCACGAAACCAGAAGATTTACCTAAGTAAAACCAAAAACACATCGCATGCTTGAATCTGTAGCTAAAGATATAAAACCAACATCCAAAAGGAAGCCGCCCAAAAACCATCAGGGATGGATATTTAGCAACAATTTTTTTAGACGACCCCGTAACCTTTTTCCGCTAAAAAACCAACAAAGAATTTGTTTTTCATTAAAATTATTTTATATTAGACCCATTGATGAAACGTGAGGCCGACCCCCGGTTTGTTTTTACCGTGTAACAAACCGGCCCTGGAGAGAATACGAATAAATATTCATCGATTTTCCAAAATTTCCAACGAGGAGTAGCACAAGGCGAAAAAAATGACAAAAACCGCGGCAATGCGGAACGAAACGGTATTGTCAAACATATAAAAATAACTAATAAATTTTAAGTAATTTTTAACAAAAAATTTTAGGTAAAACTTGACTTCTTTTTTTTTTGAATTAGTATTGCAAGTACAGAAGAAAATAAATATGAAAGGAGGTAATGGCAGTCTTCAGCTAATTATGATTGAGTTTTTATGAATGAAGCAAAGTAATTCATAAAAAGGTGAACCCGGCATCTTATCCCAGGGCTGCTAACCGGGCGGTAAACCGGTTTAAGAGAAAAAAGCACATTACAATGAGCAAAAAGAATTTTGTGGAATTTTCCGTTCACGTAATGTGCCTTAATGTAAAACCTAACAAATATAAGTATTATGAAACGAAAAATAATTGCATTTTTTATAGGAACGGCCTTTTTTATAGGGGCTATTGGGTTTGGAATCACATCAGAATCAGAGTCAAAGCTTTTAATTAATAACTCAGAGGCTTTAGCGGAAGACAATCACGAAAATGATGAAAAAATATGTATGGAAATGAATGATACGTATTGTGAATATGCTGATGGTACTCCAAGCGAGGGACCCGTTGGTTGGAGAGATTTAGATAGTCCTACGATAGGAGATATGTAAATATATAATAGAAGGATAGATTACCAATCTATCCTTCTTCTTACCAATCATTACAATTAAATAAAATAGTGTTATATATGAACAATACATTTCTAATAGGTTTATTATACCTGATAAGCGGGTGTGTGTTACTTTTTATAAACACCTCTTGCGAGAGAGAGGTGAAGGAAACTGATCCCATTAATTCATTCAATGATTCTACCATAATTAAGGGTCGAAAAATGAATATTGATAATAATGCCATAGGAGAAGCTATTTCGTCATTTTTAATTGATTCTATATTGATACTAAAAGACCTTAAAAATCCGAAATATAATTTTCATCTAATAAATATCAGACAAGAATCTTACATCAAAAAATTTTGTATTAAAGGAAAAGGCCCAAATGAGTTTGCATTTCTCATGAATTTAAATTCTAATCCAAAAAAGCATCGGTCCTTTAATACATTTTCTAGATTGGATAAAAAAATAATAACTTTTGATTTAGATTCATTAATGTTTCAAAAAAGATATAGACCTGATATAATTAAGACGTTCAAAAAAAACTATATAATGCCTGTAATGTTACAAAATGATTATTTTATTTCCACAGGTCCGTTTAAAAAAGGAAGATATCGTTTAAGCGATAATTCTTTGCATACTCATAGATATAAATATCATTATCCTTACGATCCAGAAAAAAATGATGTTTCCCGGACTACAAAAAGTATAATTTATCAGGGACAATTTATATTGCAACCAAATGGGAGTCATTTTGCATTTAGTACCCCTAATTGTGGTATACTAGAAGTCTTTAAAGCAAAAGAAAATTCAATACGTATAGTAACTAAACATCATCATTTTAATGCTAAATATGAAACAAACAAAACAGGAACTAAGGCTGGATTGGTTATGGAAAATAAGATGGGTTTCTCTGACATGGGTTCGTCAAAAAATTATCTATATGTTCTATATTCGGGTAGACTCTTAAGTAAGTATACTGATGAATCATTATATGGTAAGCATATCCTTGTTTTTAATTGGGAAGGCGAACCCATAAAACACTATAAACTGGACAAAGCGGTGCGGTGTATTAGTGTGAACAATACAGACAGTCTGCTTTATGCCTGGGCTGCATTGCCTGAGCCGGCTTTGCTGGAGTATTCATTAAATCATTAACTTAAGTAAAATGTTTGTTTATGATAAGAAAATCAGCTATGTATAATAAAAATACATTAGCATTAACAATTATTTTCATTTTATTGATTATTGGTTATGGATGTAAAAACACATCGCAAAGGAGCCAGGCTATACAGGAAAAAGTGAAGCAATACCATCACAAAAAAATATTGCTCCCGTTTTCTGATAGCGTATTATATAATAATGCAATGATTCCAGTGGGTCAAACGAATCTAAAAAAAGGCGCTATTAAAGTGAGCACTTATATCGACGGGCAGTGTGGCTCATGCCTGAAAACGTTAACCAACTGGAAACCTTTGATAAGCCTTGCCAAAAAGCACCATGATTTTCAAATTCTTTTTTACGTATATGCCTTTAGCCGGGATGAATTTATTCAATATTACTATCCCGAATCGATTCATGAATACCCGGTTATGTTTGATACTCAGAAAAAGTATTTAAAACGAAATGAATTATCGGAATATGAAGACTACAAAACGTTTTTATTAAACGGTGATAATGAAGTTACACTGGTCGGAAATCCTGCACGCAGCGAAAAGCTTATGGCGTTGTACGAGCAGGAAATTATTAAGCGGCTGAATGCTGCTGACCAATGATCCGGTTGAAAGATTTGGAAATAAGCAGCGAAACAAATATATTTATTTAAGTAAAACCAAAACAAATCCCATGCTTGAAACATTACTATTTCCTTGGAAATCTCCTATAACGCATAAAACATTCGTGTTGCTTTTTATTCCTTTTCTTTTCCTGGTCTCGTGCCGGTCGGGAGATGAAAATAGGCAAGAGCAGGCCAACAGGCAGGGTATGGAAGAGAAAAACAAGGTGGATACCCTGGTGCTTCGGGAAAAGACATTTTCCAGGGAATTAACCGGTAATGGCAAGCTTGCTGCGGTGCAAAAAGCGAAACTTCGTTTTGGCGTGTCGGGTGAACTAAAAAAGATAGGGGTCCAAAACGGGCAGCAAGTACAGGAAGGACAAATGCTAGCCAAACTGAAAGACTTTTCTTACCGAAATGCGTTAAAAGAAGCACGTACCCGGTTAAATAAAGCAAAGGTGAGTTTACAAGATGTGCTGATAGGACAGGGTTATAACCCGGAAGATACCGCGTCTGTCCCGGATAATTTTATGGAAATAGCGAAAATAAAATCCGGGGTGGAAGATGCCCGGACGAAACTTGCCAAGGCTCGTCATCAATTAAAAATGACTTCCCTTTCGGCTCCTTTCCCAGGGGTAGTTGCCAATATTGAAAAAAAAGAATTTGATAAAATTGACGCCTCTGAAAATTTTTGTTTGCTTATTAATAACAACCGGTATCATGTGGTTTTTAAAGTACTTGAGTCGGAGCTTGATGAACTGGCACTCCATAAAACCTTTATGGCCAAAACCATGACAGGAGACAGCTACAAGGGCAGGATTACTCATATTAATCCTGTGGTTGACGAAAACGGGCTAGTTACGGTGCGGGGACTGATAGATAATAAGAGAGGGCAACTCGTTGAAGGAATGAATGTAAAAGTAACCGTCAGAACAAAAATCCCCGGGAAACTGATTATCCCAAAAAGGGCATTGGTATTGAGACAAAACAAAGAAGTAGTCTTTACCCTGAAACACGATAGTATTGCTATATGGAATTATGTAACCACAGGAGAGGAAAACAGTAAATATTATACTATCAAAGAAGGCCTTGATAGGGGGGATACGGTGATTGTTTCAAATAATATAAACCTGGCTCATGAATCGATTGTTGAAGTAGAATCGCCGCAACAGCCAAAACAAACGACAAGGTAACCTTATGGTGAAGTTCCTGGTAGCACGCCCAATAGCAGTTTCGATGACCTTTCTTGCTTTCATTATCATGGGAAGTTTTGCTATGACACGTCTTCCGGTATCGCTGATGCCGGATGTGGCGATTCCGGAAATGACGGTGAAAATCGATGGCAAGGATATGCCCGTCAGGCAGTTGCAGAATGGCGTGGTCAGGCCTCTACGAAGACAGTTGATGCAAACGCCTCATTTGAAATCTCTCAAAAGTGAAGCACGGGATGAAAGTGCCGTATTTCACCTGGAGTTTGAGTATGGCACCAATGTGGATCTGGCTTTTATCGATGTCAACGAAAAGATTGACCGGGCCATGAATTTTCTGCCCGATGATTTACCCCGGCCAAGGGTCATAAAAGCCAGAGCCTCTGACATCCCGGTTTTTTATTTGAATATAACTGCGAAAGAGGCGTATTTGAATGCTCAATCATCAAAGACACGAGAGGTTTCCAGTCGTTTTGTTGAGCTGAGTAATTTTGCTGAAAGGGTCATAAGAAAGCGATTGGAGCAGCTCCCGGAAGTAGCTATTGCTGATGTTAGCGGAACAGTAAATACGGAAATTGCTATTATCCCGGACAAGCAAAAGCTGCGATCACTCAATATGCATTATTCTGATATTGAAACAGCCATACATGCTAATAATTTAAAGCTGGGGACAATAGTTGTGAAAGATGGGATCTATCAATACAACTTACGGTTTGATAAAACACTGAATAGCAAAGAAGATATTGAAAAAATTACCCTGAAAGCAGGAAATAAAACATTGGAGCTGCAGGAAATAGCTAATGTAAAGGTGCGCCCGGCAAAGCGCAGCGGGCTTGTAACTTCACAAGGTCAGGAAGCCGTTTCATTAGCTGTTATCAAAAAATCCGGTGCCCGCATGGAAGATATGCAGCAATCTTTGAATACCCTTATCAAAAATTTTCATGCGAAATACCCTAATCTGCAATTCCAGGTGATACGTGACCAAACAAAACTATTGGATTATTCTATCCACAATCTTGGAAACACTTTGTTGTTAGGGGCAATTCTTGCTTTTGTCATCATGTTCTTGTTTTTACGCGATATACGCACCCCCCTGTTAATTGGTATCAGTATTCCTGCTTCGCTGATCATAAGTATTTTGCTCTTCCACGTATTCGGCATATCGGTCAATATTATTTCACTCTCCGGGCTGGTACTTGGACTGGGGATGATGATTGACAATTCGATCATTGTTATAGACAACATCACACAGTATATAGACCGGGGGCATTCGCTTGTTGATGCATGCATTCAAGCCACCAATGAGGTTATTCGCCCTTTGTTGAGTTCAGTGCTTACTACCTGTGCCGTATTCATACCGCTTATCTTTATCAGCGGACTGGCAGGGGCCTTGTTCTATGATCAAGCCATGGCAGTGGCTATCGGGTTGTTTATTTCTTTCTTTGTATCCATTACCCTGGTGCCGGTTTATTACAAGCTGGTGTTCAGAAAAGACCGGGAAAAACGAATTTGGTTGGGGAAACAGGTTAAGGGGTGGAATTACTATTCATCTTACGAGAAAGGATTGAATAACGTATTGCGTCACCGGAGCGTTATGACGGGAATATTCTTATTGATTGTGGTAGGCGGCCTATTCTTTTATCGGGCTATTGACAAAGAAAAGATTCCTCAAATCAAACATAATGAGATGTTTGTTTCATTGCAATGGAATGATAAAATCAATGTTGCGGAAAATAAACGGCGCTCGCTCATGTTGCTTAAACAAATCGATACCCTTATTGAGCAAACCTCCGTTTATGCAGGCTCGCAACAGTATTTGATGAATTTGAATAATATCAACGCGCCGAATGCTTCTAAGATATATATCAAATTTCAGGACAGTAAAAGCGTCAAAGTAGCCAGACAAAATATCAGAACGTTTTTTAGGAAAAATTACCCGGAGGCGCATTTCGATTTCTTACCCCCCGAAAATGTTTTCGAACTATTGTTTTCTGAAGATAAGCCGCCCCTTGTAGCCCGCATTATGCCTTACGAAAAGGAGCAAGGGCTGGATTACTCGCAGGTTAATGCGTTGCTGCATCAAACAGATAACCGGTTTGATGCTTTTAATTTTTCCGCTGTCCCCGCCCGCGAACATATAGAAATAGCTCTGGATGCGGAGCGTTTGAAGATATATGATATTAAGCGAGAGCAGGTCATAAACAAACTGAGAACTTTGTTTAATGAATACCAGGTGTCCGATATCAAAAACAGCCGGCATTTTATGCCAATTGTACTGGCTCATAGCCAGGAACCCATGTTTAATTTGATAAATCAGGCAAAAATAAAAAACGAGAATAAGCAATACATTCCCTTGAAGGAAGTGTTAGCAATCCGTTATTCAAAAGATTTTAAGACAATAACTTCCGGAGAAAACGGAGAATATTATCCCTTAGTGTTTCATGTTGAAAAAGAGAAAGTATCGGATGTTCAGAGAAAAATCGAAAATTTCCTGGCTCGTAAAGCGTATGATGTCACCTGGCATGGCAGTATTTTTTCCACTCAGCAAATGGTTGAAGAAATATTGATCATTCTGCTCATATCTTTGTTGCTTCTGTATTTTATTCTTGCCTCCCAATTCGAATCGCTGAGTCTACCTTTTATCGTTCTCCTGGAAGTACCTATGGATATAGCCGGCGCGCTTTTTTTATTGTGGTTGATGGGCGAAACCTTAAATATCATGTCCTTAATCGGGATTATCGTAATGGCGGGTATAATTATTAATGATTCGATATTGAAGATCGACACAATCAACAGGTTGCGGTATAAGGGATACACTTTAACTGAATCGCTTTTTATAGGGGGAAAAAGACGGCTTAAACCCATATTGATGACCAGCCTGACGACGATTATGGCCATGCTTCCCTTTTTATTTATATCAGGAATGGGTTCTGATCTGCAAAGGCCATTGGCAGTTGCTGTCATAGGAGGTATGGCAATTGGTACATTTGTTAGCCTTTACTTTATTCCATTATTTTACTATTTGCTTAAGCGTCCCACTCAAAAATCTTTACACTAACATGAAGCTATGGGTATACATAAAACGATGGGTTAAATGGCCCCTTTTTTTCTTAGTCGTTTTTCTTTTGGCTATTCTTTGCCGGATTTTTCTTTTCGGCATTTATACCATTCCATCCGGTTCTATGAAAAACACTCTTCTCCCGGGCGATATGATTTTTGTAAACAAAATAATATATGGCCCTGCCATTCCCAAGTCTTTACATGATGTTCCGTGGCTGAAAGTATTTGCGAAAAGTCCCCGTAATGTATCAAATAATGATGTTACAAAACTTGAAGGATTTAAGAAGATAAGTCGTAACGATGTGGTAGTTTTTAAACCACCGGGGAAAAAACAAGTATATGTAAAACGATGTGTGGGGTTGCCTGGAGATCGAATAAAGCTTGAGGGGGACAATTTGTTGATTAATAATAGATTAATAACATCTTCCGGGAATATTTTTTATGAATACTTAATCTATTTTAATCAAAAGGTAAAAATGCAAAAATTTGTCAAAAATGAGCATCAAGGAATTGTTCGGATATCAGATTCAATAGGTTATGCAAGTGTTTCAAAGGATGTAAAAACACAATTGATGCGTAAAAGCGCTGTAGATTCTGTAAAATTAAAAACACAATCACTGAAAAAACAAGGCTATAATAATTTGTATGAAATAGATGCTTTTAAATCACAGAAAAACGAGCGCTCTCAATTTGTGGCTTACGGCAGGAAGAATAATTGGAATACTTTTGATTTCGGACCTTTGTATATACCTGCAGAAGGAGAAACAATTAGCCTGAACCTTGATAATGTTGAGTTTTACCGTAAGATTATTGAGCAATACGGGAATCATTCACTACGAATAGAGAACGGCGAGATTTATATTGACAATAAGAAAAGCTCCATTTATGAATTTAAGCAAAATTACTATTTTATGTTAGGCGATAACAGACATCGTTCAAAGGATAGCCGAACATGGGGTTTTGTTCCTGAAAATCGTATAATAGGCAAGGTAGTGATGATATTATATTCCTGCAATAAGGGCAAAATGAATTGGGAAAGGACGTTGAAAAGCATTAATAAGTAAGTGAAAGATATTGTTTGGTAACAATGGGAAGAATAAAACGGAATGATTGATAAATGAGTGAAAGCGTGGATAAATATAATGATGATAAGACCAAAAAAGGACCTTTGTCGGCATTTTCGATAATCATGGTTTTCATTCTTTTATCGGTAGTAGGTATTGGCTTAATACCACGTCTTAACATTAGTTTGGTTCCTTCGCGTTCCCTGCCTTCCGTTACGGTGAATTTTAATTGGCCGAATGCTTCGGCCCGTATTATTGAATCACGCGTTACAGGGAAATTGGAGGGTCTTTTCAGTCGAATGAAAGGAATTGAAAATATCGAATCCAAAACCATGCATTCCAAGGCCTCCATAACGGTTTCTTTTGAAGAAAATATCAATATGGATGCCGCTCGTTTTCAAATCGCTTCCTATATTCGCCAGGCCTATCCCAAACTTCCCAAAGAAGTATCTTATCCTGTTTTATCGGTTAATAACCCTGATGATGAAGACCGGAAATTACTCTCCTATGCTATCTATGGTTCGGCACCAAGTCATTACATCAAAAAATTTACCCAGGACAACATTAAGTCTCAGATTACAAAAATCAAAGGTATACATGAGGTTCGTGTATATGGAGCTACACCCTATGAATGGTTTATCACCTACGATCCCACAAAAATTCAAAAGCTGAATATTAGCCCACAAGATATTCAAAAGGCCATAAAAGAATGGTTCACTACCCAAAATATTGCTTATGTATCGGTTAAACAGGAGAGGCAATTCAAACAAAAATATCGTTTACGGCTAAAAACAGGGCTAAAAACCAGGAAAGCATGGCATGATATTCCCGTAAAGAAACATAAATCGCGCATCATCTACCTGGAGGATATTGCCGGAGTAAAATTTAAAAAAAGTGCTCCTTCTTCCTATCATCGGATTAATGGCCAGAATACCGTTAATATGGTTGTCACTCCCGAAAGTCGTGTCAATATGTTGAAATTGGCTGACCAGGTCAAAACGCAAATCGCTTCTTTGCAAAAGACCCTTCCTCCGGGGTATTCGATTAGGAAAATGTATGATGCCACATCTTATATTAATAAAGAAATCAGGAAAGTAGGCATTCGTGCTATTATTGCTGTTGTGGTTCTGCTGCTTTTTGTCTTGCTTATCAGCCGTCAGCTAAAATACTTATTGCTCATTACCATAACGCTCGTAACAAATCTCGCTATCGCCGTTATTTTTTACTATGCTACCCGCCTGGAAATTCATATTTATTCCCTTGCCGGAATGACCATATCACTGGGCATCATTATCGATAATAGCATCATTATGACTGATCATTTAAGACATCATGCTAATAAAAAAGCTTTCCTTTCGATATTGGCGGCCACTTTAACAACTATCGGGGCTTTAAGTCTGATTTTCTTTCTCAACCAAAATCAACAACTCAAGCTGATAGATTTCAGTCTTATTATAATAATTAATCTGGGGGTGTCCCTTTTTATCGCCTTGTTTTTTATTCCTTCGTTACTCGAAAAAATCGATATCCGGCCTCGACGCACTCCCCGGTTTATTAAAAGGCAACGTCGTATTATAAAATTTTCGCATATCTATTATTCCTGGATAAGGTTGCAACTCAAATATAAATGGATTTTTGTCTTGTTGTTAGTTCTGGCTTTCGGTACGCCTGTTTATATGCTACCAGGAAAAATCGACAACAACACATGGGGGGCACAGGTGTATAATAGCACGTTGGGTAGTGAGTGGTATAAAGTTCATCTTAAGAAATGGGTGAACACCTATTTGGGAGGTTCCTTGAGGCTATTTACACAAGAGGTGTATGAGGCATCGTTTTATAGTCAACCCGAGCGGACTAAATTGTTCGTGACAGGGAAAATGCCCGAAGGGTCAACCATAGAACAGGTGAACGCAACATTTAAAAAAATGGAGGATTATTTGAGCAGATTTGATGAGATTGATATGTATACTACCGATATCCGAAACTATCGAAATGCCAGGATATCCATTTATTTTAAAGAAAAATATGAAAAACAATTCTTTCCATTTATACTTAAAGGAAAGCTCATTACCAAAGCCAATAACCTGGGTGGAATGGATTGGACGGTTTATGGAGTAGGTAAGGCGTTTAATAATGCGGTAAATACAAATTACAAAGATTCGCGAATTTATGTTTATGGATACAATTACGAACAGTTATACCGGTATGCCGAAAAACTAAAATCCGAACTTAACAAAAACAACCGTGTCAGAGACCTGGCAATACGCGGGGAGAGTTCATGGCGAGCTCCTCCTCTCAGACATAAAATTCTGGTTAGGTTAGATGAAATGTCTATGAGTAATCTTAATTTTTCATCGGCTGAAGTTTATTCGGTTCTAAAACAAAAAACCATGCAGCCCGCGCCTTTTGGAAAATTATACATAAACAATCAGCTGCAAACGGTTAATATCCAGTCGAGTAATTCTGATTTTGATACATGGCAATTGAAGCATTCACCTTTAATCAAAGATGAGCGGATGCTAAAGCTCTCAAATGCAGGTAAAATAGAAAAAGTTTCAACAGGGAATAATATTTTTAAGAAGAACCAGGAATATCGGTTAGCTGTTGAATTTAATTTTGCAGGTCCGGCCGCATTGAAATCTAAGGTAGTGGATAATCACGTCGATAAAATGAATAACTCGCTTCCGCTTGGTTATCATGCCCAGCCTCCCCATCATTTAATGTTTTCACAAGGAAAAAGTTCAAATAAGATTTGGATCCTTGCCGGAATTCTTTCTATTATTTTCTTTATATGCGCGATTCTTTTCGAATCATTGAAAAAGCCTTTCGTTATTTTATCTCTCGTACCGATGTCCTTTGTCGGGGCATTCCTTACCTTCTATTTTTTTGATATCAATTTTGACCAGGGCGGATATGCTTCGTTTATTCTTCTAGCCGGAATTACTGTAAACTCTTCTTTGTATATCATCAATGAGTTTAATAATCAACCGGCACGCAAGAACAATGTAGAACTTTATCTAAAGGCTTTTCATTATAAGATAATTCCTGTTCTGCTAACCATTACTTCGACCATATTGGGATTGATACCCTTTCTGTTAGGCGGGCAGAATGAAGTTTTTTGGTTTGCTTTTGCGGCCGGTTCAATAGGAGGATTAATTTTCTCCCTTTTAGGAGTGTTCATATTTCTACCGGTATTTTTACTAAAGAAAAGACACCAATAAGTATGAAACGATTATATTTACAATTGAAAAATCACGGGTTGTATTGCACGATGCTTCAAAAGCAAACGTTATTCATGAAATCGAAGATAAGGTTATCAGTTATGAGGAAAATCTCCGTTTTAATTTTTGCCTTGGTGCTTTCTGCTCAAGGAATATCCCAGGAAGAAACGCGCTACCTTACTCTGGAGGATGCCATCGCCATAGCCAAGGAAGAATCGCCTGATGCGCTGGCGGCCAAGCATAAGTTCCGGAGCAAGTACTGGGAGTATAACACTTTTAAGGCCACCTATCGCCCCAAGCTGAACCTGGATGCCACACTTCCTAATTTGGAAAAATCTATCCAAAGCATCCGACAGGATGATGGTAGCTACATCTTCGGCTCTTCCGAGTCCGCTTTTTCTTCCACCAATATGGAGCTATCGCAGAAAATCGGTTTTACCGGGGGCGAAGTATTCCTGCGTTCGGGAATCGAGCGCCTAGACCAGTTTTATGGTGATTCGACGGTTACCTCTTACCGGACCAACCCTGTTAACATCGGCTTGCAACAACCCTTGTTTGATTTTGTCCCCTACAAATGGGATAAAAAGATTGAACCGCTCAAATACAAGGAAGCTAAACAAAGCTACATCGAATCAATGGAGCAGGTGGCCCTGAAGACCACCAACCTGTTTTTTGATGTGCTGTTGGCCCAGATGCAGCATAAAATCAACAAAATCAACCAGGCCAACAATGATACATTATATGAAATTGCCAAAGGGCGCTACAATATCGGAACCATAGCCGAGAATGAGCTGCTGCAGCTGGAGCTTCAGCTATTGAAATCCAATGCAGCCGTGGAAGAGTCGAAGTTGGACCTCGAGAATAAGCTATTTCAACTAAAGTCGTTTTTAAAGTTCCCCGAAGAGACCTCTGTTGAACTTGTACCCCCTAAAGAAGTACCCAGGTTTGATGTGGGAGCGCAACAGGCCGTCCGGCAGGCGCGTGATAACCAATCCAAAGCCCTGGCTTTTGAGCGCCGGCTCATGGAAGCCAACCGGGATGTTAACAAGGCACGGAAGCAAAATCGCTTTAGCGCTGAAATACAAGCCGTATACGGTCTAACGCAGAAAGCATTGGATTTTACGGATGCCTACAACGATCCTTCCGATCAACAGCGTTTATCGGTAGGGATTAGCGTGCCAATCATAGACGGGGGCCTGGCCAAAGGAAAAATCCGGATGGCCGAGTCGAACCGCGAGCTGGTCCGCAGCGAGGTGGAGCAAGACCGCATCGATTTCCGCCAGGAAGTCTACCTCCAGGTCATGCAGTTCAACATGCAGGACAACCAGCTGCGCATCGCCGCCAAAAGCGATACGGTAGCCCGCAAGCGTTACAACGTCACCAAACAGCGCTACATGATCGGCAAAATCAGCATCACCGAACTCAACATCGCCCAGGAAGAAAAAGACAACGCCCAACTGGGTTACATCCGCGCCCTCTACGACTACTGGCGCAATTATTACCAGCTTCGCAAACAAACCCTCTACAATTTCCGGGATAATCAAGAAATCCAGGTCAATCCCGAGGAGTTGCTGGAGAAGTAGGTTGGCGCGAATTACGCGGATTATTGGGAAGAGATTACGCGGATTTTGGAAGGGAATTAAGCGGGTTTTTGCGCCCGCCCAAACAACTGATGTCATTCAGTCGGGCGGGGATTAAGATGCTTTATCGAATAGCAAATCGCAGTCCGCCGGTGAGTTAAATGATTTGCTAATGAGACGAAGAATCAATACCTTTGAAGATAAGATGCAAAAGATTTTAAAAGATAATATTGAAAAGATAAGACACCTATGCGCAAAGCATAAGGTAAAGTACCTATATGCTTTTGGTTCGGTATGCACCAACAACTTTGATGCATCAAGCGATATCGATTTGTTGGTTTCATTTTACCCAATGGATTATGCCGATTATGCCAACAATTATTTTGAACTCGTTGAAGAATTAGAGAAGCTATTGGATAGACCCGTTGATTTAATTACGGACAAGTCGCTTTCCAACCCCTATTTCATTGAATCCGTCGATAAAACAAAAATCCTCATCTATGAATACGGGGATAAAAGAACCAGCTGCGGAGCAGCGCAATCTTTGTAGCAAAAGAAGCCACCAACCTAACCTGCCAAAGGTGCGGAATACCGTAATCTTTAAATATTGTTTGCTATACGGATAGTGATTTTTATTGTGAAATTTATTAGTTAATTTTGTTTTATACTGAGAAATTAAATTATGAAACATAAAAAACCTTTCTTTTT